>NZ_CP012371.1:321011-642022 GCF_000619905.2 Nitrosospira briensis C-128 | reverse complement strand
AACCAAAATGCATGCCTTTTGCGGGCGCACGGTTGAGTTCGTCCGGCGGCAGATTATCGCCCAGCCAGTCACGGCCGTTATCTGTGAACCATAAATCCTTTGTTCCAGGGTGCCAGTCGAAACCCACCGTATTCCTCACGCCGTTGGCGAAGACCTCGTAGCCCGAGCCGTCGGGCTTGATGCGCGAGATCAATGCGAAACGCGCCGGATCGGGCTCGCAAGCATTGCACGGTGCCCCGACCGCGACATAAAGCAGGTTATCGGGTCCGAAAGCGATGAATCTGCCGCCATGGTGCTTCTCATTCGGAAAGTTGTCTGTTATCACCGTCGGCTTCGCCGGTTTATCCAGATTTTCCTCGATATCATCGAACCGTAAAATTCGGTCGACAGCGGAGGCATATAGTGCGCCATCCCGAAACGCCACTCCTAAGGGAAGGTCAAGCCCGCTGGCGATGGTTGTCACCTTGCGTGTACCGTCAGCTTCCGTGACGGCATAGACCTTCCCTGCCGAGGTGGAGCCAGCGAATACAGTGCCCTTTTTCCCCAATGCCAACCCCCGCGCATTGGGTACCTCTGCCCACAGTTCGATTGAAAAGCCGGCAGGTAGTTTAATTTTATCCAGCGGAAGCGGGTGAGCCTGATCTTGCGCGGCGACAGGTAAAACACAACAGAACATGCAAAAGACGAGACAACGGACGAAAGTTTTTATGATGCACATGACTGGACCCCGGACTGTAAATCAAAATGGATTAATAGGAAGCAAATCACGCATTGAACCTAAATCCGGTAGTTGACCGCTCATTTAATAGATCAGTGTTATGATTAAATAACAATATTTCATATTATTTGACCCTTACCTTCCGGGTGAGGCCGCTACGGGGAGAATTGTACAGTTTTTGGGGCACATGGCTACGTTGCAACTCCTTGGAATGGAACGGCGCCTGAAGCGTCGCCCGAGGGGCCCCACGCAGTGGGGATCGGGCAGCGCAGGGGATGCCGCGATCGCGTTCCACACGCACGGGGGCGCCCGCATCCCGCTTCGGGGTCGCACCTTCCTGCGGAAGGCACTGCTCCGCCCTGCGCGGTCGCATTCCGCGTCGTTGCACCTTGCCCTGCACCCCAAAAACCGTACACTTCTCCCCGCCCAACTACCGGATTTAGGTTGAAGCAAGATTTGGCGGTTTATTAGCGCTGGGCGGCTTGAAAACTTCCAATGCGCCCTAATTTATCCTATTGCGTTATTTCAGGAGATAAAACCATGCAAGACACAGCTACAAAAGAACATCTAAGTTTCCAGACTGAAGTCAAGCAGTTGCTCAAGCTGATGATTCATTCCTTATATAGTAACAAGGAAATTTTTTTGCGCGAACTGATTTCCAACGCATCGGATGCGGCCGATAAGCTACGCTTCGAGGGCCTCTCCGATGGTGCGCTGTACGAATCCGACTCGGATCTGAAGATTCGCGTCGGCTATGATGTCGCGACCCGCACCCTCACGATTTCCGATAACGGCATTGGCATGTCGCGGCAGGAGGTCATTGACCATATAGGCACAATCGCCAAGTCGGGCACGCGTGAATTCTTCAGTTCGTTAACCGGCGATCAGGCCAAGGATGCGCATTTGATTGGCCAGTTTGGCGTCGGTTTTTATTCAGCCTTCATCGTTGCGGACAAGGTGACGCTCGTTACGCGTCGTGCCGGCATGACGCCTGAGCATGGGATCCGTTGGGAATCCGCTGGTGAAGGAGATTATACGCTGGAGACAGTGGAGAAAATAGATCGCGGCACCGAGATCACGCTGCATTTGCGCGAAGGCGAGGATGACCTGCTCAACGGCTGGCGGCTCCGCTCTATCATACGGAAGTATTCAGACCATATTACCCTTCCCATTGTGATGAAGAAAGAGGAGTGGTCTCAGGAAAAAAATGAAAACGCGATTACCGATGAAGACGAGACCGTTAATCAGGCAAGTGCGCTATGGGCGCGACCCAAGAGCGAAATAACAGCTGAGCAATACAACGAATTCTACAAGCACGTGGCGCATGATTTCGAGCCGCCGCTGGCCTATCTTCACGCCAGGGTAGAGGGTAAGCAGGAATATACGCAACTGCTTTATATTCCGTCGCGCGCCCCCTTCGACTTGTTCGATCGTGAATCCCGCCATGGCATCAAGCTTTATGTCCGGCGGGTCTTTATCATGGATGACGCCAAGCAGTTGCTGCCGAACTATTTGCGTTTTGTGCGTGGTGTAATCGACTCGAACGACCTGCCCCTAAATGTTTCGCGCGAGATATTACAGGAATCGAAAGATATAGAAGCCATACGCGCGGGTGCCGCGAAAAAAGTGTTGGGCCTGCTCGAAGACCTGGCTCAAAGCGACCAGGAAGACGACAAAGCCAAATTCAAGACCTTCTGGAAGGAATTTGGGCAGGTTATCAAAGAGGGAGTGGCTGAAGACTTCACTAATCGTGAACGTATCGCCAAGCTGTTACGTTTCGTCTCCACCCATACCGACTCCGACGAGCAGACTGTGTCGTTCAGCGATTACATCGCCCGCATGAAGGAGGGTCAGGAAAAAATTTATTATGTTACCGCCGATAGCCTCAAGGCAGCCCGAAGCAGTCCCCATCTGGAAGTCTTCCTCAAGAAAGGAATCGAAGTATTATTGCTGTCCGATCGCGTGGATGAATGGCTGGTTGCAAATCTGACGGAGTTCGAGGGTAAGCCCCTGCAATCTGTGGCTAAGGGTAGCCTGGACCTGGGAAAACTGGAGGATGAGGCGGAGAAAAAGGAGCAAGAGAAAGAAGCAGGCGAATACAAGGAGCTTACCGAGAAAATAAAGAGCGTTCTCGGCGAGCAGGTGAAGGATGTACGTGTGACGTTACGCCTCACGGAATCTCCTGCTTGCCTGGTTGCCGATAGCCACGACATGAGCGGGAATCTGGAGCGCCTGCTGAAGTCGGCGGGGCAGAAAGTGGATCATGCCAAGCCTATCCTGGAGATCAATCCCCATCATCCCATGATCCAGCGCCTGAAATCGGATGAGGCTCACTTCGATGACTGGAGTCACATCCTGTTCGATCAGGCATTGTTGGCTGAAGGTGGTCAGCTTGAGGATCCTGCCAGTTTCGTAAAACGAATCAATGAGCTATTTTTGGCGACCGAAAGTGAGAAATAGTACTGTCGAGGTACAGGCAGCAATTTCTCCGATGAAGTCAATTTTGCCGAGTGGCTTTATGAGTGCTCCCGGGATATAGGTTTGCGAATAGTTTCCGGTGAGCGGTATCATTGATGGCAACGACGGCGGGGTGGGTCAGGCGACGTTCCATGGAGATGGCGTAAAACTGTTCGGTGACGTCGTCTGTCTGACCAATAATTGTAACGCCGTGCTCACGCTGTACTTCGTCGGCTATCACCGATGGTGCGATGAAAATGCCGATGCCGGCCTGGCCAAAGGCCTGCATCAACGCACTGTCGTCAAACTCCCCCACGATACGCGGGCGAAGCTGTTGCGAATCGAACCAGCGCATTAGCGGTATTCGCACAGCGGCTTCCTTTCCGGGAATGAGCATAGGTGCCGAGTCAAGAATGTGAGGCCATGCCTGCTTGAACTGTGCCGCAAGCCGCGGTTCGGCGAAGAATGTGATGCCGCAGTCGCCGAGTTTATGGCTATAGCCTTTTACATTGGTCTCGGCCGGCATGGGCCGGTCCGCGAGCACCAGATCCAGGCGCTGGATCGCCAGCTCCACCAGCAAGCGGACAAGCTTGTCTTCTCGGCAGACGATGCGCACCGGCTCGGCGAGCGTCATCGCCGGGGTAAGCAACCGGTAGGCAATGGACTTCGGAACGGCATCATCGACGCCCACGCGGAATGAAATGAAATGGCTTTCAGGGTGGCTGCGCAGCGCCTCTTCCAGTTCGTTCCCGACCTGAAAGATTTCATCGGCGTAGGAAAGCGTGAGGCGGCCCGTCTCCGTCAATTCCAGACGTCTTCCGACGCGCAGAAAAAGCGCTACGCCAAGCGACTCTTCCAATAATCCGATCTGGCCGCTCAGGGTTTGTGGCGTGAGATTCAGGCGTTCGCTCGCCCGGACAATGCTGCCGGCCTTTGCGACGGCCCAAAAATGATGTAACTGTTTATAGTTGAGCATCGAGGTGCGCCTTGCCGTAGCTGGGAGACAATAATTCGTAAAAATCGATTATATCATCAGTAAGATACTACTTTTCTTGATGCAAATTCTCAATTAGACTAAATTTTTATCCCTCTGCCAAGAGAGGCCGAATGACGTTGCTTTTTCGGTAATTGATTTTTTATTGCTGTGCCAAATGCTTGCGGCCGGGCATCCAGTCATCGTACCTGGCACTCAGCTTCGCCTCATCGTTGGAGCAGGCATTGCTTCAGGAAAATTTAAGGTAGTACATGCATATATCACTTCTGTATCGTATTTTGCCCAGCCTGATCCTTGTTTCGCCACTTACGCCTGCTTCAGCCCAAGGGTCGGCAACCATGCCTGAGCTCACCGCACCTGTTTTTGCCCCTGCACCTACGATTGCGCCTGCAGCCAGACCTGCAATTGCTCCCTCCGCGTCCGGCGCGGTACCACCTGTTGATGTGCCTACTACGATACCTTCTACGTCGGTGCCGCCTACCGTGCCGTCTGTGGGGCGACCTTCCGCGATACCGTCCATCACCTTGCCTTCCACTACAGCATCTCCACCCGTGCCTGCCGGGGCACTCTCCATCGAAGCCTTGCAAAGGCTGGGGCTGGAAGCCAACGGACTGGTGCGCGCTGCTCAATCGCAAGTGGAGATGGCGCAAGCAGGCGTGGTGAGGGCGACAGCCTATCCTAATCCGACAGTGAGCCTCATAGGCGGCCCTCAACATCCCCGAATCCCGGCCGCAAATCCAGCAACGAACACACGTCAGGTGACTGTCAGTCAAACTATTGAGAATCCATTTGTGCGGAGCGCCCGCATCGGCTCAGCCGAGGCCGGCGTAGAGGCCAGCCGTGCCAGCTTTCATCAGGTTCGTGCAGACCTGGCGGCACAGTTGCGGGTACGCGCGTATGAACTGCTGCTACGCCAGGAGATAGCGCGTATGGAAGCCAGCGTTTTCGACCTCATGGAAGAGGTGCGGCGGCGCATCCAGGTGGGCGTAGGGGTGGGTGAAACAGCGCGTTTCGAGTTGATCAGAGCGGATGCCGAGGTACTGAATGCCGCGAGCCGCAAAGAGGCGGCGCTATTGAATGCACAACGGGCGCGGGTCGCGCTGATGCAATTTACAGCGGGTGCCTTGAAACCTGATTTTGTAATAAACGCGTCCCTGTTCGATCCGGTCAACCTGCCTCCGCTGGAGCAATTACGTCTGGAAGTGCCAGCTGTCAACCCCGATGTGTTGCGCTTGCAGGCCGAATCGGAACAAGCACGTCTGCGAATCAATCAGGAACGCGCTTCGGTGCTGCCCTCGGTGGACGTCGTGTACAGCAATTATCAGGATGCGCAGTACACGGACAACAGGGGCGGTCTAAAAGTGACGATTCCTCTGTTATACCAGCGGCGGGGGGAAATCAATGCCGCTGTGGCCGATTCTGCGCGCGTGCGGGAAACGTTGGACTACCGTCGCTTCGAGATCGGCCAGTTGCTCGAATCCGCCTGGCAAGGCCTGCAAATCGCACAGCGCAGGGTGGAGATGTTCGAGGGCGGTATTATCAAGGAGGCCGAGAATGCATTGCAGATTGCCCAGGCAGCTTACCGGTTCGGCGAGCGGCCGCTGATTGAAGTGCTCGATACCCAGCGTGTACTTAGAGGGATATTAGCGGATTCATTGCAGGCACGCTTTGATTTACAGGCTGCTGCTGCCGAAATCGATCGGCTGCGGGCTTATTATCCAGGGGAGCAAGCCCACGAATGAAACTTACGTTGCCGATGATCGGTGTCGTTGTATTTACCGTTCTCCTTGCCGCGGGATGCGGCGGCAGCAAGGAGGCCGCATCTCCCAGCAAAGAAGTCGTGCTGCAAGAGCCGGAGGATGTGAACAGCATCACGATTCGGCCGGAATTGGTGCAGCGCATCACGATCGGTCAGCCGACAATGATCGATCTCGCCGATAAATTGCAGGTTCCAAGCCAGGTCGAAGTGGACGAGGAGAGGCTCGTCAGTATCGGATCCTACGTAACAGGGCGCATCATCGACCTATACGTGACGCTGGGTGAGAGCGTTGATGCCGGAGCGCCGTTGGCGCGTATTTCCAGTCCCGAATTAACTCAGGCACAACTGGCCTATTTACGGGCGTCTTCGCGGACTGTACTGGCCCAGAAAGCGGCCGAGCGTGCTCACCATTTACTTTCCGCTGACGTGATCGCCATTGCAGAGGTGGAGCGGCGCGAGTCGGAGCTGGAGGTTTCGCGTGCCGAGCTGGAGGCGGCGAAGGATCAATTGAGGCTGCTGGGCGTGGACAACAGTGCGCTGAAAGACTTGGTGGATAAAGGCCATATCCTGCCGTCCGTTGCCATCAAAGCGTCGAAAAGCGGCATCGTTATTGGTCGGCATGTCATCATCGGGCAAGTGGTGCAGCCAGCCGATCAGCTATTTCAGGTGGCCGACCTGTCCGCCGTCTGGGTGGTGGGCGATGTGCCGGAGCAGATAGCGCGAAATGTGCGGGTCGGTCAGCACGTAGAGATCCACGTACCGGCACTTGGCGATGTAAACTTCGACGGGCTCATCATCTTCGTTGCCGATACGGTAAATCCTTTGACCCGTACGGTGATGGTGCGGACGATGGTAGAGAACCCCAAGCGGAAGCTCAAGCCCGACATGCTTGCTACCATGCATATTACGGATAACCCGCATAAAAGCATGGTAGTGCCGGAAACCGCAGTGGTGCGTGAAGCCAATCGCGACTATGTTTTCCTGTCTCAAGGCAATAATCGGTTTCTGCGTATTCCCGTCGAGCTGGGCCCTGAAGTGGCCGATATGCGTCCCGTGCTGAAGGGACTCACGGCCGAGCAGCCTATTGTGGTGGATGGCGCCTTTCATTTGGATAACGAGCGCAAGCTCGCTGAATTGGAATAAACCCATGCTTGCCTCAATCGTACGCGCCATGCTCAAGCAACGCCTGATTGTGGTGGTGATCGCGCTGGCCCTGGTCGGCATAGGACTGCGCGCATCGACGAAATTGTCGGTCGATGCGTTTCCGGACGTGACCAACATACAGGTACAGGTCGCCACTGAGGCAGTTGGTCGCAGCCCGGAGGAGATCGAACGATTGGTGACGGTACCGGTGGAAATCGCGATGACAGGTCTGCCCGGCCTGGTAGAGATGCGTTCCTTGAACAAAAGCGGGCTTTCTCTTATCACCCTTGTATTTACCGACCAGACCGACGTTTACTTCGCGCGTCAGCTGGTAATGGAAAGGCTGATTGAAGTATCCAACAGGATGCCAAAGGGTATCACACCGGTACTCGGCCCCGTATCGACGGGTCTGGGCGAGGTATATCAATACACCATCGAACATCCCGACGATGGCGAACGTGCGCTCACGACGCAGGAGTTGACTGAACGGCGCACCATACAGGACTGGGTGGTGCGTCCATTACTGCGCTCTGTTCCCGGCGTGGCTGAGATCAATTCCATGGGAGGATTTGTCAAGCAATATCATGTCTTGGTCAACCCCGACCGGTTACGCCATTATGACTTGACATTGGCGCAGGTTGACAGGGCCATCGCCAGTAATAATGCCAACGCCAGCGGCAATATACTTCCACTGCATGCCGAACAGTACCTGATCCGTGGCGTTGGCCTGATCCAGACGCTGGATGACATCCGAAATATCGTTCTTAAAGAGCTGGACGGTATACCCATATTTGTTCGTGACGTGGCGCGGGTGGAGTTTGGCACCGAGGTGCGCCAGGGCGCCAGCATCAAGAACGGCTACACCGAGTCTGTCGCGGGCATAGTAATGATGTTGCGCGGCGGGAACGCCAAGGAAATCGTTGGGCGGGTGAAGGAGAAGGTGGCCGAAATTAATGAGCGTGCGCTGCTGCCGGGTGGGCTCCAGATTGTGCCTTTTTACGATCGAACCGATCTCGTGGATTCCGCGCTGTGGACGGTGAGCAAAGTGCTGATCGAAGGCATACTGCTCGTGGTAGTGATATTGTTCATCTTCCTCGGGGATGTACGCTCCAGCCTGATCGTAGTGGCGACACTCATTATTACGCCGCTGATCACCTTCATGGTGATGAACCAGCAGGAGATCTCCGCGAACCTCATGTCACTGGGGGGATTGGCGATCGCTATCGGACTGATGGTCGATTCCACGGTGGTTGTGGTGGAAAATGTCTATCATCGCCTGGGTCATGCCACCGGTGGCGAATCTCGGCTGCAACTTATCGTAGACGCGGTGGTCGAGGTGGGAACACCGGTGATTTTTGGCATTTCGATCATTATTCTGGTGTTTCTGCCGCTGATGGCGCTGCAAGGCATGGAAGGCAAGACGTTCAGTCCGCTTGCATTCACTATCGCCATTGCACTGGCGGTATCGCTTATTGTTTCCCTGACACTTTCGCCAGTACTCTGCGCGTACATGCTCAAGGGGGGCGCTGACCATGACACCAGAATTATCGCTTTGCTCAAATCGGGCTACCGTCGCCTTCTCAATTCGGCGCTAGCCAGGGAGAAGGTGACTATCATCATATCCCTGGGCCTGCTCGTGCTGTCTTTTTCACTGTTCCCGTTGCTGGGTAAATCCTTCATCCCGACGATGCAGGAGGGCTCGATAACGCCGGTTATCATCCGGGTACCCTCAATTTCTCTAGATGAATCCATCAAAATGGAATCAGAGGCAATGAGACTGATTGCCGCAGTGCCTGGGGTCAAGAGCGTAGTATCCAAGCTCGGTCGTGGCGATTCCCCTGCGGACCCGGCATCGCAGAACGAATCGGATCCCATTGCCGCGCTGGATCCGGATTCCGGTCGCACCCAGAAAGAAGTGGAAGAGGATATCCGCAAGGTATTGGCGGTGCTACCCGGCGTATCCATCGTCTTGTCGCAACCGATCGAACAGCGTGTGGACGAGATGGTCACCGGCGTGCGCTCGCAAGTCGCGATCAAGATCTTTGGCGACAATCTGGAAGAGTTGCGCAAGTTGTCGGAGCAAGTGGCGCGCATCCTCAAGTCCGTGCGTGGCGCCAGAGATATTCGTATCGAACGTTTGTCCGGCCAACAATCGCTGACCATCGACATCAATCGCCGTGCTATTGCACGCCACGGTCTCAACGTCGCCGACGTGAACGAGCTCATCGAAACCGCTATCGGAGGAAAGGCAGTTACTACCGTGTTTGAGGGCGAGCGCCGCATTGTCCTCCTTCTGCGCTTTCCCGAACGCTTTCGCAACGATGTCGAGGCGATCCGCGATCTCGTGTTGCGAGTGCCTGGAAAAACCGGGCCGGACGGCGCCTCGGCCCAAGGCGGCGTTTTAGTGCCGCTGCGCGCGGTGGCAGACATCCAGGTTGTCGATGGGCCGGCGCTGGTGTCCCGCGAATACGCGAAACGCCGCGTGGTGATCGGCGCCAACGTGCATGAACGCGATCTCGGCGGTTTCGTTGCAGAGGTACAGGAGCGTGTCGCCAGGGAAATCAAACTGCCAACCGGCTATTATTTTGTCTGGGGTGGCCAGTTCGAGAATATGGAACGTGCCATGGCGACACTTTCGCTGATAGTTCCGCTTACTATTGTAGCGATCTTCTTCCTGCTCTTCGTATTGTTCAATTCGATCAAGCTTGCGGGACTCATCATTCTGGTGCTGCCATTTGCTTCCATCGGGGGCGTTATCGGGCTTTTCGTCACCGGCGAATATCTTTCGGTTCCGGCCTCGGTGGGTTTTATCGCCTTATGGGGCATTGCGGTACTGAATGGGGTAGTGCTGATTTCCTATATACGGAAGCTGCGCGATGAAGGGGCAAGCGTGGCCGACGCGGTCATCAAGGGCTGCGAGCAGCGGTTTCGCCCGGTACTGATGACGGCTACCGTCGCCATGCTGGGTCTGGTACCGTTTCTTTTTGCCACCGGCCCCGGTTCTGAAGTGCAACGTCCGCTGGCCGTCGTGGTGATCGGTGGCCTGATCACCTCGACTTTGCTGACGCTCGTTGTATTGCCCACGTTGTACCGCTGGTTCGACGAGAAGCCCGTACACGCCGGGTACACGCCTGAGTGAGACAATAGGCGAAGATCAAAACGCTATGCGAAGCATAACGTCAAATTCCTGACTCCCCGGATATGGCTGTGCTGGAGGCAGTTCTCTCGCCATTCCTCATTAATAACCCGAACCGAAGGAAGAGCGAACTGCTTTCGCCGAGAAGAACACAATTTGTGCCGTTGTTATGGATTCTCCTGAATCCGGCAGTTGGACGAAGTGGAGTGAACTCACCAAAAAGGTGAAGCTCAAGGGATACGAAAAATCCTTTTCGGTTATAGCGCTGGTTGACGGGTGAGCTGAAAAACGAGCGCTCAACCGCCGGGTTCAGGATAATTACCCCATCCGATCGTTCTCGCGGTTGTGCATGATTCTGAGATCGGCAATATTGATCTTGTTACCACCTGATGGATCAGCTCGTCATCTCCAGCGGGCAGCCTGCTATAACCAGCGTTTCCATAAGGTTTGAGCGGTGACAGGGCAGCGAGATGAATTTCCTTCTTTTCTCAAAGTCCTGATACTAACCCGGATGTTTCATAAATTGACGCGCGCCCTCGCTGGTCTTTTGTTTCGTGTGAAAATTTCGTTTAGTCGGGCGTATGAATAACTACGCCACTCTTTCACAAAATCTCCCTACGAAACAAAATCCTGCGCAATCATCACGCGAATTTATGAAACATCCGGGTTAAAATACTCAACCTGAAAAATACTCGTAAAGTTATCGAGAGCCACGCCACCGAGAAGAGCCATGTCATCATCCCAAACTGCTGCAAAAGATAAAGCGAAAATTCTGGCCGAGGCCTTGCCTTATATTCGGCGTTTTCACGGTAAAACGATTGTCATTAAATATGGCGGTAATGCCATGATCGAGGAGCATCTCAAACAAGGCTTCGCCCGCGACGTCGTGCTGCTGAAGCTTGTGGGAATGAACCCTGTAATCGTTCACGGCGGCGGACCACAGATCAACGATATGCTGAAGCGGGTGGGCAAGCAAGGCGCGTTTATCCAGGGAATGCGCGTGACCGATGCCGAAACAATGGATGTGGTGGAAATGGTGCTGGGACTGATCAATAAGGAAATCGTCAACCTTATCAACCAGCATGGAGGTCTTGCAGTTGGCTTGACCGGTAAAGACGGCAGCTTCATCCGTGCAAAAAAAATGCTTATGCAGGACAGCGAGAAAGCGGGCGGATGGCTCGATATCGGCCAGGTTGGGGAAATTGAAAGCATAAACCCTGCTTTGATCGAGCTATTGGAAACACGCGATTTTATTCCGGTAATCGCCCCTGTCGGCGTGGGCAAGAATGGAGAATCCTACAATATCAATGCCGATCTGGTTGCGGGAGAATTGGCGAGGGTTTTAAATGCCGAGAAGCTGATACTGCTTACTAATACTCCCGGTGTGCTGGACAAGAATGGTAACCTGTTAACCGGATTGACTGCGCAGAGAGTGGATGAATTATTTGCCGACGGAACCATCTCCGGTGGCATGATACCAAAAATCGGTTCTGCACTGGACGCAGTGAAAAACGGCGTCAAATCCTGTCACATTATTGATGGGCGGGTAGAGCACGGATTACTGCTTGAGGTGATGACGGATGAGGGTGTGGGTACGCTTATAAAGGCGAGCTAAGTGGATAGGCAGATCTTCACCAGAGATCCGGGGCGGCGTCCGAACTCGATTCCAGCTCCATTGACCAGATGTCGTTATTTTCGCTGCTGACGATATTTTCCGACTTATTTCGTGAATATTCACGCCTGAACCACCCTGGTTCGACACAGGCTTATAAGAATTTGAATGACAGAGTTATCGAATCGAGGAATACATGGCAGCCAAGCCCGGCGAGAGAAAAGATCAAATCCTGCAGGTTCTGGCGGGAATGCTGGAAGAGCCCCGTGCGGGGAAAATCACTACAGCGGCGCTAGCTGCCAACCTGCATGTTTCCGAGGCCGCACTTTATCGTCATTTCGCCAGTAAGGCGCAGATGTATGACGGCTTGATCGAGTTCATCGAGAAAACACTGTTCAGCCTTATCAATAAGTTGACGACTGAAGAGTCAAGCGGCGTTAAGCAAGTAGAAGGGATTTTAGCGCTACTGCTTGGTTTTGCGAAAAAGAACCCCGGTATGACGCGAGTATTGATCGGCGATGCGCTGATAAATGAAAATGATCGCCTGCAAACACGCATCAATCAATTGCACGACCGGTTGGAGGCGACGCTGAAACAGGCGCTGCGCTTTGCGGCCGGTGAGCGTGAAATCGCGTCCGATTCGGACATATCCGCCCAGGCAAACATGCTGATGTGCTACATTGCGGGCCGTTGGCATCAATTTGCCAAAAGCGGTTTCAAACGGGATCCGATGGAGTATTGGGAAGCGCAACGAAGGGTAATACTCTCAAGTGAAGCGTTCAGACATGCTGCTCCGGGCCAATGACTGAAACGCTGATGGGCGATCAATGACTTCGCCTGAGAAATCGATCTTGCACGATCTTGTCTCTTTTTCATGCGGCTCTACCGCCATTTATCGAGCGGTTGGACTTGATTTTAGTCAAGCCGGAACAACGTGAGCATACATGTTTTCGTTTAAGGCGGTTTCCATGAGACCTCTACATTTCGAATACATGGAATTACAACATTTTCATGTGAATGCCAATGGAGAATGGCAGAAACCGATCAATCTCGGTGATGTCATCAATACTCCGGGTGAAGAAATGTGCTGGACTTTCACGCCTGATGGTAAGAAATTTACTGGCAGTTGGGGACCCCACAACACATTTGATACGGATATCCGCTGGATAAGCAAAGAGGATATCCCATTATTGAAAAAATTCGAGCCGATCGGGCCACCACCTAATTTACTTGCCAATGTCAGAAAATGACACCCAAGGAGGCTAGAATGAATTTCATGAGGAGAAGCACTACGGTATTAGTATCGACGCTCTTGGCACTGGCATTGACTCAAGTCGCAAGAGCGGATGCCGAGGGTTCACATAAACCCATGATTGGCGATGTACACTTCAAAGTGGAGTGTAACGCTACGGCACAAGCCAGGTTTAATATGGCAATAGCGTACTACCACTCTTTTCAGTGGCAACGTGCCATTGCAACGGCTGACGACGTACTCAAGGCCGACCCCACTTGTGGTATGGCTCATTGGGTAAAAGCTCTAGCGATTCTCGATAACCCGTTTGCCTGGCCAGTCACCTTGTCAGAAAAAGCAATGACTGAGGGGCCGATATTACTCGATGCCGCGCGTAAGTCCGGGCTCAAGACTCAGCGAGAGCGTGACTATGTCGATGCACTCGAAATATTCTATAAAGGCCTGAACAACGCCAACTATCGTGAAAGGGCTGATGCCTTCGAAAAAGCGATGGCGCAGCTGGCACAACGAAATGCCGACGACAGTGAGGCAACCGTATTGTATGCGCTTATTCTCTCGAGGAACTTTGATCCCACTGACAAGACCTATAGCAATCAATTGCACGCCGCCAAGTTACTCGAGCCGATCTTTGCCCGGGAGCCAAACCATCCTGGAGTGGCGCACTATCTTATTCACAGTTATGACTATCCACCGTTGGCCAAGCGTGGGATCGACGCTGCGAAGAAGTACGCGAAAATCGCTCCGGACGCGCCTCACGCCTTGCACATGCCATCGCACATCTTCACCCTCACAGGCTTCTGGCAAGAGTCGATTGATACAAACCGTCGTGCGGCCGCGACGGCGGATGACTCGATTACCCACGACGGGCATCATGCATCCGACTACATGGTATATGCCCATCTGCAGTTAGGTCAGGATCTCGCGGCGCGAAAAGTCATGGAGCAAGAGCAAGCGAGACATGGGATTGACATGCTTGGGGTCGCGTATCCGTACGCTGCTATCCCCGCAAGGATCGCACTTGAACGCGGAGCCTGGCAGGAGGCAGCGAATTTGCGGTTGTATGCCCGGGATACCTACCCATGGAAAAAGTATCCACAGGCTGAAGCGGTCAACGCTTTCGCCCGCGGTATTGGTTCAGCGATGAGTGGAGAGCCGGCTAAGGCAAAATTCGAGGCGAAGCGGTTGACCGAACTTCGCGATGCGGCGGCGGCTATTAAATTAAACTACTGGGCCGATCAGATCGACATCCAGGTCGAGGTAATACGTGGACTGGCGGCCTTTGCGGAAGGCAAACGCGATGAGGGTACCGCAATACTGCGCCGAGCGGCAGAGCGTGAAGATGCAAGCGCAAAGAACGTCGTCACGCCTGGGCCAATCGTTCCGGCGCGAGAGATGTTGGCAACGATACTTGAACGTGACCAGAAACCGGCTGATGCTCTCGCTGAATTCGAAAAAGTTCTTGAGCAACAGTCCAATCGATATCGCGCGATCGCGGGAGCAGCTCAAAATGCAAAGCGAGCGGGCAATGAGCAGAAGGCAATTCACTACTCGGAGCAGCTGCTTAAATTGACCGAGCACGCTGGCAGCCCGCGCCCCGAGATAGTCGAGGCTAAGCGTATACTCGGAAGGTAACTGTACAGACTTTCTCCCAAGATGGGATTGCCTGGTTTCAGGCGATCCGTTATCTCATTATCTATGAACGGTCGCTGGCCAGGGCCTTCGACTCTTGGTCCCGTATGTAATCTCTCCAGCGCGACCGGGCGATTCTCTCCATTCTGCTCTTTCATCGAATCAGACGAGCGGAGTTGGCCAAACTCAAAGTGAAGAATTACAGCAAGACGCGCCGTGCGGTGGCGCATCTGCGGGCACGGTTGGCCGGGTTCTCCCAAAGTTCCATGTTCCCATGCCCAGAGCCGGCACGTTCCCCCAATGGCAGCAGGAATGATAGATACCGGTATATGATGGAAAATACTTTCGTATGCATGCTGTTTTTATGCGGCGATAACAAATTTTTCTTGTGACTCCAAAGTTGCTTTAGCCACGACAGCCCCGGCAGGCTTATGTTTAGAAAATGTTAAGCATCATTGGTAAGGGCGTCAGTACGTTGCCGTACCAACCACCGTGTTCACAGCGGGATGGAGAGGAAGGCTGCAAGCGGAATACTACTGCCGGCAAGCGGAGCTCAGTGCGAAGGCATCACCACTATGATGTGGCACAGGCGAACGGGGGAAACAGCAGTCTTTGAAGCCCAAGGGAAAATATAAATATGGTTTTCCTCACATAGGAGTCTGAGATAGGGGTGGCCCGATGCAGGCCAGCGCTCGGTGGAGACTTATCTGTTTATCCGACGGTGCCGCTCAATTGCCTGCCTATTAGATCATAACTGGCTCATCCGTACCGCATGCCGTGCATGCCGGGTCCTTATTCAGTTTGACTGAACGCCATTCCATCGTCAAACCATCGAGACGCAACAAACGACCATTCAGCGTTTCGCCGATATTCAGCAGGATTTTTAGCGTTTCCGCTGCTTGCACACAACCAATAATACCTACCAGTGGCGCAAACACACCCATAATGGCGCAACGCATATCCTCGTTTTCGCCGGTTCCGGGAAACAGACATTGATAACAGGGGCTGTGCCCCTGACTTAGGTCGAATACGGCGACTTGTCCATCGAAGCGCACTGCCGCACCCGATACAAGCGGTTTTTTACGAATGATACAGGCTTGGTTGATGGCGAGCCGGGTGGAAAAATTGTCGCTCGCATCTACCACGACATCGGCATTCGCAACGACTCTCAACAGTTTTTCTTCATCCATGCGCTCGTTCAGCGTAATCACATTGACTTCGGGATTGATTCCGGCCAGTGTCTTTTTGGCGGAATTTGTCTTGGTCGTGCCGATCCGACCAGTGCTGTGAATGATTTGGCGCTGGAGATTGGTCAGGTCGACTTCGTCATTGTCGCAAATGGTAAGTTTGCCGACACCACTTGCAGCGAGGTACATCGCCGCAGGTGAACCCAGCCCGCCTGCACCGATAATAAGCACATGTGACCGAATTAAAGCTTCCTGCCCTTGTATGCCAATTTGCGGCAATAGAATGTGGCGGCTGTAGCGCAGCAGTTGATTGTCATTCATTATTCGGAGCGGCGCGAGTGTTTAGACGCTGGCCAGGATCCGTTGTTGCCGGCAGAGGCGCGGCAAAACGGTTTATAGGACAGTGATCCCATCACCTGCCCCAGTATGGCGATGGGATTGCTGGAGATGCCGATGGGGATACTGTAAATGCAATAATCATACGGCGCAATGCGCTTTGCTTATTGACGCCCTACTGTTACAGCTCAGTGTAAGCACGCGGGTGATTTGCATTGACCGGCATCTATCGCTTATGTGGTACGAGCGTCTAATGCTGTAGGGCGCAATAAGCAAAGCGCATTGCGCCGAATAATAACTCCACAGCCGTCCTGCTCTACATAACCTGAACAAGTCTGCAATTTACCGGTAACTTGATCTGCGGAGCTACGGAGGAATTGCGCAGATTCCCTAACTCCTCCGTTTTCTGCAGCCACCGGAACTGATAATCAATTCGTTACTTTTGCCGCGTCCTTGTTCGCTGTCTTATTCGCCGTGCTATCTTTAAAATAATTCATCGCCTGGGTCAGCAATAAGTCACCGCTTGAGCCAAATTCCGCTGGAGGCTCCTGCTTCTTGTTTTTGTCCTCCCCGTTCTCCGGTTTGATTATCTTGGCCTCGGGCTTGGGCGCTACCTTTATCGCTTCTGTCGCAGGTTTGGCCTCTTGTGGCCTTCCGTTGGACAGGTGGCGGTCCAGGTCGGCTTCGCGCAAACGTTCAAATTCATCTTTCGCGGATTCGTCGAGGATATCGGGTGTAATCCCCTTGGCCTGGATAGATTGTCCATTAGGCGTGTAGTAGCGCGCAGTAGTGAGCTTTATGGCTGTGTTGTTACCCAACGGCAGGATGGTTTGCACCGACCCTTTTCCGAATGTTTGCGTACCCATCACGACGGACCGTTTGTGATCCTGAAGCGCACCCGCGACAATCTCCGAAGCAGAGGCCGAGCCGCCATTTACCAGGGTAATCATTGGCACCGTCTTGATCGCTGCCGGCAGCCGCTTCAGATAGTCGCTTTTTGTATCACGCAGGTAGAATTCGGGGCTGGCTTTGAGCTTCATCTTGGCATCTTCAGTACGGCCATCGGTATACACCACCAGCGAATTGGCCGGCAGGAAGGCGGCAGACACCGCTACGGCGCCGTTCAGCAGCCCCCCGGGATCGTTGCGCAGGTCCAGTACCAGCCCCTTCATCGGCACAGTACTCTCCTTGAACAATTTATCGATGGCCTTGGTCAGGTTTTCGCCCGTTTGTTCCTGAAATTGCGTGATGCGTATGTATGCATAACCCGGTTCAATCAGTTTCGACTTGACGCTCTGTATCTTGATGACTGCCCGTACCAGCGTGAACACCATCGGTTTGGTCTCGCCCTTCCGTAATACGGTGAGGGTTATCGAGGTGTTGGGTTTGCCCCGCATACGCTTGATGGCATCGGTAAGCGAGAGGCCTTTGACTGCGGTATCGTCCAGCTTGATGATGAGGTCACCCGGTTTGATGCCTGCCCGAAACGCCGGCGTGTCTTCGATTGGCGAAATGACCTTGACGAATCCGTCTTCCATGCTGACTTCGATGCCCAGTCCGCCAAACTCACCCTGCGTACCGATTTGCAGTTCCTTGAAGGCATCCATATCCAGATAGGCTGAATGCGGATCCAGGCCGGTCAGCATTCCGTTGATCGCCTCCGTGATAAGTTTCCTGTCTTCTACCGGCTCGACGTAATCACTCTTGATGCGACCGAATACTTCAGTGAATGCGCGGAGCTCTTCGATTGGAAGAGGATGCAGCACCCCCTGGGTTTCCTTGTCGGCATTGGCAGAAAAATTGAGGCTCAGCATCACGCCGGTGATCACGCCAAAGATGATCAAGCCAAAGTGCCGCATCTTGTTACCCATTAAACATTCTCCAGATTTGTCCACGCAGTGTCGTCACTCATTTTATTCTGACCCAGTTCAAAGGGTCAAACGGTTTGCCTTGATGGCGTAATTCAAAGTATAAACCGGATTCGGGGTTACCACCGCTGTTTCCCACCGTAGCGATCGTATCTCCTCCGCGAACGGAATCCCCTACCTTTTTATGCACGGTTTCGTTATTGCCGTAGAGGCTCATGTAGCTGCTGCCGTGATCTACAATCATCAGATTGCCGAATCCTCTCAGCCAGTCGGCAAATACGACGCGCCCACCGGCAATGGCTTTCACCTCTCCACCCATCGCCGAACGGATGAATAATCCTTTCCACGTAATACCCCCATCAGCACGTGGACTACCGAAGCGGTTCGCAAGTTCCCCGCGTACCGGCAAACTTAAGCGGCCTTTCAACGACGAGAACGGGCTTCCGTGTGTAGAAGCGTCGGGTAATCTTTCGTTGCTAAGGGAACCGGAACCGCGCGGGGAGCTCTGTTTTTTTCGCGCGAGCATTTTAGCGATTTTGTCTACCAGACGGGCGAGGCGATCTTCGTCGCGCTTGAGCTTGCTGATTTCAAGCCGCTGCTGATCGGCCTGAAGAGAAATCTGTGCGAGCAGTTCTGCGCGCTCGGCTTTTTTTTTCTCAAGGTGTTTTTTATGCTCGGCCTGCTTAGCCTGGATCGCGGTTATTTCCACGGTTTTTTCGCGGCTTTGGCTGGCGAGCACATCAAGCCGTTGGAGATTTGCGCGGAGCGCATCTATTTCCTCCATGCGTGCGCGGGAGAGATAGCCGTAGTAATGCAGATCACGGGCAATTTCATTAGGGTCGTGCTGATTGAGCAAGAGGCCCAGATACTCTTTTTTACTACCCCCATCCAGATACTGCCGATAAAGCAATTTGCCCAATTGCAACTGTTGCGCCTGGATATCCCCCGCGACCAGCCCGGACTGTGCTTTTAATTGGCTTAGTTTTCCATTGGCTTCATGTTGCTCCCGCGCAAGCGTCATCAACTTGCGATTGGCGGCGCTGATTGCCTGCTCCGCTTCACGCAGTGCACCAGCCGCACCTGATTTCGACTCCTCCGTATCCGCCAGTTCTTCCTGTAAGCTTTCAATGCGACTGCGCAGTTGCTTCAGCTCTTCCTTTTCGACTCTGGGAGCTGCATGGAGCGAATGCGGCAGTATCAGTGCCCCAGCCAGAATCAGCTTGCAAATCACACTCAACCATATATTGATGCCGCGCAGGAATGAAATTTTCAAACGTATCTTACCGAAGAAACCATACGCCACGGGAGCGATACAGATTTACCTTGGGAAACTGTCAAGCTACGATGAATACTATCGTACGTACAAATGAAATGGATGAGTAGAACTCATGGCTAAGGTGATATTTTCCCCTGATTTGCTACAACCTGCATCGCTTGTTCGATCGCTGCTTGATCGCCGAGATAGTAGCTTCGGATAGGTTTCAGATCTTCCTCAAGCTCGTACACAAGCGGAACGCCGGTAGGGATGTTGAGTTCCATGACATCCTGCTCGGAAAGATTGTCGAGATACATGACCAGCGCCCGTAGCGAATTGCCATGAGCGGCGATGAGTATGCGCTGACCGGACTGGACCCGGGGTGCGATGGTTTCGTTCCAGTAGGGGAGAAACCTTGCGACGGTATCCTGCAGGCATTCTGTCAGCGGAATGTCTTCTCTCTCCAAATTACGATAGCGGGGATCGAAGCCGGGGTAGCGTTCATCCTCCGGGGTGAGCGCAGGTGGCCGGACGTTGTAGCTGCGCCGCCAGATCTGAACCTGCTCCTCGCCATACTTGAGCGCCGTCTCAAGCTTGTTCAAGCCTTGCAGTGCACCGTAATGACGCTCGTTCAATCGCCACGTCAAGTTAACGGGAATCCACATCTGATCCAGTTCGTCCAGCACGATCCATAAGGTGCGAATCGAACGCTTCAATACTGAAGTATACGCAATATCGAACGCAAATCCGCCCTCCCGCAACAAGCGTCCGGAATTTTGGGCTTCTTCCACACCTTTTGGAGACAGGTCCACATCGGTCCAGCCAGTGAACCGGTTCTCTTTATTCCACGTGCTTTCTCCATGCCGCAGGAGAATGAGTTTTTTCATATTTGTTTATAGAAAGGATGAGATTTTCCGCAAAGCGGTTTGAAATGCTATAGTATTTTAATGTATTTCGGGCACGGCCGCAGCATGGGAGAGGGGTTCAACCTGAATACCTTGAGCGCCAGTGGTTTTCCAGGACGAGATAAACTGCCACCCCGCACCAATTTACCAATGCATGGCGCCATACCTTGATCGTCCTGCCGGCCTCTGCGCCGAGCAGTCATGGGTACGCACACTTCTTTATTCGCGGAACAAGAGAATTCCTCAATGTTCCCGTCTCTGATAAAATCCACGGTCAAGTATATCAAGGAGTATGGACGTGTCATTCTTGCAAAACAATATTGCGCTTATCGTGGCTGCTCTCGCAAGTGGCGGCATGCTGTTGTGGCCGATGCTGACGCGCCGCTCCGGCGGCGAGGTGGACACGCTGGTAGCGGTTCAAATGATCAATTACAAGGAAGGGTTGGCGTTGGACGTGCGCGAAGGTAGTGAATACGAAGCGGGCCATTTACCCAATTCAAAGCATATTCCTTCGGATAAACTTGAGCAGCGCCTCTCGGAGCTTGAGAAATTCAAGGACAAGCCGATTGTATTAATACATCGCACCGGGACGAATTCGTCGGGCAAATCTCGTTCTATCTTGCGCAGTAATGGTTTTACGCACGTATATAACCTTACGGGCGGCATCGATGCATGGCGGCAGGCAAACTTACCGGTAGTAAAAAAATAAAGGGGGGCTAATGACGAGGGTAGTCATGTATTCCACGGCTTTTTGCCCGTACTGCATAATGGCGGAGCGAATGTTGCGTGCCCGAGGGGTGACGGAAATAGAAAAAATTCGTATCGATCAGGACCCTGCACGGCGTGCCGAGATGATGGAAAAAACGGGACGCCGTACCGTCCCGCAAATTTACATAGGCGACACTCATGTAGGCGGATACGATGACCTCGCGAAGCTTGACCGCACTGATGGGTTGGTAAAGCTTCTTGCAGCCTGAGCGGCGCGATAGAAAAAACAAAGTGAACTGAGCCTTGGTAAAGTGAGCGTCCAAGCCTCGGTTCAAATTGGGCGGAACGCATTCTGGCGGGATTCTCGGCCGAGGCAAATTTCTGTCACGCGCGGTTGAAGCTGAGGCCTGCTCGAGGTTCTTGAATCTGTATCCCTGCAGCGAGCATGCCTTACGCTAACAGATATTTTCGATTATCTTTTTTGATTATCCTTTTGATTATCCCATGGACCCCATATGAGCGACCCGCAGCAACCGGTTTTCAGCATTGAAAAAATCTACGTCAGGGACTTGTCCCTCGAGATACCTAACGCGCCACGGATTTTTCTTGATCGCGAAACGCCCGAGGTCAACATTCAATTGCATACCAAGAGTGAGCGCATCGATGAAGGTATGTATGAAGTATTGCTGACGATAACCGCCACCGCGAAAGTCAAGGAGAAAACGATGTTTCTGGTGGAGGTGCAGCAAGCGGGCATTTTTCAGATTCGCCATGTGCCCGAAGGTGAAATGGATGCCGTGCTGGGCATCGCGTGTCCTAATATTCTTTTCCCTTACTTGCGTGAAGTGGTTTCCGACATTGTTACCCGTGCCGGATTTCACGCCGTGATTCTAAGCCCTGTCAATTTTGAAGCGCTTTACTATCAGGGTAAACAGCAGGCCGAGCAGAACTCGGTAACGGCAGAGAAGGTGGAAAAGGCGGAAGAAACACAAAAAATAACGCATTAGATATGAAATATGCGTGTGCCGGATTATTGAGAATGGTCCTGCTGAAGCGGGCGCTGGCGCAACTATGCATTGTCGTGCTGGCATTTCCGGCATCCGCCATTGCGGCGTTTGAGTTTTTCTCGATAAACGATGATGCTGTCATCATGTATGACGCACCCTCACTCAAGGCCGTCAAGCTATACGCTGCCAGCCGTGATCTGCCGGTAGAGGCCGTGGTGAAGGTCGAAGGCTGGGTCAAGATTCGCGATAGCGAAGGTACCCTTGCCTGGGTAGAAGCAAAAGCATTGAGCGAAAAACGCCATGTCATCGTTACTGTCCCCCTCGCAGAGGTGTATCAGGCTGCGAATGCGAGTTCGCCGCTTGTTTTCCAGGCGCAGCAAGGCGTTATCATGGAATGGCTCGAGTCGGCAGCCAACGGTTGGGTCAGGGTGCGCCATCGCGATGGCCAGAACGGTTACGTCAGAGCAAACCAGGTCTGGGGTTCATGAGAATAGCCGTTTTGGGCGCGGGCGCCTGGGGAACCTCCCTGGCGATCAGTCTCAGTGCGAATTCCAACTCCGCTCACCAAGTCACTTTATGGTCCAGGGATCCGCAGCATGTTGCCGAGCTTGCTTCCGAGCGTGTCAACAGACGTTATTTCCCCGCTTT
The DNA here is from genome assembly GCF_000619905.2 of Nitrosospira briensis C-128. Lineage (NCBI taxonomy): Bacteria > Pseudomonadati > Pseudomonadota > Betaproteobacteria > Nitrosomonadales > Nitrosomonadaceae > Nitrosospira > Nitrosospira briensis. Next base: position 619,408 of record NZ_CP012371.1, on the reverse strand, counting down.
TTCCTTGCCCGATTCTCTGCGGTTGACGTCAGCTCTCGATGTGGCCGTTGAAGCGGCGGAACTCGCCCTGATCGTCGTTCCGGTTTCCGGGCTGCGCGGGACGCTACGCGGAATCGCCGCCTGTGGAAAGCCCGTGCCGGTCGTATGGGGGTGCAAGGGATTCGAGGCCCGATCCGCAAAGCTTCCTCATCAGGTTGCGGAGGAAGAATACGGTGGTATAGCGCCTTGCGGGGTATTGTCAGGTCCCAGTTTTGCGCAGGAAGTCGCGCAGGGGCTTCCCGCCGCCTTGACTTTGGCATCTCATGATGTGGAGTTTTCACGGCGGATCGCGGCCCAATTACACACTGCGAGGTTGCGCGTTTATTCATGCAGCGATATCGTTGGTGTGGAAACGGGTGGGGCAGTCAAGAACGTGATATCGATTGCCGCAGGAATTTGCGACGGCCTCGCACTTGGCTACAATGCCCGGGCAGCGTTGATTACGCGAGGTCTGGCGGAGATTGCCCGCCTGGGCCTGAAACTCGGCGGCCGCATGGAAACGTTTATGGGGTTGACCGGCCTGGGCGACCTGATACTGACCTGCACCGGCGATCTGTCGCGCAACCGGCGAGTAGGGCTCGCACTTGCAGCGGGGCGCCCGTTACCGGCAATACTGCGGGAATTAGGGCATACCGCCGAGGGAGTTCATACAGCGGGGGAAGTATTGCGGCTCAGCCAGGAATTGAAAATTGAGATGCCGATCACGAAAGCGGTATGCAGCATACTTCATGATGGTGTGCCGGCAAGAGAGGCGGTGGAAGCGCTGCTCAACCGCGAGCCGAAGACCGAAAATTATTGAGCCAGCGCAGGGCTGGTAGACTCCTTGGTCCAGGTTTTATAGGGTTTTTCCGAAGCCGATCTGGCGCCAGGCTTCATAGACGACTATCGCAACCGTATTGGACAAATTGAGACTGCGGCTGCCGGATGCCATGGGAATACGGATGCGGTGTCGTTCGGGGAAACTCTCCAGTATTTCAGCCGGCAGTCCACGGCTCTCCGCGCCGAAAAGAAATGCATCTCCGCTCTCAAACGAAGCCAGGTCATAGCGCTGTTTTCCCTTGGTAGAGGCAGCAAAAAGGCGACGGCCCCGCAGTTGCTCCGCGCACGCTTTCCAGCTTGCATGAACCGTTATGCTGGCAAATTCATGGTAATCCAGTCCGGCGCGCAATAACTGCTTATCTTCCAGGGTAAAGCCCAGGGGTTGGATGAGATGCAGCTTTGCACCGGTATTGGCGCACAGCCGGATAATATTGCCGGTGTTGGGCGGGATTTCAGGCTGGTACAGGATTACGTCTATCATTCCAGTTCGGGAATCATGGAATTTTATCGTGGCTGGAAAGCGTTCTCGCCACCACCCATCCACTGACATGCGCAGCGCCGCTTTTGCGCAGTGCCTTTGCCAGTTCATTCAATGTTGCGCCGGTAGTCATGACATCGTCCAGCATGGCGACGCGCTTGCCTCCGAGATCAGCCTCGCATGAGAATGCGTTACGAATATTTTTTTCGCGTTCTTTCCATGGCAGCCCGGTCTGGGATGGCGTATCTTTGATGCGTCGGCAGATACCTGGCAGTAACGCGACGCCTAATTTTCTCGATACGCCCCGTGCAATTTCGAGTGCCTGATTGAAGCCTCTCTCGCGCAATCTGGCGGGATGCAGCGGCATCGGTACGATGAAGTCCGGTAGTGCATCAGGATCAATCCGCGCTGTCAGCAAATCGGCCAGCACGGAAGCCATGGCAAGGTTCGCCTGGTATCTTAGCGAATGTAAAAGTGCATCCACCGGAAAAGCATAACTCATCGCCGCCACGCTATGGTCGAACGCCGGCGGATTTGCGAGGCAGGCACCGCAAATACGAGATTCCATCAAGGGTAGTGCACATACGACACAATGCCGGGGTGGCGAATGAGGCAAACTGTTCCGGCAAGATGCACAAAAGTCGCCCTTGGCGCTGGCGCCGCAGAGCAGGCAATTATTCTTGAATAACGCCTGCACAATATTTAATCTGTTGTCCAAAAATTTCTATCAATAAATTGACAAGAATGCCGCAATCCGTAATGATACAGGTCATTCCGAATGATGGGAGCGGTTCGGCGCTTGCCCGGCGCTTCCGCTCCTTCGTTCATTGTAGCTAGCAGCCTGTCGGACTTGAAGAATCGAAGCGAAAAAGTGACTGGGCGAGGGCAGATTTTGCGGATTTTGAAGGCCAATTGTTATTCTATTGGTCGAAAAAGCGGCGAAATATGAACCGGTCAGACGCTTTTGCAGCCGATTTCCTTAAAGTCCAACAGGTTGCGAAGTGAGTCGGACGATCGCTTACGAAAATATAATGTGATAAGGATGTGGTATGAGCCAGCTTACTTCCGACATAACCGTCGATCTGGAACGATGCCCGGATAACACTGCTGGCAAATTCGCTGACAAGCTTGCCGGCACGGCAGTCGAATCGCCGCGATGGGATGTTGCCCGGATCAAGACATTGCTGGATTTACCTTTCAACGATTTGATTCATCGCGCCCAGTTGGTGCACCGCCAGCATCACGATGCCAACGCAGTGCAACTCTCGACATTGATTTCGGTCAAGACCGGCGGTTGCCCCGAAGACTGTGGTTATTGCCCCCAGGCAGCGCGTTACCATACGGATGTCGAGAATCAGGAAATGCTGGGTCTTGACGAGGTGGTGGCAACAGCGGCAGCGGCGAAGGCGCAGGGCGCGTCCCGCTTTTGCATGGGTGCCGCATGGCGCGGGCCCAAGCAGCGAGACATCGAGAAAATGACGGAAATGGTTAGCGCCGTCAAAGCGCTGGGGCTTGAAACCTGTGCCACGCTGGGCATGCTGAAGCCGGGGCAGGCAGAGCAGCTCAGGCAAGCCGGACTGGATTACTATAACCATAACCTCGACACAGCGCCGGAATTTTATGGGGAAGTCATCACAACCCGTCATTACGAAGACAGGCTGGACACTTTGCAGAAAGTCCGCGGTGCGGGCATAAATGTATGCTGTGGCGGTATCGTCGGCATGGGTGAATCGCGCCATGCCCGCGCTGGTCTGATCGCTCAACTGGCCAACCTCGATCCCTATCCGGAATCCGTTCCCATCAATCACCTGGTACAAGTGGAAGGTACGCCTCTCCATGGCACTGTGGCGCTCGATCCCCTGGAATTCGTGCGCACGATCGCGGCTGCGCGTATTACCATGCCTAAAGCAATGGTAAGGCTATCCGCCGGTAGACAGGAGATGTCGGATGCGGTGCAGGCGCTGTGCTTTCTTGCCGGCGCCAACTCGATTTTCTATGGCGACAAATTACTCACTACCGGCAACCCGGAAGCCGAACGCGACAAGGCGTTATTTGACAAACTGGGACTGAGCTCGATATAGCGTTCCCCAATCCACAAAACCGGCAGATCCCCGAACCCTTAGCTGCGAAGCCATCCAGATGCGCAACGACCTCGCTGAACACCTGCGCGAACAACTACGCGGCCGGGAGAGGGAGAAGCTGTACCGTCGCCGCCTGACGCTGGAGAGCTCGCAAAACACGCAGGTCTGCGTGGAAGGACAAGAATATCTCTCGTTTTGCAGCAATGATTACCTCGGCCTCGCCGATCATCCACGGTTGATTGAAGCGGTCTGTGAAGGGGCCCGGAAATATGGCGTCGGCGCAGGTGCTTCCCACCTGATCAGTGGGCATTTCTCGGCACACCAAGCGCTGGAGGAAGTGCTGGCGCGCTTCACGGGCTTTTCCCGGGCATTGCTGTTCTCCACCGGATATATGGCAAATGCAGGGGTGATCACAGCATTGGCGGGACGTGGCGATGCGATATTTGCCGACAAGCTCAATCATGCTTCGCTCAACGATGCCGCGTTGCTTTCTCGTGCGAAGTTTATCCGCTATCCGCACCTTGATCTGGCTGTGCTGGAACGTCGACTCGCGGCATCTCAGGCAAAACTTAAGCTTGTGCTGACCGATGCGGTATTCAGCATGGATGGAGATATCGCTCCGGTGGCCAGTCTGTTGGCGTTGTGCGAAAAATACAACGCCTGGTTGTTGCTTGACGATGCACACGGGTTTGGCGTGCTGGGTCCGCAGGGGAGGGGAGTGTCGGCACACTTCAATATCCGTTCGCCACGCATTATCTATATGGCGACTCTCGGCAAGGCGGCAGGCGTATTCGGTGCTTTTGTCGCCGCAGAAGCGGAGGTTATCGAAACCCTGGTTCAGTATGCGCGAAGCTACATCTATACTACCGCGGCTCCCCCGTTATTGTCCCATGCCTTGCTCACCAGCCTGGAGTTGATCGAGCGGGAAGAGTGGCGGCGCGGGAACCTGGTGCAACTCACCGCAGCGCTCAAACGGGAAATGCAATCGTTGCGCTGGAAACCATTGCCGTCGAATACTGCCATCCAGCCCCTGCTCATAGGCGAAAGCGGAACAGCCCTGCGGATCAGCGAGGCATTACGCGACAGAGGAGTTCTGGTGCCGGCAATTCGTCCGCCTACCGTTCCGCAAGGCGCGGCCCGGCTGCGGATTTCATTGTCCGCTACGCACACCATGGAAGATGTTGCACGGTTGGGGACAGCGCTAAGAGAACTGGATAGCGAGTCGTGAAGTACCGAATAACGATTCCCGATGGCCCTGGGTTCAATGGCGGATTCCATAACCGATGAACCTTCACATTGAATCTATCGGGTCGGGTCCCGATATCGTTCTGCTGCACGGATGGGCCATGCACAGCGGTATGTGGCGGGACGTATCCGATCAGCTGGCACGGCATTTCCGTTTGCATCTGGTCGATTTGCCTGGACACGGGTTCAGCCGGAGATCCAGTCCGGCTCGTGTATCGGCTTCGCAAAGTGCTACGCTTGAAGGCATGGCTGAGATGCTGGCGGAAGTTTTGCCTGCAAGCTTTATTGTTTGCGGATGGTCGCTGGGCGGACAGGTAGCCATCGAACTTGCATTGCGAGCACCATTACGTGTCAGAAAACTTGCGTTGATTTCGACCACACCTTGCTTTGTCAGACGTAAAGACTGGCAATGGGGGATGGAGGCCGCTACCTTGCAATTATTCACAGAAAATTTGAAGCGGGACTATTCCGTTACCATGAAAAGATTTCTGACGTTGCAGATCAGCGGTGGCGGCAGCGGCACAGCATCAGCATTGGCGCAGTTGCGCAAAAGCTTGTTCGAACGCGGTAAACCGGATGACGCTGCGTTGGAGGCGGGATTACAGATTCTGTTATCGAGCGATTTGCGTGACAGGATCAGGAATATCATGCAGCCGGTTTTACTTTTTCATGGCGAGAATGATGTCATCACACATCCTGACGCGGCGAGGTGGATGAACCGGCAGTTGCAAAATTCTGAACTGATCATGCTGCCAGGTTGCGGCCATGCGCCGTTTTTATCTTATCCCGAGCAATTTGTAGCCGGCATGCTTCGGCTGGCTTATCCGGTAGCCGGTACGCATTGAAAACCAAGTGAACTACGACCATAACATCGATAAGCGCCAGATGCGCAAGGCTTTTGGACGGGCAGCGCCGCATTACGACCAGGCGGCGGTGTTGCAGCGTGAAATCTGCGATCGTATGCTGGCGCGTCTCGCATACATTAAATACAAGCCCGATGTCATCCTCGATGCCGGCAGCGGCACCGGCTACGGCACGCGCGAGTTGCTCATGCGTTATCCGGCGGCCCGTCTGCTGGCGATCGACATTGCGTCGGCAATGCATTTGCAGGCCCGGCCCGCGGTACCCTGGTGGCGGCAATTGTTGGGGGCTGTGGGAGACAAGCGTGGACATCGGGCCAGCTATATAGTGGGCGACATGGAGCAGATACCGTTGGCGGATTCGTGCGCAGGTCTCGTGTGGTCCAACTTGGCACTGCAATGGTGCAACGACATCAAACAGACATTTGCCGAGGTGCGTCGGGTCCTGCAAACCGGCGGCTTGTTCATGTTCAGCACCTTTGGGCCGGATACGTTGAAAGAGTTGCGCCAGGCATTTCGCCATACCGATGATTACAGTCATGTCAATCGCTTCACGGACATGCACGATATCGGCGACATGCTGGTACATAACGGTTTCGCTACGCCCGTTATGGATATGGAATACATTACGCTGACTTATGATGACGTGATCGGCGTCATGCGCGATCTCAAAGCCATCGGCGCCCATAATGTCACCCAGGGAAGGCGGCGGGGTTTAACCGGGAAAGACGCGTGGCAAAAAGCGATAAGCCAGTATGAGACTCTGCGGAAAGAAGGAAAATTACCGGCGACCTTTGAAGTGATTTATGGCCATGCCTGGAAACCCCAGCCGCGGACAACCATCGTGACGCCTGAGCTCAGACGACAACTCGGCCTTGCATGAGCGGCGACTTCTTATGTCACGAGGTTATTTCATTACCGGTACCGGTACGGGTGTAGGCAAAACCCTGGTCAGTTGCGCATTGCTGCATGCTTTTGCGGACCAGGGCCACACTGTTATAGGCATGAAGCCGGTAGCGGCGGGTTGCGAGAACGGTAAATGGATGGATGTCGAATTACTCGCAGCCGCAAGCAATGTCACCGCCCCGCGTGAGCAGATAAATCCTTACGCATTAATCCCACCGATTGCACCGCATATCGCGGCGGCTCGGGCGGGCATCGAAATCGACATCGATATCATCTATCAGGCCTGCCTGGAACTGGGAAAAATTGCCGATGTAGTGATTGTCGAGGGCATCGGCGGTTTTCTCGTGCCGCTCAATGACCATCAAGACAGCGCCGACATGGCGAAAGCATTGGGTTTGCCGGTGATTCTGGTGGTAGGGATGCAACTTGGCTGCCTTAGCCATGCGCTGCTGACCGCCCGGGCTGTGCGCGCGACTGGGCTACCACTCGCAGGATGGGTGGCGAACCAGATCGATCCCAAGATGACCGTATGCGATGAGAATGTATCCGCCTTGAAGCAGCGGTTGGGTTGCCCACTTTTGGGCGTGCTGCCATTCGATTCCAGTGCCGATGCCGAAAAATTGTCGGTGTTGTTGAATGTTGGCGGGATAGAAGCGTAAGCCTGGCAGCCTGTCGGAAATCGGCTGCAAAAGCGTCTGGCTGGTTTATATTTCGCCGCCTTTTCGGCCAATAGAATAACTATTAGCCTTCAAAATCTCAAAATCTGCCCTTATCCGGTCACTTTTTTGCTGCGGTTCTTCACATCCGACAGGCTGCCAGAATCCTCGTTCATATACTTCATTCGGAATGGTGGATAATGCGCACATACCCATCCACTCACCTTCCGCAGTCTCAGATCATTATGCCTTGAGGCGCGGGGTCGGCGGGAACATTGAGGAGGATATCTTCTGATGGGAAAATAAGCATACCTGCGAATAAGCTGATGATCGTTACCACGATGCTGGCAAAAAATGCCGTCCAAAAGCCGGAAATCTTGAACCCAGGAACGAGCGCCGATACCAGAAGCATCATGAGGGCATTGATGACCAGCAAAAAAAAACCAAATGTGATCAGCGTCAATGGAATCGTTAAAACGATGACGGCGGGTCTGATGACGGCATTGGCAAAACCTAGCAGCAGTGCTGATATAAGCAGAGATTTTTTACTTGTAAACGAAATGCCGTGAAAGAGAAAGCTCGTTAGCCATAGCGAGATCGCAATTATTGCCCAGTGTGCCAGAAATACAGTTATGTTGTGCAGCATGGATCGGTCCGGAATTTATTCGATGGGTAGTATATCGTACGCTTTACTGGCGGATGAGGATGAGCGAGAGTCCGATATTCGCCTGGACGAGATTACAATTATTTTTTTTTCGGTTTATACTGATTTTCTTGCTATTCCAAACAGGGAAAAGGGTCTCCTCCTCTGGAAGGTTCCCGGCCTGGACGGCCAACTCCACGAGGATGCCATCTCCACGTTGGCTTGGCTGCTTATCGGTAAATTTTACAATAGATATTCCCGTCTTCCTGCAAAAACCCTCTCACGCCCGAAAACAGTGCCTTTAAAAATTTGGCACGAATTCTGCTTATGTTCAATAGTACATCTTCTGGCTAAAGCCGGTTCCAATCCTGCTCATGTTCAATGTTTCTCAGCGAGTATCGTTGCTTACGATGAACAGGACTATGATGCGTTCGCGTAGCTGTTGCTCCGTATGTGGGATCGGCGTTTTCCTGATCCATTAAGCGAATGAAACTTCCTGATGCGGACGAAGGGAAGACAGGTGACGAGCATAAACCAAATGATCAAACGTTAAGATGAGCCGAAGATGGGCAATCAATACGGATAAACCATTGTTAACCCGGATGTTTCATAAATTGACGCGTGCCCTTGCTGGTCTTTTGTTTCGTATGAAAATTTCGTTCAGTCGAGCGTATGAATATGAACAACTACGCCACTCTTTCGCAAAATCTCCCTGCAAAACAAAATCCTGCGCAATCATCACGCGAATTTATGAAACATCCGGGTTAATGGTTTTGACAAACATTAAGTAGAGCTCCATGACGACTTCTTCCGATATTCTCAATGCCAGCATCCTGATCGTCGACGACAGGAGAGTCAATGTCGAACTGATCCGCGCCATGCTCTCCGCTGCTGGCTACACTTCAGTGACTTCGACGGTGGATCCGCTCGAGGTTTGCGATCTTCATCGCGCTAATCGATATGATCTCATTCTGCTCGACTTGATGATGCCAAAAATGGATGGATTCCAGGTGATGGAAGGCCTGAGGTTGATAGAATCGGAAATAGAGCAGGACGCTGAATCCCGGCTTGAGTCCGGCGGTTGTCTCCCTGTTCTGGTGATTACCGCCCAGCCGGAGCAGAAGGAGCGTGCACTGCGCGCCGGTGCGAAAGGCTTTATCACCAAGCCTTTCGATCGGCTCAAGGTATTGACGCATATCCATGATGTTCTGGAAATAAAATTGCTGCAGAAAGAGTTGCAACAATTTATTTCGGGTCTTGATGCCACGCTCAGCGAGCGGACCGCTTCCCAGAACGGAACGGAAGAGCTGTTCGATCAGCTTGCCGGCAACCTCCCTCAAATCTTCTGGATCTGGGACATCCATGATAAAACGTTTCGTTATGTTAATCCCGCATGGGAGAAGATGACTGGCCGGCGTATCGCGCGCTCCGACACCCCGGAAAAATTTCTCGAGGCAGTCCATCCGGAAGACAGGCAACGAGTCATTCATGAAGCGGCTGCACTCCCGCACGGTGGAGTCGATCATGATTATCGGTTGCTCCTACCGGATAACACGATACGCTGGGTGCATTCCCGCACCTTTCCGATAAAGGATTCGAATGGGGTATATCGAGTCGTGGGGATGATGGAAGACATCACGCTTCGCAGGGAGGCGGGCCCCCGGCCACCACAGCTTGCGCATTATGACGCCCTTACAAACCTCCCCAATCGTATTCTGTTTGATGAATCGCTTCAGAAGATCATCAAACAGGCGGAGATGAATCACCGCATCATCTCCCTACTATTTATCGGTATCGATAACTTCAAAAATATAAACGACACATTGGGGCATGCGCTGGGAGACGAGTTGCTGCGCCAGTTCAGTCATCGTTTATCGGAGTGCCTGCGTATCACCGACATGGTAGCGCGGCTTGGCGGTGATGAGTTTGGCTGCATACTGGTTACTCCTGACGGTTCAGGGGATGCAGGCATGGTTGCGAGCAAGATCAGAGAAGCGTTACGCCAACCTTTTACATTGCAAGGTCATCAAATCACCGTAACAGCGAGCATCGGTATCAGCATTTATCCGTCAGATTCCGTGGACGCGGATACCCTCGTCAAAAATGGCGATGCCGCGATGTATCGGTCGAAAAGCGCGGGCAGGGATACCTATCGTTTCTTTACGGCAGAAATGAACGCACGGGCAATCGAGAAGCTGGAAAAGGAAAATGCACTGCGGGAGGCCCTCGACCGAAATGAATTCGTTTTGCATTATCAGCCGAAAGTCGAGCTTTCCATGGGGCGGATCACGGGGGTGGAAGCATTGATAAGATGGAAGCGGCCAGGGTATGGGTTCGTCGCGCCGGCGGAATTCATACCGGACCTCGAGCAAACCGGATTGATCAATCGGGTGGGTGCCTGGGTTATCGATAGCGCCTGTAGGCAGATCGCGGAATGGCGGCGCGCGGGAGCAGGGGAGATCCCGGTATCGGTCAACGTGTCCGGCAGGCAATTCCTGCAGAGCACACTCAACGAGGATGTTATTCGGGCGACGCAGGAGAACGATGTTCATCCGGAATTGCTCGAATTTGAATTACAAACAGAAAGAGCGCTGAGAGAGAACAGTATTGATTCTGATTTGCTGGAATTAGAGCTGACCGAGAGTTCGCTGATGATGCATGCCAGAAAAACAACCAGTATTCTCAAGAGATTGAAAATACTGGGAGTCCAGATTTCGATCGATGACTTCGGGACCGGTTATTCGAGTCTCGCCTATGTAAAACGATTCCCTATCGATGTGTTGAAAATCGACCGTTCCTTTATTATGGAAATTACTACAAATTCCGCGGACGCTGCAATCACAACCGCAATTATCGATATGGCACACAGTCTTAATGTCAGGGTTGTAGCCGAGGGTGTGGAAACGGTTGAACAACTCGATTTCCTGCGTGAGCGCGGGTGCGACGAAATCCAGGGTTACTATTTTGCGCGACCGCTACCCCCGGATGAAATATTCGAATTACTTTCAGGTAGTAACAGGCTTCTCAAGCCCGCGCAATCCATTAACGTATAATCCTTGATACGCACCTTGGCGAGATCGTCAAAGCTCAACCATGGCGCTGGGTGAAAAATAAGCTGAATAATGAGCGCCAACTGCCGGATTTAGAATAATGGATATCAGTTATACAGTACTGTAACGTTCGCGCACGACCTGGCGAATATTGCCTCCCATAGCAAGCATCCAGCACCATTTCAACGAGAACTGCATAAATTCCAGGAAACTCCAGGAATCGACTGCCATGCCGGAAGACCGAATGGCTGCATGCCTCTGTATTGCATTTTTTCAAAACTTTTTCTTTCTCATCAAACATGCGATTTGCCTGTTTAGGTAGCGGTTCACGAGGTAACGGTCTTGTAGTCGAAGTAGCAAATACCCGGTTGCTGCTGGATTGCGGTTTTACGCTGAAGGAAACCGTCATCCGGCTTATGCGGCTTGGCCTCGAGCCCGGCATGATCGATGGAATTGTCGTTACTCACGAGCACGATGACCATGTCAGTGGTGTAGCGCGGTTTGCGCGCAAATTTGGCACCCCGGTCTGGTTGACGCACGGCACCTTGCGCAGTACAAGGAAGGCGTTTGCGTTATTGCCAAGGGTTAATATCATAGAGGACTACCAGCGTTTCTCCATTGGAGATATCGAGATCGAGCCTTATCCGGTTCCGCATGACGCTCAGGAACCTGCACAGTTCGTGTTTGGCGACGGTGCATTGCGGCTGGGCGTACTGACCGATACCGGGTGTTCGACGCCCCACATCGAGGCAATCTTGAGACACTGCCATGCGCTGGTGCTGGAATGCAATCACGATGCACAGATGCTCGCAAACGGCAATTATCCGCAAAGTCTCAAACGACGCGTAGGCGGGCGCCTTGGCCATCTCGAGAACGCTGCCTCAGCGAATCTTCTTGCAAGTCTTGACTGCAGTCGCCTTCAACACGTAATCGCGGCGCATTTGAGCCAAAAAAACAATACTCCTCTGCTTGCGCAAACAATGCTGAGCGGCGCCTTGAACTGTGAATTAGACTGGATTGGTGTCGCCGATCAGAGCGATGGCTTTAGCTGGCGCCAGCTGTTTTGAGTGATGCTTGAATCCGAATCTGGGGTTTTTCTTGATTTATAGCGAGAGAGTTTTGTAACAACCATAAAAAAACCGCCCCTTCTCAAGCCGGAGGGCGGGTTTTTTTTACCGAACATATTACTTCGATGTCACTTCAGTGCATCCAGGACGCCTTTTTTCGCGTTTGAAGCTGTATCCGCCACAGCATTCGTTGCTTCTTCTGTCTTGGCGCCGGCTGCATCTTTAGCGGCATCTACTTTCTCGCTTAACGCATCCTTGGCGTCGCTTGCTGCGTTCTTGGTGGCATCAACGGTACCCGCTATCTTTTCTTTTGCAGCATCGACTGTTTCACCCACTGCATCTTTTGTAGAATCAATTGCAGTCTCTATTTCACTAGCAGCAGCAGAGTCGGATGCTTCCGGTTCTGCTGGCGCGGCTGGTTGCGATATGATTTTGCTGAAATTCTCTTTTTCCTGTTCGGGAAGTGCCTGGTTCGGCTTGCCACAGGCAGTCATGGCGAGCGCCACCAAGGTGGCAGCGAGTAACGTGAGTCTCATTATCTAATTCTCCCTAAACAATGGGTTATAAAACTTGATTATGTAACGAAAGCGTTTAGCTCCCAAGCCGCGGACAGGATACGAGTGCCGTAAATGGATGTGGGGATTGATGCTCAGGTTACTTGTTCAGTACACTTTCTGATCAATAAAAAAGCCATCCTCAGGATGGCTTTTTTTGCCTGTGCACTTTATTAGTGACCGGCCGGGATGGCGCTTTGACCTTCCTTTATGGGGTTGCCATTGCCATCAAGCGCGTGTCCGGGGAGAACGGCTTGACCTGAATATTCATCCTCGCCATCAGCGGCAGCAGCGGTGTGCTCGGCTGGTGTACCGGCAGCGGCACGCTCTTCATCCATCGTCGTGCCTTCTTCCGTTCTGGTTCCATATGTGGTGGAATTCTCAGGCAGGGCTTGTTTTGGTCTGTCGCAGGCTGTGAGGGCAAGTGCCATCAAAGCAGCGGCAAGAAGTGATAGTTTCATTATCGGGGAGTCCTTAATAAAAATAGAAATAGGTTGTGACGAATCATATTATATAGCAAAAATACCCCCAAACAAGTCGAAATTTCCCTCAAGACGGATGGTTGAGTTTGCTATCCGCTGGTTTGGACTGAGTCACTAGATATATGATCTATAAAACCTTGCTGAGAGTAGCTTTTATCAGTTTTTTACTTGGCAGGTTCTTCTTTTTTGACATTATCGCCACCCGCAGCATCGTGACTTCCAGCGTCGTGACTTCCAGCAGCTTCGTCAGTCGAAGGTTTATCAAGGTCGTCAAAATTCGGCGCTGAGTCACGTTCAACCGAGGCGGAGGGAGGCGGCTTATCCATAGGATGTTTTTTGCCGTCACAAGCGGTCAGCGTCAATGCCGTTACGGCAGCAGCGAGGAGCAGGTATTTCATCATTAAGTCATCCTATAGTTTCAAAGAGAAACCGTAGTGTAACAAAAGCTCCGGGATCATTCAAACCCGGCCATAGGGATGTGAATTGACGGGCTTTCCGGAAGCATTTCCCCATAAAAAATGCCGTCCCGAGGGACGGCATTATCAAATTCTGCCCATTACCGATTAGTCTACGGGTTTGCCGCTAACATCGGTCTCTTTAGGACTGGCGGGCGTATATCCCGAGTCAGCGGATTTTTTTGATTCGGTTTCAGCTGCGCCTTCTTTCTGCGCCGCATCAATTTCCGCATCGCTAAGTTGCCCTTCACGTTTATCCCAAAGGCTGGGTGGATATTGCCCCGGTTTTCCTTCCCCAGGGGTTTTCTCTCTCATTTGATCACATGCGCTAAAGGTCAGTGTTACCAAAGCGGCGGCGAGGAGCGAGTATTTCATTTTTTTAATCTCCTTTATAGGTTTAGACAAATAAATTATACGAGCGTTTCGGCCATTCAAATCTAAGAAACGACCATTTTAATAGCCACTATCTTAATAGCAGAATTCAGAAATGTTGTCTAGTCGTTGCATCTCACAACCCCAGGAAATAGCGTCAAATCGTCGATGGGCGAGCCTTACAGGCATTTGACGGAATGCTGACCGAAAGTTTTTACCTCTCTACAGAGTAGTAAATTTTGATGGCCCACACGACTCTCCCATCAGTTACAAAATTTAAAATCCGGGTAAGCTCGCCCGTCCCTCAGGTAGCCTATAGGTTAATGAAATTATGCCGGGTTCGCCGATACCTTTGCTATTTCGACATAACCATCGAGGTACCACGGGTAAAGCAGGGAGAGAGCCTCATCGTCGAGTTCTTCCGACATTGGCAGCGCAAGGCGATCGGCTAATTTTCCAAGCACCCTGCATGCCGCTGCGCCTGCGGTATACATGTCCCCATTCAAAAAAATATTCTTGCCTCTACACAACATTCGGCTTTTCAGGCTCAGTTGCAGCTTCCCTTCCTTAACCTGATACGCGAATTCCTGCTGAGCTACGGGATTCGACGGCGGCGTAAAAAAAACATGATGTTTAGGCTCGGTCAGGTAGATTCCAAGGAAACGTTCTATATCGGTCGGGCCCCATGTGATCTTGCTGAGCACTGCTCCCACCTGTTGCAACATATCCGGGCCGATGTGTCCCGGGTGCGATTGGAAGCCAGGATTCGGATCATGATAAATTCCCTCGACTTCGGTGTGATCCTGCAGGTAAACGAGAAATTGAATAACGAGCTCTTGATAGGTCGGCGCCCGAAAACCGATGGAATAGGTCATGCAATGGTCCTTTGCGACCCCATGATGTGCATAGCCGGGGGGCAGATACAGCATATCGCCGGGTTCCAGCATCCATTCCTGTTCGGGCCTGAATTCCTGCAGGATTTTTAGCGGTGCATCCATCACCAGCCTTTTATCCTGCTGGGCTGAGATCTGCCAGTTTCTGCGCCCCATGCCCTGCAGCAAGAAGACATCGTATGAATCGAAATGAGGCCCGACGCTCCCTTCCTCAGGGGCATAACTGACCATCAGATCATCGAGACGAGCGTGCGGGATGAAATTGAATTTCAGTAGTAATTCACGGGCTGACGGTAGGAAGTGGTTGATGTCCTGCACCAGCAGCGTCCAGTCTTTTGCCGGCAGACGTGAAAAAACACGAGATGTGAAAGGACCATACCTGACCTCCCATTTACCCTTCTTCCGGGTTATCAGGCGCGACTGCGCGTCGTCGTGGCAGGCGAGATTGATAAGGTCGTCTCGAGTCAGAAAACCCTGGAAATCCGGCAGGGCTCCGCGCACGAGCAAAGGTTTTTTTTGCCAGTAATCCCGGAGAAAATTTCCCACCGAAATATTCCCCAGCAGCTTGCTTTTCATTATTTGCCCAAGCTCATATGAGTTTTCCATAAAAAACGGCCCGGTCTTCCCGATCTTCTGCGCATTCCATCCTGCCCTCGCCAGTAAATTCGGCAACCAGAGTTTCCAGCCAAGGCAGGATGCAGGGGTGCCGTACCAGCGCCGGCATCAGGCTCATCTGCCGCGCATGAACATCTTATCGAGATCCGCAAGGCTTATTTCGAACCACGTGGGCCTGCCGTGATTGCATTGGCCGGCACGCTCCGTTGTTTCCATTTCACGCAGCAAGGCATTCATTTCCGTGACGGTCAATATGCGGTTGGCGCGAACTGCACCGTGGCAAGCCATGGTGGAAAGAATTTCGTTACGCTTGCTGGTCAGTACCCGGCTGGCGCCGAATTCGCGGATTTCGGTCAATACGTCGCGTGCAAGTTTCACTACGTCGGCATCCTTGAGCGCGGCCGGTACCGACCGCACCACCAGCATGGTAGGCGAGAGTGCGGAGATTTCAAACCCAAGCTCTTGTAAAGTATCGCTGTTTTCTTCAGCCGCGGCAACGTCCAGGCTATCCGAATGAAATATCGCCGGGATCAGCAAGGGCTGCATCGAGAGCGTATGGTTATCCAGTGCGGATTTTAGCTTCTCATACAGAATCCGCTCATGCGCGGCATGCATATCCACGATGAGCAACCCCCGTTCATTCTGCGACAGAATGTAGATGCCGAGGAGTTGCCCCAATGCGAAACCCAATGGGGGAATGTCGCATTTTTCGGCACCGGCACCGGCACCGGCACCGGCACCGGCATGGGCACCGGCAATGGCTGCCGATGTATCCGCCGATTTCGGGTCGCGGCTATCGGCACCGAACAGGGCGGGATAAAAAGCCTGTGATTGGGCGATGCCTAAAGGTGGAGCAAGCGATATGGTATTTTGTCGCGAATAAGCTGAAAATGCGGAGGGCGCAGCGCCAGCACCGTTTTGGTCACCACTTTCCTGCCGGCTTCCGCCTATGGGAAAAGTTGCTGCAGACGGGGGTTGCGGCGATGCCAGCGCTTTATCGATCGCATGAAAGACGAATTGATGCAGTGCGCGCGGGTCGCGGAACCTCACCTCGATCTTGGTGGGATGCACATTCACATCCACGCCTTCGGCATTCATTTCGAGAAACAGGACAAAAGCCGGGTGTCGGTCCAGATGGAGAATATCCCGATAGGCTTCACGTAGCGCATGAGCAATCAATTTGTCGCGAACGAACCGCCCATTGACAAAAAAATACTGGGCATCTCGAGAAGACCGGGAATAGGCGGGTGATGCCGCAAGGCCCCAAAGACGCAAATCCGCCGCCTGCTCCTCTATGACTACCGAGGTCCGGCTGAATTCACTGCCCAGTATCGCCTCGATGCGAAGTCGTGCGTCCGCCGCACGCAAGTGGTTGCGTACGGTGCCATTGTGTTGTAGCGAGAAAGCGATATCGGCGCGCGACAACGCAATGCGCTTGAATGCTTCCTCACAGTGGGATAATTCAGTAGCTTCAGTCTTTAGAAATTTACGCCGGGCAGGGGTGTTGAAGTAGAGATCATGCATTTCTACTGTGGTACCGTGGGCAAGTGCGGCGGGTTCCGGTGTTGACAGGCGGCCCCCTTCGGTTTCTATCCGCCAGGCATGCTTTTCTTCCGCCTTGCGACTTGCCAGCGTCAGCCGCGAAACGGCTGCGATACTTGCCAGCGCCTCGCCCCGAAAACCGAGGCTTGCTACTTTTTGTAAATCTTCCAGGGAATCGATCTTGCTGGTGGCGTGTCGCGCAAGCGCAAGCGGCAGATCATTCCTGGAAATTCCTGTTCCGTTATCCGCTACCCGGATCAGTTTGATGCCACCCTGGAAAAGTTGCACGGTGATTTCGGTCGATCCCGCGTCCACGCTATTCTCCAGCATTTCCTTGAGTGCCGCGGCGGGACGCTCCACTACCTCTCCGGCCGCAATCTGGCTGATGAGCAGGTCGGGTAGCGGCTTGATCGCATTCATAAGCAAATTCTACAAAAATTTGCTGCCATTATATCGCCCGTTGGCGGCATCATCATGCTCATGAACGCTCCATCATCGCGGCCGTCACTGTCGCCCGATCAAGATGAGGGGAAAATATTTCTATAAAATCATAAACATATCCGCGCAAATAACTATTGCGGCTTATGCCTATACGCGTCGTGCTGGGCTCGAAGAGATGGCTCGCGTCGATAGACCTCAGGTGTTTGTCGCGCTTGGGTTCAAACGCCATTTGCGCCAGGATGCCAATGCCCAATCCCAGTTCTACGTAAGTCTTGATGACATCCGCGTCTATCGCCGTCAGCACAACATTGGGAACCAACCCTTTTGCATCGAATGCCTGGTTGATTCTCGAGCGGCCGGTAAAAGCAAAATCGTAAGTAATAATCGGATATGCGGCGATGGCCTCCAATGTCAACATCTTGAGTTTAAGCAGCGGATGCCTCGGCGGGACGACAATGCAGCGGTTCCATTGATAGCACGGCAGCATCACCAGCTCATTGAATAGCTCGATCGCTTCAGTGGCGATGGCGATGTCCGCTACGCCTGAACTGACCAGTTCCGCAATCTGCGTCGGGTTGCCCTGGCGCAAAATTAATTTCACCTTGGGGTAGCGTAAGGTAAAATCCTTGATGGCGGAGGGAAGTGCATACCGTGCCTGAGTGTGGGTTGTAGCAATAGTAAGAGAGCCGCTGGCTTCGTTAGCAAATTCCTGACCCACTTGTTTCAGGTTTTTTGCGTCTTTCAGCATTCTTTCGGCAATTTCCAGAATCGCTCGTCCCGGCGGCGTGGTTTCAACCACGCGCTTGCCGTTACGCACAAAAATGTCGACCCCCAGCTCGGTTTCCAGAAGACGGATCTGCTTGCTGATCCCGGGTTGGGAGGTATGCAGGAATTCCGCCGCTTTGGATAAATTCAGGCCGTGATTGGCGACTTCGCATAAATAGCGCAATTGTTGCAATTTCATATATTCGGTCTAAATAAGATTTGGTTATGTTAATCTAACATAATATTCTTTCGCGATATATATGTTCCTGCTATTATGTCGCCCTCGAGACGCAATACGATGCAATATGACATCGATTGCGCTGCCGAGCAGGGCGTCCTGACAGATCTGATAGGCGGGAGCTAAGAAGAAGCAGCGAATTTTGGTTCACTCGGCGGCTTGAATATCACCTTGTCCGAAATCCGGGCGGAGTGCCGAATCAGTGGAGAGTTGGACCAATATGCTGCCGTGTACGTAATCCATTTTTGGGTTCTTGTGGCGTCAGGCGGATAGCCATAAATTGTGGAGGATATAAGATGAGTCTGTTGGATCACCTCGCTAATGATGAGGAAATCAATTCGTATGGCCAGTCGGTACAGGAGTATCGGGACCTGAATATCGATGCCGCGCGTTTTACCGCGGGTCGCCTGCAAATGGGGATTTATGGTCAGCGGCAGGAAGGTGTCAATATGGTGCGCATCAAGCTTCCGGGAGGACGCCTGAGTGCACCGAAATTGAGAAAGATCGCCAGTGCGCTGGAGAATTACTCGCGCCATGACGTCGTCCATATCACTACGCGCCAGGATATCCAGATGCATTACGTGCCGCTCGAGCAGACGCCGGCCGTGTTGTACCACCTGGCCGAAGCTGGATTGACGACCCGTGAGGCCTGTGGCAATACCATACGCAATATCACGACCTGCCCGCTCTCTGGCGTATGTCCTCGCCAGAATGTCGATGTCACGACGCATCTCGAGGGTACGGTCCAGCATTTGCTGCGAAATCCGCTGACTCAACAAATGCCGCGCAAGTTCAAGATCAGCCTGTCTGCCTGTGAATCCGACTGTGCGCAAGGCATGATGCATGACCTGGGCGTTATCGCCGTACGTAATGGTTCCCGATTCGGTTTCAAGGTCGTGGCCGGAGGCGGCCTTGGGCACAAGCCGCGTGAAGCGATCGTCATTGAAGAATTCATTGAAGAAAAAGACCTGCTGCCTGTGATGGAAGCGGTCATCCAGTTGCACAACCGTTATTCCGACCGCGTTAAGCGTGCTAAATCAAGAATTAAATTCCTGGTGGATAAATTTGGTCCCGAGGGTTTTGTCGAGAAATACCGTGAGGAGTTGTCGCGCACTCAATCGGCACTGGCCACCCTGGACTATCCGAAAGGCGAATGGAGTAATGGTAGTGTCGACAGCGAGGTTCCCGGTCTCGGTGCGCCGCGTCATATTTTCGCGCAAAAACAGCCCGGCTATTACGTATTTCCGATCAGTGTGCCAATGGGTAACCTGAGTGTGACTCATTTGCGTGGCCTGGCTCATATCTGCGAAACGTTAGAGTTGCCTGACATTCGTACCAGCCAGGATCAGAACATGTTTCTGACAGATGTGCCGGAGGCTAAAATTGAACCCTTGCGTGCAGCACTGGCCGCGTTGGGCCTGGGCGTGCCGAAGACGGGCGATGATGTGGTGGCTTGTCCCGGTACTTCGACTTGCCGCTTGGGGATAACTTCGAGCACGATTCTCGGACCCAAACTAAGCGGCGGCAAGCATGACCTGAAAATGCGTGTATCGGGGTGTCATAACGGTTGCGCCCAGCCCGAGGCTGGAGATATTGGCATATACGGCGAAGGCAAGCGCATGCACGGCAAGCTCGTGCCGCATTATCAGCTGCATTTCGGCGGCAATGCCATGGCGCGTGGCGCGCTGGCGTTTAAAGGACCGTCCATACCCACGGCGCGCATCGAAGAGGCAATCGAGCGAGTGCAGTCCGCTTTTGATACTAACCGTGAGTCGGGCGAAACATTCTATTCCTGGGCACACCGGATGGATAAACCCTATTTCGCCGATTTACTGGCGGACCTGGTGGAAGTCAAGCCGGAAGAACTGGCGTCGGTCCTGCGCGATCACGGCAACAGCAACGATTTCAAGGTGTTGCAACTGGGCGGGGGCGAGTGCGCCGGCGTGAGCCAGGTGAAGATCGGCACAATCTTCTTTGAAGCGGCTCATGAGCGGAATTACCGGGATGCGCTCAAGTTTCAGCGAAAATTCGAGGATTCGGCCAAGTGCGCCGAGGAAATGGCCCGATTGATCGGCCAGGGTCTGGCTGAGTTACTCGGCGGCCAGAAGCATGAAGATTTGAAAATACAGGCGGAAGAGCTGCGCCGGGTATTTCCTACCAAGCCGCGCCTGGCCAAAGCGTTAGCCCAGTTTGCGGAGGATTTTGCGCGCCCGGCCGAGGCGTTGAACGACGATGATCTGACCAGATGGTTTTCTGAACTGGATGCCTGGACAATGGAGGTTGCAGAGTTTTGCCTGAGTTTCGATCGCCAGCTTGATCTGACGGGCGCGCTACCGTTTCCGCTCTCCGCCTCAGCCAAGTCGCCGGCATCCGGGGCAGCGCAGCCATCCGTCATGGCCTGATAAATTTTGATGCACGGACCGAGCCGGTAATATGAGCCTGGATCACAAGATTGCGGAAGTGAGAGCATTGCTGGATGACGCGCAGGCAGACTATGCGCCGGCCACCTTCGCTAGCAGTTTCGGTGCTGAGGACATGGTGTTGATGGACCTCATAGCGCGGGATTATCCCGATATCGCGATGTTTACGCTGGATACCGGACGCCTGCCTGAAGAGACCTACAGTCTTATGAGAAAGGTGGCGGATCGTTATGGCATTCATGTGCCGGTATATTTTCCGGAATCCGCCGCGGTGGAGTCCTATATCGCGCGCAACGGGCCCAACGGTTTCTACGACAGCGTGGAGTTACGTAAAAAATGCTGCCATATGCGTAAAGTGGAACCGCTGAAACGTGCATTGAGTGGCAAGCGCGCATGGATCACCGGTGTACGCCGCGATCAGGCGCTGACCAGAAAGGATATGGCGGTATCGGAATTCGATACCGGCAATGGTTTACAAAAAATCAGCCCGTTGCTGGACTGGAGCCTGTCCGACGTCTGGGCTTATCTCAAACAGTTCGATGTGCCGTACAACCTATTGCATGACAAGGGGTACACCAGCATCGGATGCGCGCCCTGTACCCGTGCCATTACGCCCGGTGAAGATGTGCGTGCCGGCCGCTGGTGGTGGGAAGACCCGGAAAACAAGGAGTGTGGTTTGCATCCGGACAAACGGCGCATTAACAACGCTACAACGGCTTTTGGCGGGACGACGGATCTACCCGCGCCGGGTTGAGCCAGAATTTTGGATAAGAAAGAACATGGGCCGGGCGCCTGCCAAGTCCACGCTTGTGAAACCGTGAGGAATGCTTGATGGATCTCATATTGAACGATAAACAAGAATTTGCTGCTCCCGTTCCGGATCTTGTCATGGAGAGTGAGGGGCCGGCGCTTGAATGCCCCCCTGCAAGGCATCTGGGTCATCTGGATGAACTGGAAAGCGAAGCCATCCATATCATGCGCGAGGTTGCAGCCGAATGTGCCAATCCGACCCTGCTGTTCTCGGGTGGGAAAGATTCCATCGTACTACTGCGTCTGGCGGAAAAAGCTTTCCGGCCAGGGCGTTTTCCATTTCCATTGCTGCATGTCGATACCGGCCATAATTTTCCCGAGGTGATCGAGTTCCGCGATCGCCGCGCCAAGCAATTGGGGGAACGTTTAATCGTGCGCAGCATGGATGATTCCATCAAGCAGGGAAGAGTGGTATTGCGTTCGGCGAACCAGAGCCGCAATCCATTTCAATCAGTGACGCTACTGGATGCCATCGCTGAATTCGGCTTCGATGCCTGTATCGGCGGGGCGCGTCGCGACGAGGAAAAGGCGCGGGCCAAGGAACGCATATTTTCCTTCCGTGACGAATTCGGTCAATGGGACCCGAAGAACCAGCGGCCGGAATTATGGGACATCTACAATACTCGCGTGCATCCAGGCGAAAATATTCGCGTGTTTCCCATCAGCAACTGGACCGAACTGGATGTGTGGGAATACATTGCCCGTGAGAAATTGGAAGTGCCTCACATCTATTTCGCCCATACACGCGATGTCATCCGGCGGGGTAACGGTCTTCTGCCGGTATCTCACCTGGTTGAGCTCAAGGAAGGTGAAAAAGTGGAAAATCTCATGGTGCGCTTTCGGACGGTGGGAGATATGAGCTGCACCTGCCCGGTGGAGTCCATCGCAGTCAGCGTGACGGAAATCATTGCTGAAACCGCGATTACGCGAATTACCGAGCGCGGCGCCACGCGCATGGACGACCAGACGTCGGACGCATCGATGGAACTGCGCAAGAAAGAGGGTTATTTCTGACGCGTATCTTTCCGCTCATGAGGTTGTGATACCGCTTTTCTCAAGAATTCAGCCTTGTAAAAAGTCGGTAATACCCGACCTTCTCTTTCACCGGCGTGATTGCCGGCATATTTCGGAAACCAGAATTCCAAAAGAGTATTAAACCTAAACCCGGTAGTTGACCGCTTATTTAATAGATCAGTATCATGATTAATAACAATATTTTAAATTATTTGACGCTTACCTTCCGGGTGACGTCGCTACGGGGTGAATTGCACAGTTTTTGGGGCACATGGCTGCGTTGCAACTCCTTGGAATGGAACGACCATTCCGCGTCGTTGCGTCTTGCCCTGCACCCCAAAAACCGTACACTTCACCCCGTCCAACTACCGGATTTAGGTTAAATGTCAGCCATTGATAGTATTTCATTCGATCATAGCGAGTTGTTACGTTTCATCACCGCCGGGAGCGTGGACGATGGCAAAAGCACGCTGATCGGGCGCCTGCTGCATGACTCGAAGTCCATTTTCGAGGACCAATTGAGCGCCATCACCCATACTTCGAGCAGGCGCGGAATGGAAAGCGTCGATCTATCGCTGCTCACCGACGGCCTGCAAGCGGAGCGTGAGCAGGGTATTACCATCGATGTGGCTTATCGATACTTTGCGACGCCCAAGCGCAAATTCATCATTGCCGACACACCGGGCCACGAACAGTATACGCGCAACATGGTGACGGGCGCTTCCACGGCCAATCTCGCCATCATCCTGATCGACGCGCGCAAGGGTGTGCTTACCCAGTCGCGCCGCCATGCCTACCTCGCCAGCCTGGTCGGCATCCCTCATCTGGTGGTGGCGGTCAACAAGATGGATCTGGTGGACTATTCCAGAGACGTATTCGAGCAAATTTGCAAGGATTTCGCGGCTTTCGCCGCAGGACTCAAGCTGAGTAACATCGCATACATCCCGATGTCTGCCTTGAACGGCGACATGGTGGTCGAGCGTGGAGATAAGCTCAACTGGTATAAGGGCGTGGCGCTGATGGATTTGCTGGAGAGTGTTCCCATCGACCACGACATCAATCTTCAGGATTTCCGGTTTCCGGTGCAATGGGTATGCCGGCCGCAAACTGAGGAATTACCCGATTTTCGGGGCTACATGGGGCGCATCGAATCCGGATTCATCAGTGTTGGTGATGCGGTGAAGGTTCTGCCTTCCGGGTTGACCTCGCGTATCAAGGAGATTGTCACTTATGACGGAAATGTCGACGATGCGGTTGCGCCACAGTCCGTAACGCTGACTATTGAAGACCATCTGGATATCTCCCGGGGCGATATGCTGGTTAAAACGCTAGACGTTCCGCGGGTTGGGAAAGAGTTTGAAGCGATGCTGTGCTGGTTGTCTGAGCAGAGCCTGGACCCGAGGCGCAAATACCTCATCAAACACACTACGCGCACCGTAAAAGCGGTGGTATCCCGAATAGAGTATCGTGTCGATATCAATACGTTGAATCATGAAGCGGTCGATAGTTTGAAAATGAATGACATCGGACGCGTATCGCTAAAAGTACAGCAGCCTCTGGCATACGATTCTTACCAGCGTAACCATGCTACGGGCAGTTTTATCGTCATTGACGAAGTCAACAACAATACCGTTGCTGCAGGCATGATCTGCCCGGCAAAAGATTAGCGGGAGTTTCAATCGATTCTGATGGTGCTGCGCAAAGGGCCGCTTGAGTGCGCGGAGCCATTATGCTGAAAAGGGGCGGACAAGGTGGAGAGGAAGCCTTGCCGCTTTTGTATTTTTCGGCCATGTAAAAGCACAAGATGAGAAGGGTTTTTAGGTGCTGCAAAACTTTTTGTACGGTTACGCTCTAACAATTTATCAGATAGTTTTTTCGTCTCTTTTTTGATTCACTTTTTACTTTTGATGACTTTATCATGACAAGTTTACAATTGGCGCGCCACCCTGTACCGGAAAATGCCGCACCTTCTCCCGTGCTTGGATTCGGCATGGCTTTTGCCGATCTATATCGCCGCGAAGGGCTTGTGCGTCTGGATCAGGCATTCCTGGAATTTCTGCATGAAGGAGAAGCCGGGCTGCGCGTTCGTCTGGATCATGCTCGTGCTCATCCCGATAGCCTGGACCGGAAAGCGGAAGCGGCTCTGTTGATCGAGGTGGCGCCGTGGATGGAAGATTTCATTGCCAGACTGTTCGGTATCGAGAGAGAGGTCAGTGCTCTTGCCGCCCGTCACCATCAGCTTGCTCCGCTTTATTCCTGCAAAAGACAATTCGTTCAACGCAAGGCGATGAGCAAGGTAAGCGAGGCGGAAGCAGCGGCGGTGGATGGGATTGCGCTGGAAGAGAAACTGGTTGCCGAATTCGAAGCGCCTTTCTCCGAGTTGGCCTTTGCAGGCAAGGTCACCCAATGGTTATTGGATGAAGCCGCGAACGAAGAACATCTGAAGACTGCTTTGCTCTATGCGGCCTGGGCGTTGAAGACACCCGCAGGGCGAGAGCGTAACCGGGATGGAGTATTATTCAAGGCGCCGGCCAAGCTCGATTTTCTGCATCTTTTGTCGACGGATACCGATAGCACTGCGGGCTATACCGTCCATAAGCTGCATCATATACGACGCCGGGAAGGTTTTACGCTCACCGATCAGGGAACCGATCTGGTGGGGGCGCTGGATGAAGCAAATTATTGCATTTGGTGCCACGAACAAGGAAAGGATTCCTGCTCGAAGGGAATGAAGGAAAAGGCGAAAACACCCGATGAAATTCCCTCTTTCAAGAAAAGCCAATTGGGTGTCCTGCTAACGGGTTGCCCGCTGGAAGAGCGTATCTCCGAGTTTCACAAACTCAAGACGCAAGGCGTGGCAATCGGCGGTCTTGCCATGATTGTGGTGGACAATCCCATGTGCGCCGGCACCGGCCACCGCATATGCAACGATTGCATGAAGTCCTGCATTTACCAGAAACAGGAACCGGTCGATATTCCCCAGGCTGAAACGCGCACGCTCAAGGATATACTGGAACTACCCTGGGGCTTCGAAATATACAGCCTTCTCACCCGATGGAATCCGCTCAATCTGCGTCGACCGGTACCCAGGGCGCCGACAGGCCGTAAGGTGCTTGTCGTGGGCATGGGACCTGCAGGCTACACCCTGGCGCACCATTTGATGAATGACGGCCATACCGTGGTAGGCGTCGACGGCCTCAAGATCGAACCGTTGTCACCGGAAATTTGCGGGGTAAACCAGCAGGGAGAACATGTTCCATTCAGAGCCATCCAGAACGCCGACGAAATTGCCGAGGATCTGGATGAGCGCATGCCGGGAGGATTTGGTGGGGTTGCGGAATACGGCATCACCGTGCGCTGGGATAAAAATTTCCTCAAGCTGATCCGTTTGCTTCTGGAGCGGCGAGAGGAGTTTGCGCTTTTTGGCGGTATTCGTTTTGGCGGTACGCTTACCGCCGATGACGCCTTCGCCATGGGGTTCGATCACGTGGCACTTGCGGCGGGGGCGGGGCGGCCGACGGTACTTGATCTGCCCAACGGGCTGGCGCGAGGGGTTCGCGCCGCATCCGATTTCCTGATGGCGTTGCAATTGAGCGGCGCGGCTCAGGTTAATTCGGTCGCCAATATGCAGCTGCGCTTGCCAGTGGTAGTGATCGGCGGAGGACTGACAGCCATCGATACAGCTACCGAAGCGCTGGCTTATTATCCGGTGCAGGTAGACAAATTTCTGCGTCGTTACGAAATTCTGACCGCTGTGCAGGGGGATGCCGCGATACGTGCCGCATGGGATGAGGAAGAGCGTGTGATTGCCGAGGAATTTCTCAGCCACGCGCGCGCTATTCGCGCAGAGCGCGAGGAAGCGGAAAAGGAAGGACGGGCACCGCGCGTCCTGGAACTGCTTCAATCCTGGGGGGGCGCCACCATTGCCTACCGCAAGCGGCTCATCGATAGCCCCTCCTATACGCTTAATCACGAAGAAGTCGAAAAGGCGCTGGAGGAAGGTATATGGTTTGCCGAGGGCCTCACGCCCGTGCGAGTGGATACCGATAAATGGGAACATGCGAAAGCGGTGCAGTTCGCGATACAGGTTCTGGATGAAACGGGATCATGGCAAAAAACAGGAGAGACCGTGTTGCCGGCCCGCGCCGTTCTGGTTGCGGCCGGTACTCAGCCCAATACCGTACTTGCCAGAGAAGACGATAAGAACTTCAAGCTGAACGGCCGTTATTTCGCCGCTTGCGACGAAAATGGCGATCCGGTCAGCCCGCCGCGGGCGAACCCCAAACCTGAAACGGCCAGCGTACTGATGAGCCGTAATAAAGATGGCCGTTTCATCAGCTTCTTCGGTGATTTGCATCCTTCCTATTCCGGCAACGTCGTAAAAGCGATGTCCAGCGCCAAGCAGGGTTATCCCGTGGTTAGCGGCGTGCTTGAACGTCTGGCTCCGGCATCCACGAAACCGGCCTGGCTCTTTTTTGCCGAAATGAATGGACAGTTACGCGCCACGGTGCACAAGGTCGAGCGGCTTACTCCAAATATCATAGAAGTGGTCGTGCATGCGCCGATGGCGGTGGAACGCTTTCATCCTGGCCAGTTCTACCGCTTCCAGAACTTTGCAACACTCGCCATTACCGCAGGCGATACGAAACTGGCGATGGAGGGCATTGCCCTTACGGGAGCCTCGGTCGACGTGTCCCGTGGACTGGTATCGCTGATTGCCCTGGAAATGGGGGGATCGGCAGACTTGTGCGCCAGGCTCAGCCCTGGCGATCCAGTAGTCCTGATGGGTCCCACCGGTACCCCAACCGAAATTCTGCCTGATGAAACCGTTGTGCTGGTGGGTGGCGGCCTGGGTAACGCGGTGTTGTTTTCAATTGGTGCGGCAGCAAGAGCCGCAGGATCGAAAATTTTGTATTTTGCCGGTTACAAGAAACTGATCGACCGCTATAAAGTAGCGGAAATCGAGGCGGCAGCCGACATAGTGGTGTGGTGCTGTGACGAGTCTCCCGGTTTCAAACCCTCACGGCCGGGCGATCTCAGTTATGTCGGTAACATTGTGGAAGCGATGGCCGCTTATGGAAGCGGCGCGTTGGGTCCTCAGAAAGTTCGATTGTCGGACGCCGACCGTATCATTGCCATCGGCTCCGACCGGATGATGGCGGCGGTGGGAGCGGCACGTCATAACAAGCTTCGGCCTTACCTGAAAACAGATCATTTCGCGATCGGCTCCATCAATTCGCCCATGCAGTGCATGATGAAAGAGATTTGCGCGCAATGTCTGCAACCTCATAAAGATCCGGTAACGGGTGAGATTACCTATGTATTTTCATGCTTCAATCAGGATCAACCACTTGATCAGGTTGACTTCGGCGGTCTGGCATCGCGTTTACGCCAGAACAGTGTCCAGGAAAAGCTTACCACCCGGTGGATTACACATTGTTTGAAAAAAGTGAACCCGGTTAGTGCCTGAAGTTCCTGTGGAGTCGAGCATCAAAAAGGACCATTGTCTGTCCTGCAAAACGGGATTCCAGCGGTCTTTTCCAAAACCATTTGATTCCGACTCTGCAGAAACGGTTGCTGGGATGCGCTTTTTTCCTTGATCCAGGCGGTGCATCCAGCGCAGGTTCATTTATAATCCGAGCTTCGTGACGAACAGGGGCCGAACAGAAGTACCAGCGGCCCGGTTTCAGTTTGCTGAAGAATAGCGCACGTTAAAAAAATAAGGGAGATTAGCAATGCAGATAGGCATACCCGCGGAAATTCGCGGGGGAGAGACTCGCGTCGCGGCCACACCGGAAACGGTGAAGAAATTTACCGCCAAAGGTCTGAATACTGTTCTGGTACAGTCTGGCGCGGGAGCCGGCGCGAGCATACCGGATGCGGCGTATCAGGCGGAGGGTGCGACTATCGTGGCCAGCGCGGCGGAGCTGTACGGTCAATCCCAAATAGTGCTTAAAGTGAGGAGCCCGGACCCTGACGAACTGGCGCTGATGCGCAAGGATGCGGTGCTGCTGGGTTTACTTTCTCCGCATCACGCCGAGGGCATTGAAGCGCTCGCTCGTCATGGCCTCACTGCCTTTGCGATGGAAAAATTGCCGCGCATTTCCCGTGCCCAGAGCATGGACGTGCTGTCCTCCCAGGCAAATATCGCCGGCTACAAGGCGGTACTGATGGCAGCCAACGTCTATCAGAAATTCTTCCCGATGCTGATGACTGCGGCAGGTACCGTCAAGGCGGCACGGGTGCTGGTTCTTGGCGCGGGCGTGGCGGGCCTTCAGGCCATTGCCACGGCCAAACGGCTGGGTGCCGTGATCGAGGCGTTCGACGTGCGGCCGGCGGCCAAAGAACAGGTGGAAAGCCTCGGTGCCAAATTTGTCGAGGTTCCGCTAAGCGAGGAAGAAAAGGCGCAGGCGGAGACCGCTGGCGGTTATGCCCGGGAAATGTCCGATGATTACAAGCGGCGCCAGGGTGAACTGGTGCATCAGCGCGCCGCGGCAGCCGACATCATCATCACGACGGCATTGATTCCCGGCCGGCCCGCACCGGTATTGATCAAGGAAGAAACCGTTCGAGCCATGAAACCGGGATCGGTCATCATTGATATGGCGGTAGAGGCGGGCGGCAACTGCCCCTTGTCGGAACTGGACAAGATTGTGGTGAAGCATGGCGTGCATCTCGTCGGTATCGCCAACCTGCCGGGATTGGTGGCGGCAGATTCCAGCGCACTGTACGCGCGTAATTTGATGAATTTTCTCAATCTGATGCTTGATCCGAAGACCGGCGAATTCAACCTGAACCGTGAAGACGAGGTCATCGCCGGAACACTGGTTTGCGTCGGGGGGGAAGTCGTCCGGAAAACTTGAAGCGTTACCGGCGAACATTGAAAACCGAATGCGCTTTTCACCGCTTTCGTTCGTTGAAGATAAATCACCATTCACAGTAACAGAACGCATTAGAAGGAGCAGCCATGATTGGCGAAGTTGATCCAACCATTATTAATCTCACTGTATTCGTATTGGCGGTGTTCGTAGGCTATCACGTCGTATGGAATGTGACCCCGGCCCTGCATACGCCGCTGATGTCAGTCACCAACGCGATTTCCGGCATTATTCTGGTGGGTGCCATGCTGGCCGCCGGACCAGCCGAAACCGACTGGGGCGTATGGTTGGGCGCCGTGGCCGTCACGCTGGCCGCGATCAATGTCTTCGGCGGCTTCCTGGTTACGCAGCGAATGCTTGAAATGTTCAGAAAAAAAGACAAAAAAGGAAGCTAGTAAATGTCGGTAAATTCGGTTGCACTCGCGTATCTTGTCGCGTCGGTTTTCTTTATTCTGGCGCTGAAAGGCTTAAGTTCGCCCCTGACCGCTCGTCGCGGTAACTTGTTTGGCATGGTCGGGATGGCGATCGCCGTCGTCACCACGCTTACGATCACCAGCAACTGGGCGCTGATCCTCGCCTGTATCGCACTGGGAGGCGCCATTGGCGCAGTCGTTGCCCGCCGCGTGCAGATGACGGCGATGCCGGAACTGGTTGCGTTCATGCACTCGCTCGTGGGGTTGGCGGCGGTATTTATCGCTATCGCCGCCGTTAATAATCCTGTTTCGTTTGGTTTGCCTGAAATGCTGCCGATGGGCAGCAGGTTGGAGTTGTTCCTCGGCACATTCATTGGCGCCATGACCTGGTCAGGCTCGGTGATCGCATTCCTGAAGTTGTCCGGCCGCATGAGTGGTGCACCTATCACCTTTGGCGGCCAGCATATGGTCAATCTGATCCTGGCAATCGTGATGGTTGGATTTGGCCTGTGGTTCTTCTTTAGCGAGACGACCAACTGGACCGCTTTTGCGACAATGACGGCTATTGCCTTCGTGCTTGGCTTTCTCATCATCATCCCCATCGGCGGCGCGGATATGCCGGTTGTGATTTCCATGCTCAACTCGTATTCCGGTTGGGCGGCGGCAGGGATAGGATTCTCTCTCGGCAATCCCATGCTTATCATTGCCGGCTCGCTGGTGGGCAGCTCAGGCGCCATCCTGTCCTATATCATGTGCAAGGCCATGAACCGGCCCTTCATTTCAGTCATACTCGGCGGTTTCGGCAGCGAAACAGGCACTGCGGCGGTAGGCGATGGAACCCAGAAAACTTATCGCAGCGGCAGTGCGGACGATGCGGCATTTTTAATGGGCAACGCCGACAGCGTAATCATTGTGCCCGGTTATGGGTTGGCGGTGGCGCGGGCGCAGCATTCGGTCAAGGAACTGGCGGAAAAGCTGCACTCAAAAGGCGTCAACGTGCGTTTCGCGATTCATCCGGTCGCAGGGCGCATGCCCGGACACATGAATGTGTTGCTGGCGGAAGCAGAAATACCTTATGAGCAAGTGCTCGAGATGGATGAGATCAACAGCGATTTTTCCAATACCGACGTGGTACTGGTGCTCGGTGCGAACGACGTGGTGAATCCGGCCGCCAACGTTCCCGGCAGCCCGATATATGGCATGCCCATTCTGGATGCTCACAAGGCGCGTACCGTGATGGTGGTAAAACGCAGTATGGCAGCAGGCTATGCCGGCCTCGATAATGACCTGTTCTACATGGACAAGACCATGATGGTATTTGGTGATGCCAAGAAGGTGGTCGAGGAGATGGTCAAGGCGCTGTAAGTTTTCATTGGAGTACTCAAAATCGGCATACGCTCCGCCTGTTATGATGAGGGCGATTCATTCACCGGAGTATCTCGGAAACTGCCAGCTGCGATTTATTCAAATGGTAAATGGCGTATTTGCTTCTTTGTTGAAGCGAAATCCAGGGAATATGTCGGCAGCATAAGGCTTGGCGCGGTGCCCGAAAGGGCTAAAGCCATTATTACGATAAAGCATCAAAATAATGGGCAGCGTACATGAGTGCGATCAAGGGCTTTTCCGAGGAAACGTTCACGATAGGCGATCACTCGCTGATACTCTACGGAAAGGGGGGTGGGCCTGGCGTTATCCTCCTGCATGAATTGCCCGGTCTTACGCAGGATACAGTCGAGTTTGCGGAGTGGATTGCGGGCCATGGCTTTCACGTTGTCATGCCGCTCCTGTTCGGCCGCCCGCTTCAGCATCCGATGCTCGGCCTTTTGAAGGCCCCATTCGTATGCATTCGAAAGGAATTCAATAACCTCAGCGCCGGGAAATCAAGCCCCATTACGATGGTGCTGCGAGCGTTGTGCCGGAAAATTCATTCCGAGCGTGGCGGGCCCGGTGTAGGCGCCGTGGGCATGTGTTATACCGGCGGCTTCATTTTCGCGATGATGGTGGAAGCAGCCCTCCTCGCGCCGGTGGCGGCGCAACCCAGTCTTCCATTCTTTCAACCGGGAGCGCTTGACGTCGAACCGGAAAAACTTGCGCTCGCATCCAATCGTACAGATACGATGTCGTTGCTCGGGCTTCGCTTCGAGGACGACTTTCGTTGCCCTGCGGCTCGATTCGAGCGTTTGGAATCCTCACTGCGGAATCCGGCAGGACCAACGGGGTCGCGCTTCCATTCTGTGGTCGTGCCCGGGAAAGGGCACTCGACACTTACATTCGATTACCAGAAAGCGCTTGACCGGGGGGTCGACACCCGAGAACGGGTGATCAAGCATTTGCGAACGCAATTGCTTGATCCGGATAGCCCCTTCCGCTGACTCATCCAATAATAGCTCGGTAGATACCCTTCAGGATAATTTTTTCCTGTGGTTCGGGGATCGGGTTGTATACTTAAAAAAAGGTCGAGTTGCGGGCGACATAGTCAAGAGGAGCGTAAGCGGTTCACCTTCAAGTTGAAGCAGATCGCTATCCATATTCTCTCAATTTCACATTAATCTTATTTAAAAGAAAGGTTCTGTTCTGCTCATCGACAGTCAGAAATAAATCCATGCGGATCGGACTACCCAAAGAAATCAAAGACCACGAAAATCGGGTCGGTATGACGCCAAGCACAGTCAAAGCCTTGACGCGGCGTGGCCATCATGTGCTCGTACAGAGCGGAGCAGGGGATGGAAGTTTTATTTCCGATGCAGAATACCAATCAGCGGGCGCGATGATTGTGCCTCATGCTGACGATGCCTGGGCGGCGCAAATGGTAGTCAAAGTCAAGGAGCCGGCCGCGATTGAATATCGTTACCTGCATCGGGACATGATTCTTTTCACCTATCTGCATTTGGCCTCGGACAGACCCCTCACTGACGCTTTGCTGGAGAGTGGTACCACAGCCATCGCATACGAAACGGTCCAGACCGAAGATGGAAAATTACCGCTATTGACGCCAATGAGCGAGGTAGCAGGGCGTATGGCGACCCAGATCGGCGCAACCTATTTGCAAAAAACGCGCGGCGGCCGTGGCGTATTGATGGGCGGCGTTCCGGGTGTCGCTCCAGCCAATGTGGCGATCCTGGGGGCGGGTATCGTAGGCACGAACGCCGCTCGTGTGGCTGTGGGATGCGGCGCACAGGTTACCGTACTGGATATCAATCATGACCGTCTGAAATACCTGGATGATATTTATCGCGGCCAGTTACAGACGCGTATCAGCGACGAATATAATATCGAAGAAATCATCTACAGCGCCGACCTGGTCATTGGCGCTGTTTTGATACCCGGTGGACGCGCGCCATGGCTGATCACAGCCGGGATGTTGCCAAATATGAGGAAAGGTTCCGTAATCGTCGATGTAGCGGTTGATCAGGGAGGTTGCGTGGAAACGACGCGGCCTACCACTCACAGCGACCCCACTTACGAGCTCGACGGCGTCGTACATTATTGTGTTTCCAACATGCCCAGCGCGGTTCCGCGCACCAGTACATTCGCGCTCAATATACAGACCGCTGCTTATACGCTCCGCCTGGCCGACGAAGGATTGGAGGCTATACGGAAAAGCCGGGCGCTACAATACGGCCTCAATACCCACCATGGGTCAGTCACTTATCTCGCGGTCGCGAGGGAATTTGGCATGCAATATATTGAGCCGTTGAAAGCGCTGGAGCATAACGGTTAAGGCATTGTCCACTAAACAATTAAACAATTCGACTAATCTGGCAAAGACATAGGAGTAAAAAAGATGAAATTCAAATATCCCGTGCTGTTGGGCGCCCTGCTTGCCCCATTATTCGCTATCAGTCAGCCGGCGCTGGCCAATATCTATATCACTTTTGATTACCGGTATGATAGCTCCCACTTTTTTACGGGTGAAAACAGTTCACGCCAGAACCTGCTGAATGCGGCTGCTTCTGTATTCGAGACGCGCTTTCAGGATAACCTGACTGCAATCTCCTCTTCCGGATCGGATAGATTCGATGCGCGCTTTTTTCAGCCGGATACTGGTCTCAACACTCGACTTTCCAATTTTAGTGTCGCACCTGATCAGATCGTGGTTTTCGTCGGGACCTATAATATGGGTGGCACACTCGCAGCGGGCGGCCCTGGTAGTGTCGCTGGCGTCGGATCGCCGGGCTTCTTCGACAATGCATTAAGCAGAGGCCAGGCCGGAGCGCTTTTGCCCATGCAGACGGACTTTGGTCCATGGGGCGGTGCGATTTCCTTCAATAACAATTCCAATTGGTACTTTGACCCCGATATCACGACCGATGAGCCTTTCCCCAACCGGTACGATTTTTATTCGGTAGCTGTACATGAGCTCGCTCATGTACTCGGTTTCGGCGGTGCTCCATCGTTTAATAACCTGAGCGTCGGCGGGGTGTTTACCGGCACCGCCGTTCATGACCTGTATGGTTCGAATCCTCCCTTGACCCGCGACGGCCACTGGGCACCGAAGCTCAGCTACCAGGGACAGGAAGCCGCAATGGACCCCAGCATTGCCACCAACCAGCGCAGCCATTTCACGGAACTCGACTACGCTGCCATGAAAGACATCGGCTGGCAGGTTTCGCCGATACCAGAGCCGGAAACATGGACCTTGATGATTGCCGGGTTGGGACTGCTCGGCGGGCACCTACGCGCTTCGGCACGTAAAAGTGAACGTAAAAAGAGGTGAACGTAAAAGCTAGCAGCCTGTCGGACTTGAAGAATCACAGCGAAAAAGTGACTGGGTGAGGGTGGATTTTGAGGATTTTGAAGGCCAATAGTTATCGTTGGCCGAAAAAGCGGCGAAACATGAAACCAGTCAGAGGTTTTTGCAGCCGATTTCTTTTAAGTCGGACAGGCTGCCAGGCAGGAGGGTCACATCCGCGTTATTTGACTGACCTGCTGGTTATCACAAGTTCTTAAAATCATCTTTGCTATCAGCATGCATCGATCCGAGCCGTAGTTTCGTTCTCGGGGCGGTGCTGCACGCGGTACGGTACGACACATCATCGCGTTAGTAAACCCGTTGTCTACGCGAAAACACGCGGCAACACAAATGCCCCACAGTGTTACTCTAATCACCACCATTGCGGTCAGTTTAGGTCTTGCGCTGCTGATGGGGCTTATCGCCAACCGGTTGAAGTTGCCGGTGCTGGTCGGTTATCTTGCTGCAGGTGTCATTCTGGGTTCCAATACACCGGGCTTCGTGGCCGACATGGAGCTGTCCGCCCAGCTGGCGGAAATCGGCGTGATACTGCTAATGTTCGGCGTCGGGCTACATTTTTCGTTGAATGATCTACTGGCTGTGCGGCGGATCGCCCTGCCAGGTGCGATCGTCCAGATTGTGGTGGCGACCACTTTCGGCGCCATGGTCGCAGTCTCCTGGGGATGGAACCTGGGCGTCGGCATCGTATTTGGTGTGGCACTGTCCACGGCGAGCACCGTTGTGTTGTTACGTGGACTGGAGCAACGCGGCTTGCTCAAGTCCGTCAACGGATCCATTGCGGTGGGCTGGCTTGTAGTCGAGGACCTGGCGATGGTCCTGGTTCTTGTTCTGTTGCCGCCGCTTGCCGGATGGCTGGGTGATAACGCGGGCGGTCCAACGGGCGTATCAAACTCGGATTTGCTCACAACTTTGCTGCTCACCTTTGGCAAGGTGGCGGTCTTTATTGCGCTGATGCTTGTTGTCGGGAAACGTGTATTTCCCTGGCTGCTTTGGCACGTTGCCAGCACAAACTCGAACGAGCTCTTCATCTTGAGCGTGATAGCGGTTGCGATAGGCATCGCCTACGGTTCCGCAATGCTCTTCGGTGTTTCCTTTGCTCTGGGTGCTTTTTTTGCCGGCATGGTGATGAGGGAATCCGCTCTGAGCCATCGGGCCGCGCAGGAATCGCTGCCTCTCCGCGATGCTTTTTCAGTTTTATTTTTTGTTTCTGTGGGAATGCTGTTTGATCCGGGCGTACTGGTAGAGCAGCCACTCCATGTTCTCGCAACGCTCGGAATTATCATCATCGGGAAATCGCTGGCTGCCTTTTTATTGGTACTCGCTTTCCGTTACCCGCTGAATACGGCATTAACGGTGTCCGCCAGCCTTGCGCAAATTGGTGAATTCTCGTTTATCCTTGCCGCACTAGGCGTGTCGCTCGGGCTACTTCCGGTTGAAGCTCAGAGCCTTATATTGGCGGGCGCGTTTATCTCGATTACTCTTAATCCCTTCGTATTCCGGGTAATCGAACCGGCGCAAGCATGGATACGCTCCCGTTCCAACCTTGCCCGTATCCTGGAGCGTTCCGACGATCCACTCGCAGAACTGCCGATGACGGTTGCGTCAAGCCATGTCACAAGCCATGTCGTGCTTGTGGGCTATGGCCGTGTCGGCCGGCTCATCGGTGATGCGCTGGCCGAGCGGAGATTATCGTTTGTTGTGGCAGAACAAAACCGTGAGTTGGTTGAAGGGTTACGCAAGCATGGAATTCATGCCGTAGCGGGGGATGCAGCCGAACCGGCCGTATTGATACAAGCACATATTGCGCGAGCTGCAATACTGGTGATTGCGGTTCCCGATACACTACGTGCCCGCCGGATGATCGAAACTGCACGTATACTTAACCCTCCGATTGAGATTATTGTTCGTACACATAATGAAGAAGAGGCGGCGTTGCTACGGAGGGAAAGCAGAGGAGCAGTATTTATGGGCGAACACGAGCTCGCTCTCAGCATGACACGGCACATACTGGAAAAAATTACGGCCAATAAATGAAGAAGCTGCTATCAGATGCAAGATTCAGTAGTAGAGAATTTAATGGCAACCCGGCGTTTGCTTGAACGCCAGCACAAACTGACTTTAGTATGAGATTGAAGGAGAATTGAATGAGTGACAGGATTATTGTTTATCAGAAACCCGGGTGCAGCAAATGCAGAGCCACGCTTGAGCTTCTTGCGAGCAGCGGTGAAGAGTTCGATGCTGTCAATTATTATGAAACACCTTTGACCGTTGAGCGTTTACGCGAACTGATCGATAAGCTTGGCTTGTCGGTACGCGACGTGCTGCGTGGCGATGAACCTATAGCGCGTAGCCTCAAGCTTGCTGAACGAGCGTTGCCGGATGAAGAACTGATAAGGATCATGGTGGAAAATCCGGATTTGATTCAGCGGCCAATTGTTGTGCGTG
This sequence comes from Nitrosospira briensis C-128, assembly GCF_000619905.2. Lineage (NCBI taxonomy): Bacteria > Pseudomonadati > Pseudomonadota > Betaproteobacteria > Nitrosomonadales > Nitrosomonadaceae > Nitrosospira > Nitrosospira briensis. The sequence continues at coordinate 582,474 of NZ_CP012371.1, read as the reverse complement.
GTGACGAGGCAATGCTGTGCCGCCCGCCGGAAAACGTGATGAAATTGCTGTAATGATTTTCCCGAAAATACAGTGAACAGGAATTGGATTCAACCTAAATCCGGTAGTTGGACGGGGTGAAGTGTACGGTTTTTGAGGTGCAAGGCAAGGCGCAACGACGCGGAATGCGACCGCGCAGGGCGGAGCAGTGCCTTCCGCAGGAAGGTGCGACCCCGAAGCGGGATGCAGGCGCCCCCTTGCGTGTGGAACGCGATCGCGGCATCTCCTGCGCTGCCCGATCCCCGCTGCGCGGGGCCCCTCGGGCGACGCTTCGGGGCGCCGTTCCATTCCAAGGAGTTGCAACGCAGCCATGTGCCGCAAAAACTGTGCAATTCGCCCCGTAGCGCTTCACCCCGGAAGGGGAGCGTCAAATAATATGAAATATTGTTATTAATCATAATATTGATCTATCAAATGAGCGGTCAACAACCGGATTTAGGTTCAATATGGTTCCGGTCGCGGGGGTTCGTGAAGTGCTTGTTCAACCAAGCGCACTATTTGAAATAATTGTATAACTGTTTAAACTGGTGCTGATAGAACGTAAAATGTAATGACAATGTAATGATGTTCGAATGTGTGTACAGGAAATTGATAATGAATATGATGTCTGTTGGAATTTTGCGATTAATATCTCGATTCGCCTTCGCTGTCATCCTGGGAGGGTTTGCTGCTTTTGTACAGGCAGAGTGTGCGGGCTGCCTCTGCCCCGGGAACCCCTGCAAGTTGTGTCCACTGCCACCTCAAAAAAATGCACCGCCGGTTGTGGATGAACCGAACATTTGTCTTAAAATCAGGGAGAGAGTCACGCCGGTTTCAAAAGATACAGAGCCGAATCAACATTATGAGAGCGTGAATAAATCGATCATGGAGTGCGTAAGAAACGGCGGCGACGTGATTATGAATTCGCGCCGAAACAAGGAATTTCCTTCCAAACATTATTGCAAGCCCTACATCGCGGAAGGCAAGGCAAATGCGGATGGTGCGCACCTTCCCCCGAAGAAATAAAGATCGAAGGAGATGTGGCAGCAAAGCGGAACAAATACCTGGTCAGGTTCGCAGATCGAGAAACGATGTCGGGCGTAGCCCGACCTACCGGCTATGTAGCAACAGCAGGTCCATCGGAATGATGGGTTATTCCGTTCCACCCGACCTGGGGAGATTGGCGTAAAAGATACGTGATGGGTATCAAAGATACGGAGATTGGTACCAAAATAGGTCGGGCTCCGCCCGACGATTGGATCAGCGCGTCGGTATCTACTGCAATATCTTCAGCAGATTTATTATCCTCCATGCGGTAGAGCCTTCTAAACGAAACTGTCAATGTGAGCATGAGGCGAGCACAAATTAAATTGTTCCGGATCCGGGTCATCGAAGGAAAAAAATGAGTGCTCGCGTAGAAATTGCCAAGCAGGACAGCGGCATTAGCGTTGGATCCCTGTCCCGGTTGCGGCGCGACCCGAAATCGTTCCTCAAATTGATTCTGCTCGGTTTTGCGCTTGTTGGCTTGCCGCTGATCATCGCGCTTATCAACAGTGCTTTTTCCATTGACCGGTTAGCGGATCAGAGTCGCAAGGCCGTGTATCAGGCGGCACAAATTGCCCATAGCAGCCGTGCGCTGGCTGACGAGATTGCCGCTATGGAGCGGGCTGTGCGCCAAGCCCATATCCTGAGCGATACGTCTTTGCTGGAAGGTTATTTCCGCGCGCATAACAAATTCGAGAGCATGTCGGCGAGCCTTTTCGAGTTGTCGTTGCAGGACGAACAGAAACAATTGCTGACGAACCTGCAAACGTCGGAAGCCTCGATTTTCGAGAAAGTATCGGCTGTAAGACAATCCCCGGAAAAGCTTCGCGATCTAATCGGTAATTTCGTGCTCCTCCGAGATTCGGCACGGACCTTTTCGTGGGTTGGCTATACGTTAATCGAGCGTGAAGTGGATGAAATGCAGGACATGGCGGGGTATGCGCGCTTTACCGTCGGATGGCAGCTACTCGCCCTGATTCCATTTGCCATTCTACTGGCATTCTTTTTTTCGGTACGGATCGCACGTCCAATCCGCCAGATCGATGAGGCCATCCGTAGTATGGGGCAAGGTGAGCTATTCAAGCCGATAAGTGTGGATGGGCCTCAGGATCTGGTGTATTTCGGTGAGCGCCTGGACTGGATGCGTCGCCGTTTGCTGAAGCTGGAAGAGCAGAAAACGCGATTTCTGCAGCATGTTTCTCATGAGCTGAAGACACCGCTTACGGCCATGCGTGAAGGGGCGGATTTGCTCGCGGAAGGCGTCGCGGGGAAACTGACCGAAGAACAGCAGCGTATCGCGAGGATTCTCCATAGCAACAGCATACAACTCCAGCGGCGCATCGAAGATTTATTGAGCTATAGCGCGCTACAGGCCGAAAAAGCCGCGCTGGTGAAGCAAGAGGCGAATCTGACAAAAATTCTGGATGCGGTGTTGCAGGACCAGAATCTTATTATCATGAGTAAAGGCTTGAGAATCGACTTATCTTGCCCGGAATTGGTTATCGACTGCGATGAACAGAAAATCAAGGTAATTATCGATAATCTGTTGTCGAACGCAGTGAAATTTTCACCTTCGGGCGGCTGTATTCGCATTTGGACCAGTAAGATAGCCGGGATGGTTCAATTGGATATTGTTGACGCGGGTCTGGGCGTTGACGAAGCAGATCGTGAAAAAGTATTCGAGCCGTTTTACCAGGGGCGGCGGATACTCGACAGCCATGTCAGGGGAACAGGGTTGGGGCTATCCATTGCGCGCGAGTATGCGCTGGCGCACGGCGGCAATATTGAGCTTATCCCGAAAATTGGTGTCGGAGCCCATTTCCGCCTCACCATACCCGTTTGTGACCCCGAGGGATCCCTATGAATCGCATGCGTCAAAAATTGCGGGTCCTGCCGGCAATAATGTTGATGTTTGTGGCCGCGTGCGCGGTCTTGCCTGAAGATCAGCCATCCATCATGCCAGCTGATCCGATCGTCACGGGTCAGATGGATGATATGATGGAGTTTTATGAATCCTTGCGTAAACAGCCGCCCGCAGAGCTTACCCGCATATATGACAAGGTAAAACAGAATTTCGTACAGAACAAGAGCGACTCGAACCGAGCCAGGCTCGTATTGCTTCTTATACTGCCCCATACCTCCTTTCGTGACATCACTTCAGCGGTCTACCTCCTTCATGAGTGGCCACGGGATTCGAAGCCGGCAACCAATCTGCAAAGTTTCAGAAATTTGCTCGCAAGCCTGCTTGCTGAGCAGCAGCGGCTAACTCACAGTGTGGAAGAATTGTCGCAGAAACTCAAAGACGAGCAAAAACGCGTCGAGACCTTGCAAAACCAGATCGATGCCATAAAAAACATGGAAAAAAACCTTATTCTCAGAGAGTTATAGATGATGCAAAATCATGTTTGATGCCAAACCCAAAATCCTCATCGTCGACGACGATACGGATCTGCTTGAGTTGCTTGTTATTCGGCTTACTGCTGTGGGTTACAAGGTGGACGCGGTACAAAGTGCAGAGGCCGCGCTGAATTATCTGGATGTATCACGACCGCAACTGGTCATCAGCGATATGCAGATGAGCGGCATGGATGGCATGGCGTTATTTGAGCATATCCATCGGACATTACCGACGTTGCCGGTAATCATCCTGACTGCGCATGGCACCATTCCCGATGCGGTTGCAGCTGTTCAGCAGGGTGTATTCGGCTATCTGGCCAAACCTTTTGACAGCAAAACCCTGCTGGCCAACATTAGCCAGGCGCTCAGGTTCGTTCCCGGCGCCCTGCCGCAGCAGGAGATATCACAGGCAGCGTGGCGCAAGAATATCATTACGCAAAGTGCCGTCATGGAGGACCTTCTTACAAAAGCGGGACTGGTAGCGGAGGGAGACGCAAGTGTACTGATCTACGGCGAAAGCGGCGTGGGTAAGGAATTATTCGCGCACGCGATACACGATGCATCCAAACGCCGCGATCATCCGTTTGTGGCTATAAATTGCGCGGCAATTCCGGAACAATTACTGGAATCGGAATTGTTCGGTCACGTCAAAGGCGCGTTTACCGGCGCTGTCCGGGACCACAAGGGGCTGTTTCAGTTAGCGGAAGGCGGGACACTGCTTCTGGACGAAATTGGCGATATGCCGCTTTTGCTCCAGGTCAAGTTATTGCGTGTTCTGCAGGAGCGACAGGTGCGACCGGTTGGGTCCGCGCAGGCGATGCCCGTGAATGTTCGCATTATTTCAGCAACGCACCGTGATCTCAAAGCTGAAATCGCTGCCGGTACCTTTCGAGAAGATCTTTATTACAGGCTGGACGTTGTGGCGTTGACGATCCCGGCCCTGTCGCAGAGACGCGAGGATATTCCATTACTGACAAATTACTTTCTGAGCACATTTTCCAGGAAATATCAGAAAAATATCAACGGGTTCTCTCCCGAAGCCATGGAGATGCTGATTAGCGCGTCCTGGCCGGGTAATGTGCGGCAGCTTATGAATGTCATCGAAAGATGTGTTGCCCTGAGTACGGCGCCCCTCATCTCGGCGATATCGGTATATGACGCCATGCACCGGGAAGAGGAACAGCTTGTTTCTTTCGAGGACGCGCGCAAAAGTTTCGAAAGAGACTATCTCGTACGCGTGCTGAAGATCACGGGCGGCAACGTGACACAGGCAGCACGCCTGGCCAAGCGAAATCGCACCGAGTTCTACAAGCTGCTTCAGCGATACCAGCTCGATCCTTCTGTTTTCAAGCAGGCGCAAGCATGATCCTGAATCCGGCAGTTGGACGGGCTACGAAAAACTCTTTTCGGTTATAGCGCCTGGTTGACAAATGAGCGGTTAATCACCGGGTTGTTTAGGACGACCTCGGCTCGATATCTCCGCCAGGTCAGGACTGGCCCTCTATGGGATTCCGCTCGTCCTCTACGAATTTGCCGCCCTTTTTTACGATAAAACCCAGCTCTGACCACCATCTGACCATATCACTGTAATCTTCAATGCCTCGTGAAAATGGCTGTATCTGTCCCGAAGCGGTAACGACATCGACAGGACGCTGAGCCGGCCACCACAGTTCGCCGCAAGCCAGAAAGTCAGCCTGCCAGGGCAATGCCATTCGCTCAGTCAGAAAGCCAGGGGGAAGCGTATGTTTGATGCGGAACGGTGCTTCATAGGTCGCTGCCTGCGCGATGACATACGTTACCTCGATACCGGGAAAAAATGGTGCGCCGATGCAGCCTTCCAATGATGCTCGCGTCAGGGCATCGGGTTTTTGTTCCAGCGGCAATTCATCGAACGGAACAGGTACAGGTTCAGTTGCCCAGTCGGCTTGGAAATCGCCCTGCGACCATTTTTCCATCATGGTGTACTGATACTCCGTCAGTGCGGTGTATTCGCCTCGCTCGGGATTGTCGGGATCCAGGCCGCTGTTCACTTTCGGCATGCTGGGCGGAACTCTGGACGGGGGAGAATTGGGATCGACGCGAGTATTGGGTTTCATCAGCCACCTCAAGACCGTTTCACGCGCGGACTTCCCATTCTCGGTCTTGTCTGCCAGCTTGCTCAGGCGCTCGGAATCGAGGAAATTTCCCGCGTCTCCATGATGACGATTCCTTTGCTCCACCACCCAATGAATCAGTACTGTCCGCTTCAGGATCGAGTAGATATCCCGTGTAAATGACGGCACATCTTTTATAAGACGTGGAGAGAAATTTCGCACGGCGACATTCAGCGCCTGGTCATACCAGGTCGTGACACCTTCAATCCCGGGTGCATACGATGGTGGCGCCACAACAACCCATGCGCCGCCTTCCGCACTGATGGGCGGTTCACCCTCGACCTCTACGACAGCACTTACTGGCCCATCGGAAACGCCATCATACCAGCCATCATTATTCGCAAAATTATCGAGACCTCGGCCAATGGGGGAGCCCGATTTACCTGGACCGCCGACAACGATCAACCGCCCTTGTTCGTCCGTGACGATGCGCCCAAGCACAATTTTTGCGCTGCCCTCGATATCTCCATTTTTGATGAAGTTGATTTCTCCAGTGAGCAGATCTCCGGCTTGGCTCCTGCCCGATATGGACTGTATTCCGGCATCCGCGATTAATCCTGCTCTGCTGTATTCCGCATTTCTGAGCGAAGTGGAAGACGGACCTCCCGGTGGAAAATTTCCGCCTGCTGCTTTACGGTTGACCAAGTGGATGCTCCATCTGATTCTTGTCTTTTCATCCAGAACGATCTCGCTATCGAGCGCTTCCTTGCCGAAATCGTCACGGATAAATTTATAAATCCGGAATCGAACCGCTTGCGGCTTTATTTTTCCCGGCGACGAGTCGTCACGATAGGGTCCCGGGGGGGTGATCCCTGGAGACTCCGGCCCCAGGAAATAACCAGTCTTGCTGTTTCCTATACGCGCTACACCTATCGCCGGGTAAATCCGGTAAATCGCTTTCATCGGTATCTTCTCCTTGCCAGTTTAATTCATCCAGGAAAAAAATTTGGCCACATCCATATCATAGCCTCCGCAAAAAATATTTCCGGCTATTTTTTCTCTTAAAAACATGACATTTACGTCGCGCTCGCCTATTCTGGAAAAAACCAATGAGGAATTTTCTACCATCATCCAGCCCGTATTGAAAACTATGTTCGGAAGCGTACGGAAACATAAGTAACGATGCTCTATAAAAATGATCGTGTTCAATCGTAGGATGTTATCGGAAGACAAATATGGCCAACCCCTTGCATAACCGAACTCCTGAGACGACAGCCGTACGAATCCCGGCAGGGGATGTCGTGCTGAGCGCAGATCTGGCTATACCGCCGGATGCGAGGGCTATTGTCGCATTCGCGCATGGCAGCGGCAGTAGCCGGCATAGCACCCGGAACCGTTATGTCGCGGAAACGCTGAACAAGTATCGCTTCGCCACGTTGCTCGCCGATCTCTTGACGGAGGAAGAAGAAATTGTCGATATGCGGACACGGCATTTGCGTTTCGATATACCCATGCTGGCGGACAGGCTGATCGATATCGCCACATGGTTGCAACGTGAACCGCAAACGAAAAATTTAAAAATAGGCTGGTTTGGGGCAAGTACAGGCGCTGGCGCCGCGTTGATTGCCGCGGCAAGGCGCCCGGAAAATATCATGGCTGTGGTTTCCCGCGGCGGCCGACCTGATCTGGCCGGAGATTATTTGCCTGAAGTCATGGCCCCTGTGCTTCTTATCGTAGGTGAAAACGATCCAGAGGTTTTGAAACTCAATAAATCGGCGCTTACGCGGCTTAACCCCAACGGCCACTCCAGGTTGGAGATCGTACCAAACGCAACACATCTGTTTGAGGAGCCCGGCACGCTCGAGGCAGCAGCCCTTCTGGCGGCGCAATGGTTTCAAACCCATTCCGGACTACCCGGAGAAGAGGCAGCCGGAGAAGAGGTTTAAATGGCAAGCTCCGTTCTCTATTTCGCAGACAGGGCAGAAGCTGGAAAAAGGCTGGCGGAAGCACTGGTCGGCTACGCTGGAAGAACCGACGTCCTCGTTCTGGCGCTTCCGCGCGGCGGTGTGCCGGTGGCTTATGAAGTGGCCCGGACTCTGGCTGTGCCGATGGATCTGTGGCTTGTCCGCAAGCTGGGCGTGCCGGGACAGGAAGAACTGGCGATGGGCGCGATAGCAGGAAAGGATACTCGCGTCCTCAATCGAGACATCATCAACGTCTTGAATATCGACAAGACTACCATTGAGGCTGTAATAGTAAAGGAACAGGCGGAACTGGAAAGGCGCAATCGGCTTTACCGTCAAGGCAGGCCATCACCCGATATTGAAGGAAAGACAATCATAATTATCGATGATGGCCTTGCCACGGGGGCGACCATGCGTGCTGCAATTGCTTCCCTCCGTCAAGCTGGCGCAGCAAGGATCATCGCGGCTGTGCCGGTCGGTGCGGCGTCTACCTGCGGAAAAGTCGAGCAGGATGCGGATGAGCTTGTTTGCCTGTATACACCGGAGCCTTTTTACGGTGTCGGACAATGGTATGACGATTTTTCACAGACTTCGGATGAGAGCGTGCTGGCGCTCCTGGAAAGCGCCACCAAAAGACCGGATGGTACCGCGATAAAACCGGAAAAAGCAGTGTGAGGATTCAATATGCCTGATCTCGATGCTCATCACAGCTTGATTGACGCACTGGAACGGCATGCGCAATCTCTGCAGGATATCGGTGACGATTATCGCCCACTGATTTACGCTGCAAAAAACAAAAAACTCATTCTGCTTGGGGAAGCCTCTCACGGCACGGCGGAATTTTATCGGATGCGTGCCGAAATTACCCAGCATCTCATTGTAGAAGAAGGATTCGACGCCGTCGCGGTTGAGGCCGATTGGCCGGATGCTTACCGAGTCAATCGCTTCGTATCCGGCACATCGGATGATACGGAGGCGGATGCGGCCCTGTCGAATTTTGAACGATTTCCAACGTGGATGTGGCGTAATACCGAGGTCCTGGCCTTCGTCGCGTGGCTGCGCGATTATAATCAGGGGGGCGAGAAATATAAGGGCCGAAAGGAATCCGTAGGGTTCTACGGCCTTGATTTGTACAGTATGACAACCTCGATGGCGGCAGTGCTGGCCTATCTGGACAAGATCGATCCGCAAGAAGCTGCGGCCGCGCGAGCGCGCTATGGCTGCTTTGGCCAGTTCATCAGTAATCCCCAGGCGTATGGCTATGCCATTGCCTCAGGCAGATGGGACTCCTGCGAGCAGGAAGTTCTGACTCAACTCATGCAATTGCAACGGAAAGCGCGCCTCTATGTTGAGCAGGACGGCGCTTTTGCCGGGAACGAGTATTTTTCAGCTCGGCAGAATGCCGAATTGGTAAAAAATGCCGAGGAATATTACCGTGCGATGTTCAGAGGGCGGCCCAACACCTGGAATCTGCGAGACCGGCATATGTTCGAAACTCTTGAAAAACTTGCTGCTCATCTGGAAACCCGGTTGGGGCGAGAACCGCGGATCATCGTGTGGGCACATAATTCTCATCTGGGCAACGCCGCAGCGACGGATATGGCGCAGCGCGGCGAGATCAATATCGGCCAGTTGGTCAATGAGGAATATGGCGATAGAGCGCTTCGCATCGGATTTTCGACCAGCCGCGGTACGGTAACCGCAGCGTCGGATTGGGATGGGCCGGCCGAAACGAAAACCGTTCGCGATCCATTGCCCGGCAGTTACGAAGCAATTTTTTCGGGACTCGAAAAGAAACGTTTCCTTCTTGATCTTCGAACTGAAGACGAAGCTGTCAGCCTGTTAAAAGAAAAAAAACTGCAGCGGGCCATCGGGGTAATTTACCGGCCTGAAACCGAGCGCGCAAGCCATTACTTCTATTCATCCCTGCCACGGCAATTTGATTTCATGATCCATATCGATAAAACAGAAGCTGTGCAGCCGTTACCGTCATTTGTTCACAAAAGGCCCGGTGAAATGGACGAGACCTATCCGTCGGGCTTTTAAACGCCTGGCAGCCTGTCGGACTTAAAGGAAATCGGCTGCAAAAGCGTCCGGCTGGTTCATGTTTCGCCGTTTTTTCGGCCGATAGAATAACCATTGGCCTTCAAAATCCTCAAAATCTGTTCTCACCCAGTCACTTTTTCGCTGCGATTCTTCAAGTCCGACAGGCTGCTGGCTTCCACGTATTCTTTCCCATCTGTAATTCCATACTTGCTTCTCAGATGTGCCGGCACGTATTAATGCTGTCGCGGCGCTGCCGTAGGCGCGCTGCTGGGGTAATGCTTCCGCAGAATGTTCCCATACTCAGCGCCTCCATTTAATTCCTTGCTTTTAAAAAAAAGTGATCTATTTTAAATAATGTCGTGTTATGCGGCAGCACGAAAACAAATCGTAAATAGCTGAGTCCCGTGTTCATTCAAGGAGACATCGATGAAAAATATGAAGAAAAATCAAATCAGCAAAAATGGGTCATTAACAAACGGGCTTTTCCGGACATTGCCGATCATTGCGGCGCTGGCTGCGTCAGGCTTCATCCAGCCAGTTCTTGCCGTCGATCGCACATGGTTTGGCAGCACGGGGGATTGGGGTGTCGATACGAATTGGTCACCCATCGGTGTGCCGGGCATCAGCGACAAAGCGATTATCAGCAGCGGCAATTCAACTCTATCCTTCAATACCGGGATAACCGGTCTTGATCTGTCCGGTGGCATCCTTGGTGGCACAGGCAACCTTACGCTCAGCGGTTTGAGTACCTGGACTGGCGGGTCCATTGCCGGTGCGGCCACCACCACCTTCAGCAGCACGCTGGTGATGAGTGGTGATCTCGGCAGGACCATTTCAGGCGGACGCATAGTGAATGCCGGCAACACCACCTGGAGCGGCAACACCGGCGCCAACCGGAACGATAACTTCTTCAGCAATGGCACCTTCAACAATACCGGCACCTTCACCGATACCAATGCCTTTTCCGACCGGATGACCGGCAGCGGCACCTTCAACAACAGCGGCACCTACAACAAGCAGAACAACACGCTGACCGACGTAGGCATTGCCTTCAACAACACCGGCACGGTCAATGTCAATGCCGGAACCCTACGCCTGGAAGCGAACGGCACCCATAGCGGCAGCTTTGCCATGGCCAGCGGCGCTACCCTGGATTTCAACTTTGGCACGCATAACCTGAACGCAGCAGCCACCAGCGGGGCGGGCACTCTTCAGATAAGCGGGGGCACAGTCAACCTCAACGGCGGCAGCCATACCGCGCACCTTCTGCTTTCCGGCGGTACGCTGTCGGGCACGAGCACGCCGATTGGCGCCGCTGCCGACTGGACTGGCGGGGCCATTGCCGGCGCGGCCACCACCACCTTCAACAGCACGCTGGCGATGAGCGGTGATCTCGGCAGGACCATTTCAGGCGGACGCATAGTGAATGCCGGCAACACCACCTGGAGCGGCAACACCGGCGCCAACCGGAACGATAACTTCTTCAGCAATGGCACCTTCAACAATACCGGCACCTTCACCGATACCAATGCCTTTTCCGACCGGATGACCGGCAGCGGCACCTTCAACAACAGCGGCACCTACAACAAGCAGAACAACACGCTGACCGACGTAGGCATTGCCTTCAACAACACCGGCACGGTCAATGTCAATGCCGGAACCCTACGCCTGGAAGCGAACGGCACCCATAGCGGCAGCTTTGCCATGGCCAGCGGCGCTACCCTGGATTTCAACTTTGGCACGCATAACCTGAACGCAGCAGCCACCAGCGGGGCGGGCACTCTTCAGATAAGCGGGGGCACAGTCAACCTCAACGGCGGCAGCCATACCGCGCACCTTCTGCTTTCCGGCGGTACGCTGTCGGGCACGAGCACGCCGATTGGCGCTGCCGCCGACTGGACTGGCGGGGCCATTGCCGGTGCGGCCACCACCACCTTCAACAGCACGCTGGCGATGAGCGGTGATCTCGGCAGGACCATTTCAGGCGGACGCATAGTGAATGCCGGCAACACCACCTGGAGCGGCAACACCGGCGCCAACCGGAACGATAACTTCTTCAGCAATGGCACCTTCAACAATACCGGCACCTTCACCGATACCAATGCCTTTTCCGACCGGATGACCGGCAGCGGCACCTTCAACAACAGCGGCACCTACAACAAGCAGAACAACACGCTGACCGACGTAGGTATCGCCTTCAACAACACCGGCACGGTCAATGTCAATGCCGGAACCCTACGCCTGGAAGCGAACGGCACCCATAGCGGCAGCTTTGCCATGGCCAGCGGCGCTACCCTGGATTTCAACTTTGGCACGCATAACCTGAACGCAGCAGCCACCAGCGGGGCGGGCACTCTTCAGATAAGCGGGGGCACAGTCAACCTCAACGGCGGCAGCCATACCGCGCACCTTCTGCTTTCCGGCGGTACGCTGGCGGGCACGAGCACGCCGATTGGCGCTGCCGCCGACTGGACTGGCGGGTCCATTGCCGGTGCGGCCACCACCACCTTCAACAGCACGCTGGCGATGAGCGGTGATCTCGGCAGGACCATTTCAGGCGGACGCATAGTGAATGCCGGCAACACCACCTGGAGCGGCAACACCGGCGCCAACCGGAACGATAACTTCTTCAGCAATGGCACCTTCAACAATACCGGCACCTTCACCGATACCAATGCCTTTTCCGACCGGATGACCGGCAGCGGCACCTTCAACAACAGCGGCACCTACAACAAGCAGAACAACACGTTGACCGATGTAGGCATTGCCTTCAACAACACCGGCACGGTCAATGTCAATGCCGGAACCCTGCGCCTGGAAGCGAACGGCACCCACAGCGGCAGCTTTGCCATGGCCAGCGGCGCTACCCTGGATTTCAACTTTGGCACGCATAACCTGAACGCGGCGACCACCAGCGGGGCGGGCACTCTTCAGATAAGCGGGGGCACAGTCAACCTCAACGGCGGCAGCCATACCGCGCACCTTCTGCTTTCCGGCGGTACGCTGGCGGGCACGAGCACGCCGATTGGCGCTGCCGCCGACTGGACTGGCGGGTCCATTGCCGGTGCGGCCACCACCACCTTCAACAGCACGCTGGCGATGAGCGGTGATCTCGGCAGGACCATTTCAGGCGGACGCATAGTGAATGCCGGCAACACCACCTGGAGCGGCAACACCGGCGCCAACCGGAACGATAACTTCTTCAGCAATGGCACCTTCAACAACACCGGCACCTTCACCGATACCAATGCCTTTTCCGACCGGATGACCGGCAGCGGCACCTTCAACAACAGCGGCACCTACAACAAGCAGAACAACACGTTGACCGATGTAGGCATTGCCTTCAACAACACCGGCACGGTCAATGTCAATGCTGGAGTGTTCAATGTCGCACACGCATTTACCAACGCCGGTACGGTGAATGTTGGCGCTGGTGGAGTATTCCAGTCCTCTTGCAGCGGTGCCAATTGTTTTGGTAACACCGGCACCCTACAGGGCAACGGTACCATTCAAACACCGGCCAACAATGAACTGGTCAACAGCGGCATGATCAATCCCGGAGACGCCATTGGCCATCTTACCATCGATGGTAACCTGCATCAGGCAGCGAACGGCGTAGTTAACTTTGAACTAGCTGGCCTGCATAATTTTGACCAACTGACGGTTACCGGCGACGTAACATTGGGCGGCGACCTTGCTTTATGGAACCTCGGCTACGCGCCTGTGGCTGGTGACAGCTTCGTAGTGGCGACTTTCGATGACCGTCTGGCAAATTCGACTTTCTCATCCGTCAGTATGCACGGGTTCAGCCCCAATACCTTCCAGGTGTTCTACCACGACCACGACGTCACCGTGGCAGTGGTACCCGAGCCTGAGCAATACCTGATGCTGCTTGCGGGACTAGGCCTGATGGGCGTCGTGGCTCGCCGTCGGCGGAACTGCATTCGGCGGTGCGATGAAACTGTTTAGCACTTGATCCGGGTTCCAGGCTGCCCGGATCCAAAAAAAATATCATGCCATTGACCCGCTCGTTTCCAGACCGGTAGCTTACAAAAAGGGCGAATGGATGTGATTTAATTAACTATCGATGGGAGGAAAAAATGAAGAAATTACCTTGTGTTTTACTGATCGGAGCTGCCTTGCTTAGCCTGCCCGCCATTGCCCAGAATGACGGTGACCGTGCGGAGGCTGCAAACCGTGCCGTGAATATCTCTCTCGGCAGTTCTGGAGGAGCGCTGGATAACGCCGCATTGAAATCGGTCCGCAAGCTGGTCGGAAAAGCGATCATTGCCGATACCGTAGATACTTTCGCTGTCTATAGCCCCAGAACAGGCGGCCCGATTCCGATCGAAGGCGGCTTGAACGCCTGCGCGGAAGCAGGTTTTAGCGCAACGCCAAAGCAGTTCAACGCTTTTGTCAAGCAGTTGCGCGCCATTCATCCCAAGGCGGGAACCTTCCTCAATGTAGAGCTCACGGATCAATGCAAGCCGATTGATGTCGTTGCGTCCGCAGTCTGCGGTGGTATTGCGGGAACAGCCTGTCCTGACGCAAAACAGTTTTGTGATTTTGGAACGGGTCAATGCAAGGTGGCGGATGCACAAGGCACATGCAAGACCAAGCCCACCATTTGTCCGCAAATCTTCAAGCCTGTTTGTGGTTGCGATGGTAAAACTTATCCGAATGCATGCACGGCGTCGGCCGCAGGCGTATCCGTTGAGCGGGAAGGGGAATGCAAAAAATCAGAACCACAAGCTTGCGGTGGAATTGCCGGGATTCCATGCCCTAGTGGCAAAACCTGCGTAGATAACTCCGCTGACGATTGCGATCCGAAACGCGGCGGTGCGGATTGTCCCGGAATCTGCGAAGCCAAATAGTAGCCGGTTTATTCTGTAAACTTTTCTGTGGCCCAATGTTAGGCAGCGCACAGAGGCAGGCATAACGAGGTGTTAAAAATTGAATGTTATTTGATCTTCATTCTTATCGTTCGGCAGGGCGATGTGATTAATTGGGTGACACCCACTCGCATAGCCCGATCGATCACTTTTTAAAGGGGTGTATCTTGTCAGGCAGACCATCCAGCAAACCGGGTGTGGTAACTAATGAAATCAGGACAGCCACCAGCAACCTTACAGGCAATGCTGTTGAGCAATCCGAAAAATCGACGCCAAGGGAGTCAATGGCAATAGATCCTGAATCGGCCGAGCGCGAGCAAAGAAAAAATCATCACGTGATTTCCACCGCCGCTTATTACAGAGTGGAGGGACATGAACCTGATGGTTACGTTTATGACGAAGCACAAGACTGGTTGGAGGCTGACGCCGAAACAGGTGAGGTGCTATATACCGAAAAGGATTTTTAACCACTGAAAACATTCTGATAGCTTAGCCGTTTACGTGATCATCCGAGAGGTAGCAGTAATAGTACGATAAATTTTTATATTTCAAAGGAAAAAACATCATGGCAAACATTGCTCGTCGTTCCCCGTTCGGTGATATCGCCCGTTTCGACCCGTTTTACAACGTTGATGACTGGTTCAAGGGTTTTGGAATGCAACCATTTTCCATGGACTCGGAAACCGCCCCTACGATCAAAATCGATTTAAAGGAAAATGACACGGCCTATACCGTGCGTGCAGATATCCCAGGAGTAAAGAAAGAAGATGTCAAGGTGCAGGTAGAGGGCAATAGAGTTTCCATCAGCTGTGAAACCAAGCAGGAAAAAGAGGAAAAAGAGGGCGAAAGAGTCATTTGTCGCGAATGCCACCAGGGATCGAGCTACAGGAGCTTTACTTTGGGGAGCGATGTGGATGAGACCAAAGCCGAGGCCAAGTATGAAAATGGCACGCTGGAACTGACGCTACCGAAGAAAGAGGGTAAAACCTCCAGACGGATCGAGGTCAAATAGCATATTAATCCCTCGAGTCGATCTCGCCGGCGTGGCTGTTGCCCATTCTGTCGAAAAGAATGGGCAACGTTCGCAGGGGTTGAGCTATAGATTCAGAAGCATTCGGCCAGGCCACACCTCGCTTCTGTAAAGCACGAGGCTGGCAGGGCGTTGAAGCGCTTGTTGCTTTAGCGGAATCGACGCAGCCTTATCAAATGGAAGAATGGAAGGCGTCCTCGACCGCACGATGGGAGCACACGCCCCTTACACGCACTACTACGTCAATGACCGGTCCGGCCTGCTTGTGGTGGTGGCAACGCTATCGCATAAGATGTCGTCTCGAATTCTCATCTGACATATGAGCAGATGTGATTCACATATAGGAGTCTTTCCATGGGCACTCATACTACGTCTCCTGGCTTTCGCCTGATTTCTCGTCGTGACAGCATGTTTGAGGAGCGCGTGCACGATGCCTATAAGGCAAGACATAAGCTGTCTGAGCCGACCGTTTGTCCACAATGCGGCGCGGTATTCCATGAAGGACGCTGGCAGTGGCTCCAGGCTCCCGCCGATGCACATCAGGAACCTTGTCCCGCATGCCATCGCATTCATGATCATTTTCCCGCCGGTTTTGTGACTTTGCAGGGGGAGTTTTTTCTCGCTCATCGCGAGGAAATCCTGCATCTCGCACATAACGTGGAAAAACATGAGCGAACCGAACATCCGCTTGAACGTATCATGGAAATCGAAGAAAAGAATGGCGTGACGCTGATTACAACCACTGATATCCATCTGGCACGAGGTATTGGCGAAGCCATACATAATGCCTACCAGGGCGAACTGGAATTTCACTATAACCCAGATGAATATCTGTTGCGTGTGAGTTGGACGCGATAGAAATCAACGATTGAATAGGGCCTGACTTACTGCCGGCTGCACCATCCATGGCGCGGTTTCATCCCTGCGGTCAAACGCTTCATATCGATATGTAACTCAAGCGGAGAGCATTATGCCTGTCGGCGAAATTTGCAACCGTGATGTTATTGTTTTGCGACGAGATGAAACCATTCTGGAGGCAGCCAAGCTCATGCGCTATCACCACGTCGGTGATGTGATCATTGTGGAAGAGCGTGATGGCGTCCGTGTTCCAGTCGGGATTGTCACCGATCGGGATCTGGTTGTAGAGATCATGGCGACTGAACTCGATCAGGCGGTTATCACCGTAGGCGATATCATCGCGCAAGAGTTGGCCACCGTAAAAGAAGACGTGGCGATCTTCGATGCGATTCAATACATGCGCAGTAAAACTGTAAGGCGTTTGCCGGTCGTGGATGAAAACGGCGCACTAGTAGGCATACTGACACTGGATGACTTATTGGAACTGCTATCGGAAGAATTGCTTGCAATTGCCAAGCTGGTAAATTATCAGCGGCAAAAGGAAACGAGGACGCGACGCTAGCAGCCTGTCGGACTTGAAGGATCGCAGTGAAAAAGTGACTGGGTGAGGGCAGATTTTGCGGATTTTGAGGGGCCAATAGTTATTCTATTGCTCGAAAAAGCAGCGAAATATGAACCAGCCAGACGCTTTTGCAGCGATTTCCTTTAAGTCCGACAGGCTGCCAGAGGTGATACCGCATCCTGTAACCCTCTAGACGGTGCAATACGATTTCGAATGCGCGGTCGGGTACGCGCCGGGCAATTCATTCTTATCCTGGTTATCACGATTTTTTCTAATAATGAGAAGGAGCATAACGATGATGAATGCCTTGAATCATGCCAGGAAAAACATTAGCCACGGGCTTAGCCGAACCTGGGACCATATTTCAGAGGGCTGGCACGAACTGGTTCACCAAAGTAGCGGCGCGCTGACTCACTTTACGCATCGTAAGGATGAGGAGGACAAAGAGCACGCGGAGGTGGGCACACTCCCCACTTTTCGAAACTGGAGCATATTGGCGGGAGAGGTTGAGGAAACAGACAAGGAGATGATGGTGCGGGTAGAAATGCCCGGTATGGAAAAAAAGGATTGCCATATTACGATAGACGGCAATATGCTTTATTTGAGAGGCGAAAAACATTTTGAACGTACTACAAGCGATAGTACGTATCATTTCACGGAGCGTGCTTACGGCGTTTTCCAACGGACCATACCCTTACCGTGCAAGGCGGATGCAGACCACGCGGAAGCGAGCTATAAAAATGGCGTGCTGACCGTGCGCCTGCCCAAGCTGGATGCAGAGCAAGGGCGGCTCATTCCAATATCCTGACAGGCGAGCATGACGATGAGAAAAAGGCTACATTTTATTTTTCGCACACACCTCGCTGCCTTATCAGGAATTATCCTTGCCTGCTTGCTGGCCCAAGTGGCTGCAGCGGACGAAACTGCCTCACTCATGAGCCAGAAGGTAAGAAACGAGAAAAAGGAGAAACCTATCATGTCAATGACCATAACATCTTCATCTTTTTCTCCTCACGGCGTAATTCCTGCGCGCCATACCTGCGATGGCCACGACACTTCACCGGAGCTTTTCTGGACCGAAGTGCCCGAGGGCACGCAAAGCCTGGTGTTAATCATGGACGATCCCGATGCGCCTGATCCTGCTGCGCCCAAGAGAACCTGGGTGCATTGGGTGTTGTACAACATTCCGCCCGGCACCAGCGGGCTATCGGAGGCAATCGCTACGGCGGATCTTCCACCTGGAACACGGGAAGGACTCAATGACTGGCAGCGCACCGGCTATGGTGGGCCGTGCCCGCCGATTGGAAAACATCGGTATTTCCATAAACTCTACGCGCTCGACACAGTCCTGCCGGATTTGAAGCAACCAACCAAGGCAAAGCTGGAGAAAGCGATGGAAGGACATGTCATCGCATATTCTGAACTGATCGGTTTATATCAGAAGCATTGAGGAGCGGGATTCAGCGGCTAACCGGACGGGGCTGCGACCGTCCGTCGTGATAGCGTATCGGCATGGATCTCATTACAGCCTCAGCAGGTGCTCCGCTTCTTTCCCCGCTGTTACGCGATTTAGTGCTACTTACAGTATTTGACGGACGCGCTGGCAGCCTGAAATCGGTTAGTGCACGGTATGGGATACACCGCACAAAGGGTATCGCCGGCGATTTCCCCGAATGCTTCGCATTCACGATGACAAAAAAATAGACGAAGCCGATACACTGGAAACACTGAAAGGCGTGCTGGCGCAATTATCTCTATCTCTTGATAAGCCGCCCTGAAGCTCATGTTTTTACAAGACACCATCATTATCATAACCTGTTTGTATTGTGTTTCCGTACGAGGCGCAGCCCCTTCCATCGTGGGGCCGCTGAACGCGCAGCAAAGATTTTTTTGAGATATTCCGATATGCCTGGCATGTAACGCTACCATTTTTATGTTCCAACTCTTGATGGAATTTGTTGACCGAGGTGTATGAAATGTCCCTGCACAAACAGAAGAATCAGCGAACCACCTGGCCGATGAGGTGGACCATCAAGATGATAGTCAAGGAGTTGCGATATGCTCTTTATTTATATGTTTATTTGCTCAAGCGGAAGAAAGTGCGTAAGGAACCGCTGGTCAGATTGGATGAAAAAGGGCTGGTATCGCCGGATTACACTAAACCGGTCTGCCTTTTTTGTAGCTACGATTACGAAAATATTGTCAGAAAGAACGTGTATCAGTACGTTGATGCGCTCGCCCTGGCCGGGTTCAACATCATATTTATCAGCTCGAGCGATGATATTTCAGTTTCAGACCTGGAGAAACTTTCAAGATGCTGCGTAAGAATCATAAACCGGGAGAATAAAGGCTACGATTTTTACGGATGGAAAACAGGACTGGAAAAATATGCTCGATACAAAGACCATGCCGGCCTTCTGTTAGCCAACGATAGCGTTATCGGGCCACTTTTCAGCATCAGCGATATCGTTACTACACTTGAGAACTGCGACGCCGATGTGATTGGAATGACCGATTCTTTTCAATTTCATCCGCATCTGCAATCTTATTTTCTGTATTGCAAGAAAAATGTAGTGTTATCTGAAGAATTTCTTCGCTTCTTCAAAGAGGTCGATATTCTGGAGCTCAAGAATGTCGTTATCCGAAAATATGAAGTCGGTTTTTCCCGGCTTCTCCGTCACAGATTCCGGCTCGCCGCTCTTTATGGCTTGGAACCCGCCTTGGCTCGAATTAATTTTAATCAAAGGCCTATAAGATGGATAGAGCCTACCTCACATCTATGGAAGCCTCTTATTACCGAGTTCAAATTTCCGTTTATCAAAAAAAGCGTTTTGACAAGAAAGGGCGTAAGTGTTAAAGAGGTCTTACCGGTGTTGGCAGAAACTGCTTCTCGTTACAACATGGACATCCTCGACGACCTGAGTTTGCCCTACAGATGAAGCGGAGCTGCTCCCTTCGACTTGAAAATCCCCTTGTGTCCGAGATAAGTCAACGCTACCTCGGCGGTCGCAGCTTCGGGCTGCGGCAAAATATTTGGGATTAAACCGGATAAAACAGATATTCTTCGGCTTCATTTAATTCCTATCTCCACTAATCAGCCTGCAGCTGAAACAAATATGTCTTCATTTTTTATGGATGTTCTTTCCGGGTTCTCTATTGCGCTTTATGGACTAAAAGGCGGTTACACAAAAGTAAATGTCAAGGGCCAATCCATACGCATCGCCGTGGATAACTTTCGGACACTTCAGCGCGCCAAAACTTATTCCATTAAAGAGCCCGATACGCTGAATTGGCTCGACAGTTTTGAACCCGGCTCGCGATTCTTTGATCTGGGCGCGAATATCGGTCAATATTCCTTATATCCCGCAAAAAAATACGGGAATGACATTCAGGTTTTTGCCTTTGAGCCTCAGTGCATCAATTATTCTTTATTGAATAAAAACATTTACCTGAACAAGCTCGAGGATAATATTACGGCTTATGGTATAGCCGTATCGGGACAGGGCGGGTTTTCAAAACTGTATATCCCGAAATTTATTGGCGGAGGAAATCGCTCACAGTTCGGAAAGGAAGACCTGAAGAACATGAAAACACCCACCGCGCATATTCAGGGAATGTTTGGAGTAACGCTGGACGAGTTATGCGGAAAATGGGGATTCCCTTACCCCAACTATATCAAGATTGATGTTGACGGCATAGAGATTCCCATTATCAAAGGTGCGGAAAATGTTCTGAAAAACCCGGCGCTGAGATCTGTCATCGTCGAGCTGGGAACCCCTGAGGAGCAGCGGGAAGCGGTAAATCTGATGGAACAGGCAGGCCTTGGAGTGAAATCCAAAACCACCAGAAATTGGGGAGAAACCTGTTTTGTATTCGAGAAAAAAACGTTAGTCGCTTCTATTTTTGCATAAGAAAATGCTATCAATCGAAGTTGCTGTTGATTAATGTTGCACTAGCCGGATCCGCGACCGTACAGCCTGTTACAAGCTATAAGGTTCACCCGGGCGTGCGGCGCACCTTAGGCAGCAAACTTTTTTTGGTTTGCCGTCATAATTTTTCAAATCAACGAAAAACCGAGGTCGCTCCCCTGCGCGATACGGATATGGCATCCGATTCATTCTCAACCTCGGATGGATGTTGCAGTCGCTCGGCTTTCCCCTTTGAAAGGGTGAATATGTAATCCGCTGCATTTATCAGCGCAGGCTGATGAGAAACGGCAACCACGGTAAGATCCTTTGCCAGCTTCTTGAGCGTGTCGCAAACCAACCGCTCGCTTTCAGGATCGAGCGCGCTGGTCGGTTCGTCAAGCAACAGAAAAAGCGGCTGGTGAGCCAGCGCTCTGGCTATTGCGATCCGCTGACGCTGACCGCCCGACAGCAGCCCCCCGCGTTCGCCGACAATCGTCTGCAACCCTTCCGGAAGGGCGCTTACGAAATCCCAGGCTCCCGCTTGGTGCAATGCTCTTTCCGCATCGGCTTCAACCAGGTCAGGCGCGCCGACAAGTATGTTGCTGAGAATGGTGTCGTGAAGCAGAACATTTTCCTGTGCGACATAGCCGATCATGCGTCGCCAGTCGCGCGGATTGATTTCACGCAGAGGCACACCATCTATGAGCATATCCCCTGACTTTGGTTCAGCCAGTCCACACAGCAGGTCCAGCATGGTACTTTTTCCAACACCCGATGGTCCTGCAATGGTGGTGAATGAATTGACTGGAATCTCGAGGTTGAGATCCTGAAATATTGGTTTCGTGCCGTAATCGAAATCGATGTGACGCAAGCTGATCCCCTTTTGAAGGGTAGGCTGACGCGTACCCGTCGTTCTCTCCGCTGCGGCACGCGCCTCTTCAATCGCTGTGCGCAAAGCCCAGTAAGCACTCTCCTGCGCCGCCAGATTCTGGTATTTGCGCTGCGTTTTATTGAGCAGGCTCAGAAGGCGGGTGAGCAGAAAGACCATCACCATCACAGACGGCAACGAAAGCTCCCATATCGACAGGGCCAGATATAAGCCTGACGCTATCAGGGTGGCCAGTATGGGTTCCTGCAAGGCCATCAAAGCTTCCCGCGCCATGATTTCGCGCCGGGTGGCTTTTTCCAGCTGCTTGGTCTGGTCGCGCAGGATGGCCTCTGCCACGTTATCCCGCGCCATGGCTTTCAGTGATTTTACCGATCCGAGCACGTCGGAAAGATAAGTCAGCAGGTGGCGCATCAGTTGAGTCTGCTTACCCCCGGCCCGGCGGGTAGCCCGAATCAGTTGATTCAGCAGCCGCAGCATTACCACGCCGACAAGTAACGAAGTAAGCGTTGCCTGCCATGAAACGAACATGGCCACGGTTCCATAGACGATGACCTGTATCACCAGCGCCAGCACGGTGACGCTGTGCTCAAAACCGTTGGCCGCACGGTATGCTTCGGTGGCGACCGAATTCGCCAGGGAACCCATGGGTTGACGCAGATAATATTGCCAGCGGCTCGCGAGCAGCGCGTCGATCAATTCAAGGCGAAGCGCGGTGGCGACATGCGCGACGGTATAGCCGACTTGCCTGTTGGCCATCAGCAATATCACGCTCTTGATGATCATGCCTCCGACAATGATCAGCAGCATGACGCCAATGGTCGGTACGATGCCGATCCCTTGCAGTACGTCGACGATTCGCTTGCCGGTGTCGGAATTCGCGTTATCGCCCACCGCAATCGAAAGTAACGGGAGAAGTGCGGTCAGACTAAGCCCTTCGGCGATACCTGCCGCCAACAGCGCGACCAGGACGTACGCGGTGCGTCGCGGGAAAAGCATGCAATAAGTGTATAGAGTTCGCATCGCTTGGGTTTGCAGACTACCGACGGGCGGTATTCGGCCCGATCAGGAAGACAAGAAGTGAAGATAACAAAATAAGGGCTGGCAATTATACGCTAGTGGTAATCGATGACTCGATTTCGGCAAGTCGGCCGGTTCAGCCAATTTTATCACTTTGTACGGTGTAAATTAGCACCAGGATGATGCAAACCACAAATCGGAATGCAGATTCCTGGCCATTCCAGTCCGGTGATTGCCACATGCAGAACCATTCCGCGCCAACGACAATAAAGCCAAAAAACCATAAGGCAAAACCGCAGGATAATCCCAGGATGGATAGAGATTTGGCATTGTCAAATGTCAGCGCATCATCACGGATATGGCGAAACAATTGCAATGCCCCCAGAAGACACAGTATGGCAATTATGAATTCAGAGAATATGATAAGTATATAGATAGCGGAATGCAGCAGCGGTTCAGTGATGGCGCGATACTTCAGAACATTTCCCGGATATACCGTATCCATCGACATCACGTGCTGAACGAACCGGAAATTCGATTGGTAATCGAGAACATTATTAGAAGCAACCACGAGCGCCAGGCAACCAATGCCGGAAATTAAAAATATTTTGCTTGCTCGGATTGCAAAAGATCTTTCCATGTTTCGAACATCATTTTGCACAAACCATGACGATATAAGCCAAAAAAGAGAAAACAGCGATGTTATCGACTGTCGTGCCTAAGTTTTTTCATCCGTTTTTTTGACGCCACGGATATTCAGCGCAGCCAAGGCTATCTGGAGGCCAATAACTGCTAAAGCCTGAGCATACCATCCCCAGGCGATCCACAAGACGTTGCTGATGAGAGAGCACCAGAAGCCGGCATTGCGCCTGCGCTTGGACTGGTAAGTCAGCAACCAGACCGCGAGTATGTTGATCACCATCGCGGGCCATTGTAGCAGGGAAAAATAATCCATATTCATTTAATCCTCAGGAAGCTTCGTGGATGGCGCAGAGTTATATCGCTAATATTTTGGCTTTTGCTTTTATCCCAGATAATCCATTAGGACACGAGATGATGGCGAGGCAGGTTGCGAGACAGTTTTGCCGGTTGGGAGAAGTCCATAGCTTGGGGTATATGGACGCCGCGCAGGTAGCAAAAATGGCGGCGAAAGGCCGCAAACTGACCGCCAGCACTTGGGTAGGCTCGCAGAGCCGTCTTTATCTGGGTTTATGAGTCTTCGCTTATTAGCCTTCACGAGGCGACCTTTGGAAGTCTTTCCACTCGACCGTACCTGGGGCTGTGGTCAGCGCAATCAGGGCGGTGCGGCGGATTCACAAATAGACTTGAATATCCTCTCATCAGTTAGCTGATCATTCCGTACGAAAGAACACACAGCGCTGTAATAAGTCGACTCTGAATAGCATCACCACCGGCATTGTCGGGCCGATAGCTCACCGCGCATTCCGCGACAACGTAAACCAATTCCCTGCGGCCCTTCACTTCGTGCGCAATCGCACATACGACAAAACGAGTGTAGAGGATGATAATTTGGGTGAGTTGGAGCATCGCCGGGTTGGTCGTCTCTTGCGTCTCTGCTCCGGCGAAGAGATGTGCAGTCCATCCGAATACTTATGGATATAGCCTGACTTAGCTGATGTCGGCTGATCTTCCAGATTGAAGGGTGTCATTTTTTGTGGATGTATAGGAAGTGAACCATGGATATTCCTAAGTCAAGCGGCCGAGCGTTATGGAAGGGCGCCATAAGCTTCGGCCTGGTGCATATACCCGTAGCCCTCCATTCCGCGACGGTGGAACAGGGGCTGGATTTCGACTGGCTGGACAAGCGCAGCATGGATCCGGTTGGCTACAAGCGTATAAACAAGAAGACCGGCAAGGAGGTCGACAAGGAAAATATCGTCAAAGGCATTGAATATGAAGATGGGCAGTATGTCGTGCTGAGTCAGGACGAAATCTCTGCTGCTTATCCGAAGGCCACTCAAACTATCGAGATAGAGATGTTTGTACCGGCCACCGATATTCCATTAGTTTATCTTGAGCGTCCTTACTATGTCGTTCCGATCAATAAAGGAGCCAAGGTCTATGCGCTCTTGCGCGAAACCCTTCTCAAGACCCGGCGCATCGGTATTGCGCGGGTGGTTATTCAAACAAAGCAGCACCTGGCTGCTCTGATGCCATCAGGTCCCGCACTTGTGCTGAATCTGTTGCGATGGGGCAACGAGATACGCAGTTGGGAGAAATTGAGCTTTCCTCCCGAGGGAAAGGAGGAGGCGGGCATTACCGATAAGGAATTGAAAATGGCCGAGCAATTGGTGATGGACATGAGTGGAAAATGGCATCCTGAAGAGTTCCGCGATTCTTTCAAGGAGGAAATCATGAAACTCGTCCATGAAAAAGTCGAAACGGGCGACATACAGACCGTGGCTCAACCAGAGGAATCCGAAACGGCACCTGGCAGTGCGCAGATACTTGATCTTACCGAATTGCTGCAGCGCAGCCTGAAGAAAAGTGGGGACAAGGGGAGTAGCGGCAAGGCGCGGGGCAAAAGACCGGCGGATGCAGACAATGTACCCACTTCCACCAAAGGTACGCATAAGCGCCGCGCATAGAAAACCGCGAATAAGTCTTGAAAAATGTCAAACTCGGATTCGCTCAAGGTCTATCGGGAAAAACGTGATTTTTCCATTACATCCGAACCTTCCGGCATCGGTACCCGCAGTAAGGCAAGAAAGACAGCCTTATCATTTGTCGTTCAGAAGCACTGGGCAACGCGGCTCCATTACGACTTCAGGCTTGAACTTGATGGGGCGATGAAAAGTTGGGCTGTTCCCAAAGGGCCCAGCTTCGACCCGAATGACAAGCGCATGGCGGTTCATGTCGAGGATCATCCCGTTTCATACAACAGTTTTGAAGGCGAGATTCCACGCGGGCAGTATGGCGCGGGTAAGGTCATCATCTGGGACAAGGGAACGTGGATTCCTCTTGAGGATCCCCACAAGGGTTATCGTGACGGCAAGCTGAAGTTTGAGCTGCGCGGACACAAATTGAAGGGTCACTGGGCGCTAGTACGCATGAGAAGGAAGGAGGAAGAAAAACGGGAGGCATGGCTGCTCATCAAGGAAAAGGATGATTATGTTCGCTCTTCCAACGAATATAGCGTGGTGGACGAAATGCCCGAGAGTGTTGCCGGGCTTGAACCGCCGGAGGTTCAAAAAGCTGCTGGACCGGTGAGTACAACGTCAACCAGGACTGGATCAAAGTCCGGAAAAAACGAACCTGGGTTGCCGGAAAACGCAGTTAAAGCGGATCTTCCCCGCATCCTGCGCCCGCAGCTCGCTACGCTGGTGGATGGGCCTCCCAACGATCCGGCTGAGTGGATTTACGAAATCAAGTTCGACGGCTATCGGATGTTGACCAGAATAGATAGCAGCGACATTAAACTCTTTACTCGAAATGGAAATGACTGGTCAGAGAGATTGCCTCATCTTATAAAATCAATAGCGAGGATGAGGCTGAAGTCCGGATGGCTCGACGGCGAAATTGTGGTGCTGAATGACAAAAACATACCGGATTTTCAGGCTTTGCAAAATGCATTTGATAGTGCCCGGACTCAAGGCATTATTTATTACCTGGTCGATATACCATTCTACAATGGATATGATTTGAGAGAGGCTTCCCTGATTGAACGAAGGGCATTACTCCGAACCCTTTTTGAGCCACCTCCGCCGGAACCGATACGCTTCAGCGATATTTTCGATGCACCACCGAAAGATATAATCGCCTCGGCCTGCCGCCTGGGGCTGGAAGGCTTGATCGGTAAGCGCAAAACTTCGCGTTATGCCTCGCGCCGCTCTCCCGACTGGATAAAGCTGAAGTGTACGCAACGCCAGGAATTTGTAATTGGCGGTTTTACCGACCCCAAGGGTTCCCGGGCCGGTATAGGCTCGCTTCTGCTCGGCTACTATGATGAAGACAAGAAGCTTCGTTATGCCGGAAACGTAGGCACGGGATTTAGCGATAACACGCTTCATGATCTTAAAGTGAAATTGGACAAAATTGCCACTGAGCGTCCACCATTTGTCGGAGCGAGCGACATTGAAAAAAATGCGCATTGGGTAAAGCCCACGCTGGTGGCTGAAGTGTCCTTTGGAGAATGGACACGAGATGGACATATTCGCCACTCGGTTTTTCAAGGCTTGAGATCGGATAAAAAAGCAGAAGTCATTATTCGGGAGAAACCGGTGCATACCGCCGATGCAAAACCTGTGGATAGGATGCCAGCGTCATCATTGAAGGTTTCGCACCCTGAGCGTGTCATTGATCCATCCACCGGATTTACGAAAATTGAGCTCATTCGCTACTATTTGCTGGTCGCACCTTTAATGCTGGA
Organism: Nitrosospira briensis C-128; assembly: GCF_000619905.2. Taxonomy (NCBI): domain Bacteria; kingdom Pseudomonadati; phylum Pseudomonadota; class Betaproteobacteria; order Nitrosomonadales; family Nitrosomonadaceae; genus Nitrosospira; species Nitrosospira briensis. Next base: position 555,366 of record NZ_CP012371.1, on the reverse strand, counting down.
GCATCTCAAAGGCAGGCCGGTATCGCTCGTCCGCGCACCGGAAGGAATTGCCGGTCAGCTGTTTTTTCAGAAGCATTGGGAAAAAGAGAATATGGCGGGAGTCAATCAGCTTGACCCATCTCTGGATCCCGGGCATGAGTCATTGATTGAAGTTGCCAGCGCCGAAGGTCTATTAGCATCCGCTCAAATGAATGTAATCGAGTTTCATACATGGAATGCCACAAAAAATGCTATCGGCAAACCGGACAGGATGACATTTGATCTGGATCCTGGCGAAGGGGTGAAGTGGCCGCTCATCCAGGAAGCGGCACAGCTTGTTCATGTATTTCTCGGGGAACTGGGGTTGGAATCTTTCCTGAAAACGAGTGGAGGCAAGGGCTTGCACGTCATTGTGCCGATAAAGAGGCTGCATGATTGGGACACCGTAAAAAATTTTTCTCAAGCCATTGTCCAACACCTCGCCGAAACCATACCGCAGCGTTTCGTTGCCAAAAGCGGACCGCGAAATCGCGTTGGAAAGATTTTCATAGACTATCTTCGCAACGGTTTCGGGGCAACGACCGTATCGGCCTGGTCAGTACGCGCACGTCCAGGCCTGGGCGTGTCAGTGCCTTTGGCATGGGAAGAATTGGAGTCGCTTACGAGCGCCAGCCGCTGGTCGGCCTTGAATATCCACGAGCGGTTGGATAAGGGCAACGCCCCATGGGTAAACTACGGCGCTACGAAGCAATCAGTAGTGCCAGCCATGAAAACGCTGGGATTCAAGCCGACCAGCAGACGGTGACGTAAAGCCACGTCTTGATTCGGTCATTATGCGGCGAGGGACGCGACTTCACGTGGGACTGGTGTGCATTATTCAGAAGGTTGAAGGTAAGGGCGACCGACCGATGATCATGTTTGGATTTCCGATTTCCAGGTGAACCAGGAGCAATAGTTGCAAAAAATTATCACTATGGCTTTACGCCGGTAACCACATTGAAATAACCAAAAGCCGGATACACCTGAATATCGTGAAAACCAGCGTCCTTCAGCATCGTGGCCAATTCAGCGCCCGAATAGCATTCACCTTCCGTCCATCCCAGCATTAGCATGCTATATGCTGCAGCAGCAAGGGGTCCTGTCTTTTCGTCGTTGTAAAGGATATCGTGAATGATGAGGCGTCCGCCGCGCTCGAGGCTCCGGAAACTTTTCTCCGTAAGGAATCTGCACCTCTCCGGAGGCCAGTCGTGATAGATGTTGGAATAAAAATGTAGATCAGCTGCCGGGAATGGGTCGTTCCACATATCGGCAACATGGGTCGTTACACGATTCTGCACGCCGTACTGATTAATGAACTCTTGAGCGACTTCGCATATAGGCTCCAGGTCCAGAACCAGCGCATCCAGGTTTGGCGATTTCAACGCAGCCACGATCGAATGCGCTCCCGAACCGCCGCCTATGTCGAGCATCAGTTGATGGCTGGTGAGATTCAGGACACTTGGCCAGGCGGAGGCCAACGTCATACTCATGCTGTGCATGCCACGCGTAAATCTCCGCGCCAGTTCCGCCTGCTCTTCATGAGACTTATAAATATCGCCCCCTCCATAGGCCTGGGGCGAATCGGTGAGCACAGCCCTCTCCAGGCTTGCGTAGGAAAACACTTCTGAATTGTCAATCATCATATCCCAGAAAAATCCGAAGTAGCTCGGACTCTTTTCGAGGAGATAGTCTTCCGCAAGCGGAGTAAGCGAATAACGCGTGTCCTTGAGAGAGAGAAAGCCCAACGCTGTCGCAGCCGTCAGGATAGCCTCGGCCGGCCGTGGCTTGAAGTTCAGCGCCTTGCAGATTTCAGGCAATGTACGCGCTCCTTCCCCAAGCAAGGCAAAAACCTTCAACCTATGGGCTATCAGCAACGCCGGGTATCCATAAACCGCAAAAGGTACATCCCATACGCGCCGGTCATCCGATCGAGGCTGTGGAATGTTTTCATACATTATCTGGGCCATAAAATCCTCTTCCATTATGATTGATTAGCTCGCTTCCTATATCGCAGGCACCAGGGTGCGCGCCCAAGTTTCAATATCAGGGTCTTGGCAATAAAGAAGCAAGTAAACGTCTGGTATCGGCTTCCTGCTGCATGCTGAACTTCGAAATCAAGTCTCGGTTGCGGTTCACATCGTACTGGATACCAAGATAATAGATGAGTTTTCCCTGCCCATCCAGAAGTGGAGTGAGTGTCAGATGGTTAAAGAAGAGCTCGCCATCCTTTCGATAATTGCGTATGGTCACTTCGATGGGCAGGTGCTTGCTGATGGCCCGGCTCATCGCAAAACGCGCTTCCTGTTCACGATCGCCCTTCTGGAGAAAACGACAGTTGCGTCCGAGGATCTCCTCCTGCGGATATCCAGTCATGACCTGGAATTGCTTATTGGCATAAACAATGGGCATGTCATCCTGATCGGGATCCACCAGTGTGATTCCGTTTATCGAGCTGTCCAGTATTTCAGACAAGATCTGCGGGATTAATCCGGGATCCTTTTCCACTACGAAAGTCATTTGTTTCTCCTGGATATTTTGCGGAATGGCAGGCCGTTAGCTGGCCGCGTATTTTTTTGCTTCAGTTAAACGCTTCAAATTTCTTACCGTTCGTTGCGCGCCTTCCTGAACTACTACCCGAATCAATTTCTCGAACGGACGCATGAACATTTGAATCTCGAGCAATTCAAAAGTAAAGATCAACTCGGACGATTTGCCACTATCGATGCATCGTATCTCATAGCTGCAGCGGAAAGGATCGGCAACTCCGGCAAAGCCCAGGCGCTTGTTTGGCTCATACACATTTATTTTGAATTGGGTTTCCGTCCTGCGGCCCTGGTCAATACGCACCTGCCTTGCGATAGTTCCTAGCCTCGGGGGGCCGCTAGTCACAGACTCAAGCTCAACGACCTCAGGAGACCATTTGGGATAATTTTCAAAGAATCCTTCTCCCAAATAGCTGAAGACGTGTTCGGGCGAACAATCGATCACAATGTTCGCTGTCGCTACAACAGGTTCTTTGGAACCTAAACTGAACATACTTCGTGCCCCTGTTTTGCAGCCTACAGGCTTGAGTTGTACTTCGACGAATAATAATAGCTGTTACCGGCTTGGGTTGGGTACGCTTTAGGCAGGAACAAAAAATCCGGGCAAGTCAAATTATTCCATTGGAGTTATGCATACCATAGCCCGGCGCAAATTTTTTCACCACTATAGTCGAATTTCGAACAATTTCCAGACCTTTCGTCACGCCGGTTGAGGGAACTGCCACGTACTTGATCGCGCATATGCGATGCGAGAGTGGAATTCTCCGAAGCGGGCTCGCCTCCTGCTGACGATACAAATTTTGTCCAAGAGGCTGGGAAGGGATTTGTATTTTATGCTTTGCTGAAGCTCGATTCTTTGTGGGTAAATAATTCTTTGCGGGTAAATAAACCGTTATTCGAACATCATCTGATGAACCGCTGCAAAGAGGACTTTTCGCAAAATCAAAATTGCTTCTTTTAGCCGTTTACGACAGTGCCTCCATTCGGATGCAGCACTTGCCCCGACATATATGAGCATTCCCCCGAAGCCAGAAAGACATAACAGGTTGCTACCTCGTCAGGCTGTCCAGGGCGTTTCATGGGCACGTCTTTTCCAAAACTACCGACCTTTTCGGGCGGAAAAGTCGAGGGTATCAGTGGCGTCCATATAGGTCCGGGAGCGACACCGTTTACAAGAATTCCCTGTTCGATCAATTGTAGTGACAATGATCGCGTAAAAGCAACGATTGCGCCCTTCGTTGCCGAGTAGTCGAGTAAATGCGGGCTTCCTTTATAGGCTGTCACCGATGTGGTATTAATTATTCGTGCACCTTTTTTCAGATGGGGGAGCGCAGCTTTTACCATATGAAACATTGAGAAAATATTTGTGCGGAAAGTTTTTTCGAGCTGCGCATTGCCAATATCCATAATGCTATTCCGAACATGTTGCTCCGCGGCATTATTTACCAGGATGTCAATGTGTCCAAAAACCGAGATTGCCGTTGCGACGACTTCGGCACAGAATTGTTCTTTACCCACGTCACCTGCAATTAAAAGACATTTTCTTCCACATTGCTCTATTTCTTTTTTCGTGTCGTTTGCGTCTCCATGTTCATTTAGATAGGCAATGGCGATATCGGCACCTTCCTTGGCAAAGGCAACGGCTACGGCACGCCCGATACCACTATCCCCGCCGGTAATAATCGCAACCCGGGCTTGCAGCTTGCCGCTTCCCCGGTATCCCTCAAGGGTCGAGTCGGGCTGAGGCTCCATCTCTGCTTGCAAACCGGGTTGCTTTCTTTGATGCTGCCTGGGAATTTCCACTGTTTCCATCGTGAACGCCTCCTGGAAAAGTTAGTACTATAGGGATTGCCGCGCATTGATCCGTGCGCTTACACACATATGAGCGGATCGGCCGAATAATCTATTTTCGGCGCCCTTACCGATTCTCGGCGTTTTTTTCGCGCTTCTTCGGTGGGGCTTCTTTCTTTTGTGGCGAGGCCTCTTTGGCGGGATGTGACGTGGTGTCTTTGACTGAGTCAATCAGCGCCCTGCAATTGGTATCCTCGCCGGGACCCGTCTCTATCAGCGGTATCAGTGCAGCAACCGGTGTCGCGAAAATACCCAACAGAACTGCCGAGCCGATGCGTATGGCCAGCATTTTGTCCGGGTACACGTTTGGATCCTTGAAAGTGCCACCGATATGCACGGGCGTACGCAAGCTCAAAACACTGATGTGTTTGGGCTGCGGTGAAATTTTCAGGTGGATGGTTTCGTCGACGAGGCTTATCCACCCTTCGCCGATGATATTTGTTTCTGTTGTGTCTATGACAAAAGCCTTGCTGGTCATGATCCCTTTCTTGATATCGAAATCGCTGACAGCGCAGCGGATATTGGTATTTTTATCCCCCGCGATCAGAAGCTTGAGAATCCGCGCTCCATCGAGCCCTATAATATCCAGCATCAGCTTGCTGATCTCGCCGCCGGACATGATCAGTCCAAAGTTACCATCCGCCGATGCGAGAAGTGCGCCCACCGACTTGCCATACCCCGTTACCGTCGTTGTGCCGCCTATCAAACCCATGCTTTCCTTGGTTAGCTCGATCTTGGGAAAGAGCTTCGGTAACCGCAGCCTTTTAAAGTCAATCTTGGCCTCTGCGGCGGGTATGTCCTTCCGTGCGTTTATCGCGACCCTGGAAATAATATTCCCACCTGCTACCGAGAAATTGGTGGGGTCCAGGGTCAGCAACCCATCATCGACCTTGAGATGCGTTACCAGATGCTCGACCGGCAATTCCTTGTTGCGGATTGATTCACCGGTGAACCTGACGTCCGCGTCCATTGCCCGCAATCGGTCCACCTTGAATTCCTGGTCCGGCAGCACGCGGTCCCGCTGGGCCTCTATCGACGCTTTTTTCTCCTGTTTTTCGGCAGGACTATCTTGTGGTTGCGGTGCGCGCCGGGCGCCGACAAAACCTTTCAAATCGTTCAGGTCGAGGACTTTTGATACAACATCCGCGCGCAGCATGGGGCGCTTGCCGCCGGTATCAAAAAGTATATCCCCGCCGAGATCGCTTTTGCCTACCTCTCCTGAAAATTGCTTCATCGACCACTCGGTTTTCTGGTGCGTAAGCCTTCCTGATATGCGATATGGCGGTGAGGGAAAAAATACAATCCCCACCATCGGATAAAGTGCGGATAGATCCTCCCCACGTATTTCCAGCTTCAAATCCATTGCAGACAGCTCGGCAAGCCCGGTAATGATGCCGTCAACCGCGGCGTGAGTCGTTCCGATTTGAGCGCTCGCTTTGATGGGATAGGGGAGCGTTTTATCCGCAAGTGACATCACCTTGCCACCCTTGGCTTGCGCCGTGAATTTCACGCCGGTGAATGTCCCTTCAGCCGTCACGTCGAGCGGCATTTCCCGCGCGTCCGCTGCCGGATCGGTGTGTATGCTTATCGTTACGTCGGTTTTTGTCTTGGGATCGCGGAAAATGACCTTGCCCTGGTCCAGGACTAGCCTACCAATTTCCGGCAATTCCACTCTCTCTTTTTCGTCCTTTTTAAGATCCCAATTGCGCTTTCCATCCTCACTCTTTTCAAGGATGATTTTCGGCTTGGATATGGATACTTCGGGCAGTACGACATGGCCGAGGAACAGATTCCATAGACTGACGCGGAAAACGGCCTTATCGACATCGAGCATCGGCTGCTGCGTGCCCCAATCAGCATTGGCAAGTGAAAGTCCTCCCATACTGATCAGCGGGTTGAGCGATAGCCTGACATCGAGGTCGCCCCGAATCGTGAATTCGCGACCGGTCTTTTCGGTTACCTGGTGCTCGACATATGGCTTCAACATGTTCCAGTCAAACCAGATGGCAAAGAGTGTGACAAGTACAAATAACGCGCCGAATGTCAGCAATACAATCTTTTTTACGGTCTTGGGACGGATCGACATAGGCAGGGCTTACAACCGAGGGCGGAACAAAAGCGGTTCTTAAAACTTGAAATGATACTTCCGCCGGTAGCACCGTTCAGTACGTCGTCGCACATTCAAGCTTTGGGAGGAGCGCGCGCGGGTCGGCTTATGGCTGGCAAAGTGGGGCAAAATAGGTCAGGATCACGATGGCAGAGGTGTTGCGAAGTGATCGGTTGGTTTTCCCGAACACCAGCTATCTCATGATTCTTTTGCTGGTTATGCTGGCCCGATCTTTTTTATTCCGGTGGAGATCCGGAGTCGGCGGCGTCGCGGATCGTCTCGCCCGCGCTTGTTCTGGCAGCCTGTCGGATTTTAAGGAATCGGCTGCAAAAGCATCTGGTCGGTTCAGGTTTCGCTGTTTTTTCGGTCAATGGAAAAGCTATTGGCCTTCAAAATCCTCAAAATCTGCCTGTAGCCAGTCATTTTGATTGCGATTCTTCAAGTCCGACAGGTGCTAGTACTTCCGCACGTCGCGAAACAGACGATCGAATTCTTTCTTGACCACATCGTAGCATTCGCAAACATGTGTTTCGAGTCCGGCTCTGTCGAGCACCGTAATGTGGCCGCGCCGATAGCGGATAATCTCGGCCTGTTGCAGTTTTCCGGCAGCCTCTGTAATGCCTTCGCGGCGCACGCCGAGCATGCTGGCGATCAATTCCTGAGTCATGACCAATTCCTGAGAATTCAACCGGTCCAGCGTTAACAATAACCACCTGCACAATTGCTGCTCGATGGTATGGTGCCGGTTGCATACGGCAGTCTGCGAGATCTGCGTAATAAGCGCCTGCGTATAGCGCAACAGCAATCGTTGTATCGGGCCTCCTCGATTAAACTCTTGCAACAATAGCGAGGCTTTCAGCCGGTAGCCATAGCCGGCGGTTTGCACAGTGGCCCAGCTTGGCGTACTTTCACCGCCCATGATCAGCGAAATGCCGAGCAAGCCCTCATTACCCACACCTGCAATCTCGGATGATGCGCCATTCTCCAGGATGTAGTGCAGGGAAATGATGGTGGAAGTTGGAAAGTAGACGTATGGAAGGCGCCCTCCGGATTCGCAAAGAACGTCCCCAAGCGGCATATGAACCAATTCCAGGTGCGATTTTATGCGTTCAAGTTCAATCGCCGGCAAAGCGGCAAGGAGACGATTCTGGTCGGGCTGATGTGGAGGAGGGCTTGACATCCGCTACAGAAATTTTTTTATAAAAAAGTAAGTGCAGCGTTGGGCGTAGTGGAATGAAATGAAAGAAATCAGGAGATGGCAAATGCTCGAAGGCCTTCACCTTCCACCAGGCGGTTTCCATCCAACTTATGATAGCATTTATCTTAGAATGCAAATTCTGTCAAGCATAGCCTTTTTACGGAGTATTCCATTTTATGGAGTGGTATTTTGTGCGCTAGCGTACATACTATGGATGAGCCAAATTTTTATCATTGCTCCTTGGCTGAATAATAGCAGGCTTGCAGTATCGGGATATTTGCGCAATCGGGGGTGGCGCATCGAACTCACAGGTGAGTTGTAAAAGAGACTACCATGCATAAGGCTATTTCCCGAAACTGCCGCCTGTAAGAAGGAGTTGACAAACATCGTAGTGTTACTCTTCCTGCTTATACTATTTGCTCTACCGCTACGGAGCTCCGCAATCGGAGAGGTTTACATCGTGAGGATGTTGTCTCCAGATGAGACCCACGACTCAAAGAAACCCAAACCCATCAAAGAAAAGTATTTTTGATCGCGTTTAAGCGATCGCAGCCCGGAGAATAATCAAATTGAAAGCTAGAGACCTCACTGTTTCTGAGCTTTTACTTCCTATTACAGATCGGCTTAGGAAAATCGGAAGACCGCGCGTCCCGATTAGCGAAGAACTGCCGTTGCGATCTGAACTGTTCAGTGCGGATCAAATGGAGTTGTATGGCGGCATCCTTGCGGCATCTCACGAGCTATCAACGAGTGGGGGCACGGATCATCTCCTGGCGCGGCTGGATGAGAACGAAAATACGCTCTTCAACATCTGTACCGTACTGACGGAAGCGGTAACGGCGGATCAGTTGCTTACGCCGGCGGGCGAGTGGATATACGACAACTTCTATTTGATAGAAGAGCAGATACGTATGGCCAGACGTCATCTTCCCAAAAACTATAGCCGCGAATTACCCCTTCTTGCGCGCGGCGGCAGTGCGAATCTTCCGCGAGTATATGACATCGCTTTGCAGGCGATCTCGCATGGCGATGGCAGGGTCGACACCGAGAGTCTAAGGCGTTTCGTCGCTGCTTATCAGGCTGTCGTGAATTTGCAGTTGGGAGAGTTATGGGCCATCCCGATTATGCTACGGCTTGCACTGATCGAGAACCTGCGCCGGGTCGGGGTTCACGTCGCTGCCGGTGGCATAGATCGCAAGCTTGCCGCAACTTGGGCTGGCGAAATCACGAGCATTGCCGAGAAAGATCCCAAGAGCCTGGTTCTCGTCATTGCCGATATGGCACGGTCCGACCCGCCGATGACGACGCCTTTCATTTCCGAACTGGCACGGCGACTACAGGGGCAGGGGCCCGCTCTCGCGCTTCCGTTGACCTGGATCGAGCAAAGGCTTGCCGAGTCGAATCAGACCATCGACCAGATGGTGCAATTGGGAAATCAGCAACAAGCGGCTGACCAGGTCTCGATCTCCAACAGCATAAATACGCTGCGTACGTTGGGCGCGATCGATTGGCGCGAGTTCGTTGAAGCCACCAGCATCGTCGAGCAGACCTTGCGAGAGGATCCGGAGGGGGTCTACAGCCGCATGGATTTTGCCAGCCGGGATCAGTATCGGCATGTGGTGGAGCGTGTGGCGAAGGCAAGTCCGGTATCGGAAGTGGAAGTGGCGCGGCGAGCGCTCCGATTGGCACGCGAGGCAGCGGCGACGGCGGACGATAACGCCAGGGCGCATGTCGGCTTTTATCTCGTTGACGACGGCTTGCCTGACCTTGAGGAGGCAGTACGAGTACGCTTTTCATTCCTGGAGAAACTTTGGCGAATCGGCCGCCGCTATCCGCTTTTCCATTATCTCGGTGCGATCGTATTGATTACGGCAAGCCTGGTCGGCATTCTACTGGCCGAAGCCCATGCCGACGGCGCCAATGGATGGCTGCTGGGAGCGGTTGGCATGCTGTCGCTTTTTACGATGAGTCAACTGGCGGTAGCGCTGGTTAACTGGGCGAGCCCGCTACTGGTAAGACCCCATTCGATGCCCCGCATGGATTTCTCCAAAGGCATACCTGCAACATTTCAAACCTTGGTTGTGGTTCCTACCATGCTGACAAGCGAGTCAGACGTGCACAGCCTTGTTGAAGCGCTTGAAGTCCGATTTTTAGCCAATCGCGACGATAATCTCGACTTCGCGTTATTGACCGATTTCAAGGATGCGGATCAGGAAACGCTTCCCGAAGATCAGATACTGTTGGATGCCGCACGAACAGGCATTGAAGAGCTGAATAAAAAATATGCCGTTGGCGCTGCGGATAGTACGATTGAGGCAGACAGTTCCGGCGGCTCAGCGGTAAAAGGTAAGGACAGCCTTTTTTTTCTATTTCATCGCCCACGCCGATGGAACCCTCAGGAACGGCTCTGGATGGGTCAAGAGCGTAAACGGGGGAAACTTGCCGATTTAAATGCTCTTTTAAGCGGGGCTGGAAGCGACGCTTTTTCCCTTATCGTCGGTAATACGGCGGTACTGTCGAATGTAAAATATGTCATCACGCTCGATACCGATACTCAGTTGCCGCGCGAGACTGCCCATCAATTCGTGGGCGCGATGGCTCACCCGTTGAATCGCCCGAGGCTCGAAAAAAACTCCGCAGAGGGGAGGGTCAGCCTGGTAGCCGAGGGTTATGGAATTCTGCAACCGAGGGTTGCGGTAAGCCTGTCGAGTACCAACCAATCACGATACGCATGGCTTTTCGGGGGTGAGGCCGGGATCGATCCATATACACGTATCGTCTCCGACGTTTATCAGGATCTGTTTTATGAAGGCTCGTTCGTGGGGAAGGGAATTTACGACGTCGATGCATTCGAGCAGACGGTCTGCCGCCGCTTTCCCGATAATCGAATTCTGAGCCATGACCTGCTGGAAGGATGCTATGCGCGGGCAGGTTTATTAAGTGACGTGGAGTTATATGAGGAATTTCCCTCACGCTACAGTGCGGATGTAAGCCGCCGTCACCGGTGGATTCGAGGAGACTGGCAACTCGCCAGTTGGTTGTTGTGGCGCGTACCGGGGCCGCAGGGAAGCTACCAGCCAAACCCCCTGTCAGCATTGTCGAGGTGGAAGCTGATGGATAATCTTCGGCGTAGCCTGGTCCCCGCAGCCATGACACTACTCTTGCTATTGGGTTGGGTGGCACTCACCCATGCATGGTTCTGGACGCTGGTTGTTATCGGTACGCTGTTTATTCCTGCCGCAATAACCGCCATATTGGACTTGCTGAACAAACCAAAAGAAGTCGCGCTGCGTTCTCACATCATCACGTCCATGCGCGCGGCTGGCCGACAATTCGGGCAGGTAGCATTCACACTGGCATGCCTTCCATACGAGGCTTATTTCAGTCTCGATGCGATTCTGCGTACCCACGTGCGGCTATTTATCACTCACCGCGGTCTTCTTGAATGGAATCCCTCCCATTACGCGGAACGTGGGACCGATCCGGCTGACGTGAAGGATGGGCGCACTGGCCTCGGCGCTTCCTTTCGATCGATGTGGATAGCACCTGTAACGGCAATAGCCGCGGTAGCGGGAATGGTGGTTACCGCGCCATTGACATTGATAGGGACATTGCCTGTATTGTTGTTATGGGCTGGGTCTCCCGCTATTGCATGGTGGATAAGCCGGCCGCTTCCTCCCCGCAGCACAGAGTTAACCATTGGTCAGACACATTTTTTGCGTCAGATCGCACGCCGGACATGGCTTTTTTTCGAGACTTTCGTAGGTCCGGAGGATAACTGGCTGCCACCCGACAATTTTCAGGAGTATCCGGTCGCGACTACCGCGCATCGCACGTCACCGACCAACATGGGTCTGGCACTACTGGCTAATATTACCGCCTACGACTTCGGCTATATCGGTACTGGACAGCTTATTGAACGCACCATGAATACATTGGAGTCGATGGAAACACTTGAACGGTATGCCGGTCATTTCTACAATTGGTACGATACAAAGGCAAAGACGCCATTGACGCGCTATGTCTCTACAGTGGATAGCGGTAACCTCGCAGGCCACCTGTTGACATTGCGCGCTGGTCTATTGGAAATATCCGATGAGCCGATTATTCACGAGCATATATTTCTGGCACTGGCCGACACACTGCAGATACTTGAAAAAACCGCCGGTTCCATTTCTGCAAATTCTTCTTTGGCACAATTCGAAAAAGCGCTCGCGATTGCAGCAGAGGTGCGCCCGGTCACAATCGCGAGCGTGCGGGTTGATCTCGATCGGTTAACTACCTGCTCCAGGGCGATTATTCGCGAGATTACCGAAGAGCCGCTAACTTTAGCCTCCAGCGAAGCGCATGAGTGGGCGACGGCGTTGAATAAGCAGTGTGAAAGCGCACTGGCGGAATTGATCAGCCTTGCGCCCCAATCCCTGTTGGCTGCTGCCATGGATGCGGATGTAACACACCCGATGGAAAACCCTTCCTTGCGACAACTCGCGAGCCAGGGTAGCGCGATCGCGCTTGATCATCTGGCCAACCTTGAGCGCCTGGCACGTCAGGCAGGCGACATGGCGCAGATGGACTATAGCTTCCTGTTCAACCATGCGCAGCGGCAACTCGCAATAGGATATAACGTCGGTGAACATCGACTGGATGCCAGCTACTATGATCTGCTCGCATCGGAGGCAAGACTCTGCAATTTTGTCGCAATTGCCCAGGGAGCGTTGCCGCAGGAAAGCTGGTTTGCCCTGGGGCGCATGCTTACCAGTTACGGCGGCGAAGCGACTTTGCTGTCCTGGAGCGGCTCGATGTTCGAGTACCTCATGCCGCTGCTGGTGATGCCCACGTTCGATAACACACTCCTGGATCAGACCTGCAAGGGGGCAGTCAATCGCCAAATTGCGTATGGTGAGGAACGCGGCATCCCCTGGGGTATCTCCGAATCCGGCTATAACGCCGTCGACGTCCAATTCAACTACCAATATCGCGCATTTGGCGTTCCGGGATTGGGACTCAAGCGAGGCCTCGGCGAAGATCTGGTCGTTGCACCCTACGCCTCCGTGCTGGCGCTGATGATCGCTCCGGAAGCCGCTTGCCGTAATCTTCAGCACCTTGCCACCCAGGATATGGTCGGTAAATTCGGCTTTTACGAGGCGGTCGACTATACGCCATCGCGGTTGCGCCGCGGTGAAACGCGCGCCCTGGTGCGTTCGTTCATGGCCCATCACCAGGGTATGAGCTTACTTTCGCTGGCGTATCTACTGCTGGATCGCCCGATGCAGCGGCGGTTCGAGTCTGATCCCTCATTTCAGGCAACAATTTTGTTGCTTCAGGAACGCATTCCCAAGGCCACCGTTTTCAGCACACAAGCGCCCGAGCTCCCCGACGTGCGTATCATCAAGGAACTCCCGGAGATGCCGGTGCGGCTTCTATCGAGTGCAAACACCCCTATTCCGGAAATACAGCTTCTGTCAAACGGCCGCTATCACGTCATGGTAACCAATAGCGGCGCAGGAAGCAGCCGCTGGAAGGACCTTGCCGTTACGCGCTGGCGGGAAGACAGTACTTGTGACTATTGGGGAAGTTTCTGCTATCTGCGCGACGTGGAGAGTGAAGAGTTCTGGTCGAATACATACCAGCCTACCTTGAAAGAACCCAAGCGTTATGGCGTTGTCTTTTCGGAAGGACGGGTCGAGTTCCGGCGACGCGACCTTGATTTTGATACGCATACTGAAATTACAGTCTCGCCCGAAGATGACATCGAGCTACGCCGGGTCCGCATCACCAATCGTGCCTGGACACGCCGGACGATCGAAGTGACTTCATATGCTGAGGTAGTGCTCGCGGCGCAGGCGGGTGACGCGCAAGCACCAGCTTTCGGGAATCTTTTTGTGCAAACGGAAATATTGGCAGACCGGCATGCGATTCTATGCAGCAGGCGGCCGCGCTCCCAGAGCGACCCGGTGCCCTGGATGTTTCATCTGATGGCGGTACATGGTGTCGCTACCGAGGAAATCTCATACGAGACGGATCGCATGGTTTTCATTGGACGAGGAAACGACGTGTCCGCACCGCAGGCGATGAAAACGTTCGGGCGGCTTTCCAATAACTCAGGCTCGGTTCTCGACCCGATCGTCGCTATTCGCAAGTCCGTAACCATCGAACCGGGAGAATCCGCGACGATAGATATCGTTACCGGCGCCGGAGATTCCCGTCATGCTGCCATGCATCTGGTCGAGAAGTATCAGGACCAGCACATGACGAACCGCGTCTTCGATCTTGCTTGGACTCACAGCCTGGTTGTACTGCACCAGCTTAATGCAACTGAGTCCGACGCGCAATTATTTGGCCGGTTGGCTGGTTCGGTGTTGTATGCGAACGCTTATTTACGTGCTGATCCCGCCGTGCTGAGCAAAAACCAGCGCAGCCAGTCGGGACTGTGGGGATATGCAATTTCCGGCGATCTGCCCATTGTGCTGCTGCAGATCAGCGATGGCGCCAACATCAATCTGGTGCGCCAACTGGTACAGGCGCATGCCTACTGGCGCGTGAAGGGGATCGCCGTCGATCTGGTGATCTGGAATGAGGACCATTCGAGTTATCGTCAACTACTGCACGATCATATCATGGGCTTGGTGGCTGGAAGTGCCGAAGCTCACGTACTCGATCGTCCAGGTGGCATTTTCATCCGCCGCGCGGAACAGATTGCCTCAGAGGACCGGATCCTGATGCAAACCGTTGCGCGTGTGATTATTCTCGACAGCAATGGAAGTTTGATGGAACAGTTGGCTCGCCGGCTGCCTGCGGACTTACCGGTTCCCGCGGCCAGACTGGAGCGGGTACGCCGGCCTGATTCCGGACAGAGTATCGAACTGCCGGACCGGAAACTGCTCTTTGCCAATGGGCTTGGGGGATTTACTGCCGATGCACGCGAATATGTCATCACAACCGGAGGGGGGCAGACGACACCCGTGCCCTGGTCAAATATCCTGGCGAATCCGCAATTCGGCACCGTTATCTCGGAGAGCGGTCAAGCGTATACCTGGCGCGAAAATGCGCACGAGTTCCGCTTGACCCCATGGCACAACGATCCAGTTTGCGATTCCGGTGGAGAGACATATTACCTGCGAGATGAAGAAACCGGCGATTTCTGGTCGCCGACAGCGTTGCCAAGCCCGGGGGCGGCGCCATATGTTACCCGGCATGGATTTGGTTACAGTGTCTTTGAACACATTGAGGATGGTATTCATTCTGAGCTCTGGGTCTATGTCGCCCTTGACGCTTCTATCAAATTCACAGCACTGAAAGTACGCAATGAATCCGGGCGACCACGCCAGCTTTCGGTAACGGGATGCGTAGAATGGGTATTGGGGGATCTGCCCGAGAAGAGCAGAATGCACGTCGTTACCGAGATAGATCCCGCCAGCGGAGCGTTGCTTGCACGCAATCCTTACAGCAATGAATTTTCGAGTCAGGTTGCTTTTTTTGATGTAGACCATAAAGGGCGCAGTGTAACCGGCGACCGGACCGAGTTTATAGGCCGCAACGGTAGATTGAGTAACCCAGCTGCAATGAGGGCCAAAGAACTTTCAGGACGGGTGGGTCCAGGGCTTGATCCCTGTGGCGCTATCAGGGTTCCGCTTGAATTATTCGACGGCCAGACGCAAGAAATTGTGTTTCGTCTGGGCGCCGGGCTGCATACTGATGATGCCCTCAAGATCGTGCGACGCTTCCGCGGGATTACGGCTGCGCATGAGGTCCTTGAAAACATACACCGTTATTGGGTGCGCACACTCGGCACTGTACAAGTGGAGACGCCCGACCTGTCGGTAAACGTGATGGTAAACGGCTGGCTGTTGTATCAGGTTATCGCCTGCCGGTTGTGGGGACGCAGCGGCTATTATCAATCGGGTGGGGCTTTCGGATTTCGTGATCAGTTGCAGGATGTGATGGCGCTTGTTCACGCTGAGCCCGCTCTTGTGCGCGAGCATCTGCTACGGTCGGCTTCGCGCCAGTTTATCGAAGGAGATGTTCAGCATTGGTGGCACCCGCCAGCGGGCCGCGGCATCCGGACGCGCTGTTCGGATGATTATCTATGGTTGCCCCTGGTGACGTGTCATTATGTTGGAACCACCGGCGATATCGGCGTGCTGGATGAGTCTGCTGGTTTCCTGGAAGGTCGGCAGGTCGGCGTTAATGAAGAATCTTACTACGATCTCCCGCTTCACTCTGAAGAGGTGGGGACGCTGTACCAGCATTGCGTGAGGGCCATCGTGCATGGTTTGCGATTCGGCGAGCACGGTCTCCCGTTGATGGGCAGCGGCGACTGGAACGACGGCATGAATCTCGTTGGTTTCCACGGGCGAGGGGAGAGCGTCTGGCTGGCCTTCTTCCTGTATGACATACTCGTCCGGTTTTCGGAAATTGCCGAACGGTACGGAGACACGGCATTCGCAGGACGATGCCGCGCCGAAGCTGATCTGTTACGCAAAAATATCGAACTGCATGGTTGGGATGGCAAATGGTATCTTCGCGCCTTCTTCGACGACGGCTCTCCCCTGGGTTCCACCAGCAATCCTGAATGCCGCATCGATTCGATTGCGCAGAGCTGGTCGGTTTTGTCCGGAGCGGGTTCTGCCGAGCGCCAACAGCAGGGAATGGAAGCGGTGGATCAGTACCTCGTTCGACGTGATGCCCACCTGATCCAGCTTCTTGATCCACCCTTCGATAAATCGTCCTTGAATCCCGGGTATATAAAGGGTTATGTGCCCGGCGTGCGCGAGAACGGAGGCCAGTATACGCATGCCGCTATCTGGGCGACGATGGCTTTTGCGGGCTTGGGAGATCATAAACGTGCATGGGAATTGCTGGAGATGATCAATCCGGTAAACCACGCACAGACCCCCGAAGCGGTTACGGTCTACAAGACGGAGCCATACGTTGTCTCAGCCGATGTTTATGCGGTTTCCCCCCACACGGGTCGCGGCGGCTGGTCGTGGTACACCGGTTCTGCCGGCTGGCTGTATCGCCTGATGCTGGAAACATTGCTTGGCCTCACGCTGGTGGAGGACAAACTGTACTTCAAACCTTGCCTCCCGGCCGAATGGAGCACGTTCACCGTCAAGTACCGCCATGGAGAAACGATCTATGACATCACTGTCGTCCAGGCAGCCGCCGGTGAGGACAACGAGAGCCTCACTATTGATGGTATTGGCCAGCAGGATTTGGTGATTGCACTTGTTGATGATGGAGCACCGCACACTGTCGAAGTCCGGCTGGGCAACCCCGGAATTCAACAGTAGTCTCAGCAGATTCAGCGGAAATGATGGGCTATTATTTTACCTGTCGGCATATTAGCCGCAGGAAACCTTCCGGACCGGAAGGGGTATCTATGAGGCGCGGTTATGGTCGTTCCGGGAACTTGATGGAAAAGGCAACCATCGCAGAGCATGAAGGAGTGGGGGAATCACAGCATTATTTAATGAAATCGTTGTTCTCTTGTAAACTCTGTTAGAGCCCGTGAGTTAGAGCCGGGAGCACCTTCCTAAGCCAGAGGAGCAGGTGAGCCGGCGAACGGTATGCCGGATCTCAGAGCAGGGCGTAGGGTAGGCATCGTGGCTTTAGCAATCCCGGCCATGAGGCTCTGCGTATACTGCTGAAGTAGATAACGTAGTGGACTGCCCAGCTCGAATTCTCTTCGGAGATTAGTTGCTTTAAGCCGATAGCCAAAACCGGCGCGCTGCACCACTGCCCGTGTTGGGGCGATTTTTCGACCCATAAGCATGGAAATGCCGAATACACCTTCGTTGCCGATAACGGCAATTTTCACGGGCTCTTCATCATCGATGATTTTGAGCAGGGAAATAATACCGGTGGTGGGGAAATACACAAGGTCCAATTCGCCACCGTTTTCGTAGACCGCCCATCCTTGAGGCAGGGATACAAGCTCAAGGCAGGCTTGCAGCCGCTCGTAATCCTTCTCGGGGAGAGCGGCCAAAAAAAGATTTTGCTTAGGTGTGTGTAGATATGACATTACGTTCCTCTCTATTCGCCTGTCTCGACGAAAACAGTATATGGCCGACGTGCGGGGTCTTGCGCGCAATTGAAGGATACATACAAACTCAAGGATCGTATGTGCGGTGGCCGACAGACGAGTATTACGAAAAGGAATAAAAAGGTCTAGCGAAGATAATGTGCGAGTAGCAATTGAGTGGGAATGTTGCACCGGCAAGATTTTTTTTGCCAATGTTCTCGAAAGAAACAGATGAAAGGAAAGCAGCGATCTGTCGAATACAAATAGTATACCCCTATCAACTTGCCTGGAGGATGTGATGGCCAAGACCGCCAAGGAAACAAAAGAAAAACTCATTAAAGACTTTCGGTCCGTTATTGCCGATACTGAGGAATTGATGAAATTCGTCAGCAACGAAGGCGGCGGAAAGGCGCAGGCGTTGCGCGACAAGATCGACGACAACCTGAAGGGCGCCAAGGAATATCTACAAAATATCGAAGGCACTGTCGTCGACAAATCCAGGGTTGCGGCACGGGTAACCGATGACTATGTACATGAAAACGCCTGGCGGACTATCGGGTTGGCGGTTGGAGTTGGTATTCTCGTCGGACTCTTGATGAGGAATCGGGAATAATCGGCTTTCGTGAACCTGAATGCCCATCAGGAAGAGCGGATGGTCAAGCCGTAAGCGCAAAGGGAATTCCGATTTATGCCGAGGCACTGCGCTGGATTATCCGGTTCTGCCACCAATTGAGTGGGGGAACCGATGATGAAAATAGAACGGGGGAACCGATAATGAAAATACATGTAGCACTTGCCACATTTTCTGTCTTGCTTTTTACGGGGGGTAGCGCTTCGGCAGCCACCTTCAGTAGCTTATACACCTTTGGAGACAGTCTTTCAGATATTGGAAGCAGCCCCTCTGCTGTCACGAGCATTTACAAACTCCTCGGTGACAATTGCGACCCTTCTCATCCCTGCGGCCCTTATTTTCATGGCCGCTTCTCAAATGGACCCGTTGCTACGGAGTATCTGGCAGACTCCCTTTTCCCCGGCGGAGTGAACAGCACCAATTTTCGCAGCTACTCGGTGGGCGGCGCTACAACCGGTGTGGGCAACGAAGGCGACGGAGGCAGCGCAACCGAGCCAGGAGGTTTTGACATACCAGGTATAGAATTAAAGCCGCTGCCAGGTATGCAGCAGGAGGTGCAACGTTACATGCGCGATTCGGGAGGCGTAGCCGACCCCAATGCTTTATATGTGGTATGGGGCGGCGGGAATGACTATATGACACATAATTCTCCCGTTGACGCCGCGCGAAATATCGGTTCATACGTGAGTACGCTGGCGGCAGCGGGAGCGAGGAATTTTCTTGTCCCGAATAGTTCGGATCTGGGACAAACCCCTGATGCCAGAACCAATGATGAGGTAGCGCAGGCTCATGCTTACTCGATTGTTTTCAATAATGCGCTGGCAGCTCAGCTGGGAGATGTGCACTCCGCTTTTCCTGCAGCGGATATCCGTCAATTCGATACTTATTCTTTTCTGAATAATCTTATCCAGAACCCGGCAGATTTTGGATTCACCAATGTAACGAACGCGTGCGTCTCCCTGCTGGTTTTTTCTTGCGATAATTCTGACACGCACCTTTTTTGGGATAGCGTTCATCCTACAACCTTGGCTGACTCTCTTCTAGGAGCCGCGTTCGCAACGGCGGTAACGAGCGCGGTGCCGGAGCCTGAAGTTTTCTCGATGTTGGTTGCGGGACTGTTCTTGCTGGGTATTGGCGCGTACAGGCGGTCAGGCCAAGCTGGCCCGACCAGTGAGGCGTTTCATCGGGAATCAGCCGCCTGAATAGCGAAGCAAGGCTGAGCCATTCCAAACAGCTGCTGCGAGCATGGATCTCATATGCTGGTAACGTTCAAGAGCGATGCGTATGCGGATATAATGATGTTTGGAGATGCAGCGCATCGTCTATTGAAAATGATGGGGCATAGCGGAACTGTGCCCAGCGCAATATTAGCCGATGACGTTCCGGCCGCGCTTGAACGCTTGAAGCGTGCCATTGAAGAGGGAAAATCGAGATCGCAGGAACCCAGCTCGGACCCGGGAGGCGTGGATCCGGATGACCAAACTATAAGCCTGAATTATCGGGCGATACCTCTGATCGAATTGCTTACCGCGGCCGCAAAAAAGCACTGTGATGTAATGTGGGATAAAGTTTAAGTTTGGCTTATCAAGTCCTCTCAAGAACAAGCAACGGATGAGTTGGTTTTTCAAGAGACGAGTAATCGCCGATATTCATGCTTTTCGCCCCTTGAACAGGCATTCCAACCCGGTAGCCTCCGTTACCGCGATTTTCGATATTGAAGCGGATACGACGCTCATCAATATCTTCCGACTACGGTAATTTTTACTCGTCAATCGGTATTCTTCTGGCTAGATTGTTAATGGCCGTAATCAATTCAACCGGGTCGACGGGTTTGGGAAGATGATTGTCATAGCCCGCGCTCATCGCCCTTGCTCTATCATCCGCCCGAGCGAATGCTGTAAGCGCAATTGCGGGGGTCTTGCCTCCCTCTTTTTCAGGAAGATCTCTTACCTCGGCAATAAATTGATACCCGTTCTTGCCTGGCATGCTGATGTCGCTGATAATCACATCCGGTCTGTCGATCTTTAGAAGCTCCAGGCCTTCAGTAGCACTTGCGGCACTGATTACGTCGGCTTTGCATTGAGTCAACATTCGCTTGATGAGTTCGCACGCATCGAATTCGTCATCGATCACCAGCACTTTCAGTCCCGCTAGTGGTGGATTTTTTTCATCGATGTACTCTCGTAGCGTGGGTGCCGGTTCGTTTTTCACATTGTCAGCAGCAGAGAGCGGCAAATGCACGACAAACGACGACCCTTGCGCAGCGCCTGCGCTTTCTGCACGGACTGCACCGCCGTGAAGTTCCACTAATTGTTTGACAATGGCCAAGCCCAAGCCAAGGCCGCCATATTGTCGAGTAAGCGAAGCGTCACCCTGCCTGAAGCGGTCGAAAACATAAGGCATGAACTCCGGGGCAATGCCTAGACCCGAGTCGTTGATCCTGATCTCAAGAAAGGAACTCGACTGCTCAACGACAACCTCTATCTTTCCTCCTTTTGGCGTGAATTTCAGCGAGTTGGAGAGCAAATTCCAAAAGATCTGCTGGAGACGGTTGGGATCCCCTATGATCGGGCTGATGCGCGGCGCTATTTTTTTTTGCAAAGCCACTCCTTTTGCTTGCGCTGTTGGCTTGACCGACTCAACCGCTGCCTCAATCAGACTGACAACATCCAGTTGCTGCATATCGAGCCTTACTTTTCCTGAAATTATGCTGCTCATTTCGAGAAGGTCTTCTATAAGCTTATTCTGGGCGCGAGCATTTCGTTCAATGGTTTCAAGGCCTCGATGGATATCATCGTTCTTCATGTTCCCGCTCAGGATAAGTTGCGACCAGCCCAGAATCGCGTTGAGCGGAGTTCGCAATTCATGGGAAAGGGTTGCCAGAAACTCGTCCTTGAGCTGGCTGGCCCGCTCGGCTTCACTTCTGGCAACGCGTTCATTCTCAAGAAGCCGTTGTTTTTCTGCATCAGCCAAGGCTAATGCTTCGGCGAGTTTTGCAACTTCATTACTTGTCGCTTTTCCGTAACGGCTGGGGCGAATACCGCGGGTGACACCGGCTACCTGGCGGCCGAGTTCCGCCAGAGGCTGCAATATGCCGAGCCGGGTGTAAAAAACGATTCCCGTCGTGGCAAGCAGAGCGATGAAGATGAGCGTCATTTCAAACATGATCTGGCGCTCGAGCCTGGCAAATCCGAGGTTCGTTTGGGTTTGCATGCGTCCGCTGAATAAATCTATGAACTGCTGAATCGGCTGCGCAACCGCTGCTTTTCCGGCAATAAAACGTTCGCTGTACAGCAACTGAATGGCAAATTCCCTATCTGGCTTACGGCGTTTCGTGAAATTACCCTTGCCGTCATCATATAAGCCCTCAAGGGCGGCGAATGCCTGCTTTTCCAGAATAACCAGCTTTTCGGAATGCTCCAGCGCTTCTTCCAGCAAGGCATATTCCTCATTATTGAAGCCTACCTTGTGAAACATTTCCAGCAAGGGAACGGCCTCGCCTTGTTCGACTGCGGGAGCCCGATGCGCCGCCACAAGATGCCAATAGGTGCTTGAATAACTAAGCGGGCGCGGGCGTATTCCGTTGCGGATATCCCATATCTCCATGAAGTAGCGCTTGAAAGCCGGGTCCCCGGTAATCACGTAAGTACGCGCCATGGTGGTAAGGTCGTCAGAACTCTGAAGAAGCTCATGGGCCAGCAGAAGCGCCTGAAACTGGTGACGCTCGCTCTTGTTGAGTTCTTCGCGGATGCTCAGCGAATGGAATACGAGCGCGCCAATACCCGTCAGCAGCAGCACAAGGGCTATGTTGGAAAAACTGGTAAAGTTTCGGATATTCACGGGGAGTCTTCTGTCGTTCTCATCAAGATCTACGGTTAAATTTTATCAGTCGCGATCCCCAACCTGCCATTTGTTTAAAAAGTATACGGAAATAAGAGTTTATCGTTTCCTGGCTTGCATCCGCCACTATTTCATTTCCCGATCAAAATCTTCAAGCTACTCAATTTCTTCATTTTTATGCAACGCGACTGAAATAAACGAATGTTAAATTCTCTCCTGTGTTTACTACCGTGGAGGGAATAAAAGATGTATTCATATCGCTATCGTTTTATTTTTGCCGTTTTCGCAATCCTGCTCAGTTTGGGCGTGGCAATCGCTGCGCTGCATGATTTCTCAGGGATTAACTCTACTGACCCTACACAAAAAATGTACGAGGATTTCAACAAGGCTTTCCTCAACCACTGGAGAGCACGAACGGGTGTCGAGGTTACGGTTAAACAAGCCCGGAGCAAATCGGGAGTACCTATACGCGCGGTCGTGGACGGGCTTGATGTTGTATCACTTGCATTGTCCTATGATCCGGTGGCGCTGCAAAAAAGCAGCAAATTCATGTTGCCTCATTGGGTGAAACCCTTACCGCAAAATACACCCTTTACTTCGACTATCGTATTCATTGTACGCAAGGGTAATCCGAAGGGATTGAGAGATTGGAACGACCTCACGCGATCGGAGGTCGAGGTGGTAACATCCGATCCAAAAAATTCCAGCAGCGCTCGCTGGAATTATCTGGCAGCGTGGGGCTACGCGTTCAGGCAGTCAGGCGGAAGCAATACGGCAGCGCTCGAGTTTGTCAAGAAGTTATTTGCTAACGTCAAGGTGATGGATTCGGGAACGCGAGGTTCAGTCAATACTTTCGTCGAGCGCGGCGTTGGTGATGTGCTGCTGGCCTGGGAAAACGAAGCTCATCTGCTTGCCAAAGAAGGAAATGGAGATAAATTTGAGATCGTTACGCCATCTCTCTCCATTCTGGCTGAACCTACGGTCAGCGTGATCAGTGATGTGGCCGATCAGGCCGGGGCGCACGAGATAGCCAAGGCTTACATCGATTACCTCTATTCAACGAAAGCTCAAGATATCGCAGGAAAACACTACTATCGTCCACGTGATGAGAAGGTGATCGCCAAGTATGCAATGCAATTCCCGCAGATAGAACTTTTCACTATCGACGAAGTCTTTGGCGGTTGGAAGGAAGCCCAGAATGTCCATTTCTCCAATGGCGGAGTATTCGATCAGATGCAAGGATCCAGGGCTGATCCTGCCACCGGTGAGGCTGGATAAGGGAAAGCCGGTGAATACAAGCACAAGCAAAACACAACCGCGTGAGCTTATCAGGGCCAATTAGCCCGGTCGTTAAATTTTTCCCATGACACCGACCTAGCCATAACGCGCGTTGCTGGCGGATATCCTCAAGTCCTGCCAGAGTTCCTCCGAGTCTTATTCAATCTCTTCCAAGCTCCGGTACGCGTTCAGGCGAAAACCTGTTCGTGCGCAGGACGCTTTGTCGCTTCCTCTATTATTTCATATGTCATTTCAATTTTCAGGTCGGGTAAATCGTGATCGCTCAACGTCAGCGGGACGGGAATTTTAAAATTTATGTGCGGCAGCGCACTGAGCTATTACCCGTGAAGCATGATGATAGCAACCGAAGACAGCCGATGTGAAGTATGGCGAGCAATATATGCATCACTTTCAGCTGCCCGCCATAGGCAATCTTTTCATTGAAACCTACTCTGGAGAAAAATAGCATGAATATTCAAAATAAATTAGTAGTCATGACGATAACGCTCATCAGCGCGTTATCCATTGCTGGCTGCGGCAAAACCGAGGACAAAGGGCCCAAACCGGCGACAGCACCCGAGTCGGCGGCGGCACCTGCGGCTAAAACCACGGTGGGAACAGAAATTGACGACACTACCATAACGACAAAAGTCAAATCCGCGCTCCTCGCCGATGCAGATGTCAAGAGTTTCGATATCAAGGTTGAGACACGCAAGGGTGAGGTTCAGCTTAGCGGCTTTGTAGACAACCAGAGCCAGATCGACCGCGCAATAACCGTTACAAAGGGGGTTGAGGGTGTCAAGAAGGTAGACAATAAGATGAGCCTGAAGACGACCGACACAACCGTAGGCGAAAAAATAGATGATGGAATCATCACTACCAAGGTCAAAGCCGAGTTAATTGCTGAGCCTGGGCTTAACAGCACGGATATTTCTACGGTGACACGCGACGGCGTGGTTCAGCTTAGCGGTTTTGCAGACAATCAGGCTCAAATTGATCGGGCTGCCGAGATCGCGCGGGGAGTCGAGGGGGTGAAGAGCGTCGTCAATGAACTGAGCATCAAGAAATAAAGCAAAGCAAATACCATATTCTTTTTTATCAGCTGCGGCATATAAGGAGCATTAATATGAACTGGGATCAAGTAGAGGGAAATTGGAAGCAATTCAAAGGCAAGGTCAAGGAGCAATGGGGCAAGCTTACCGATGACCATCTGGACAGGATTGCAGGACGGCGGGATCAGCTTGCGGGCAGGATCCAGGAATCCTATGGGATCAGCAAGGAAGAAGCGGAGAAGCAAATTTCCGAATGGGAAAAAAGCCAGAAGGATCGTACCTGCTAAAGCAGGGAGGCGGGGTGTCACATCACGACTAGGCATCCCGCATCATTGTCAGCATTGAGCGTCGACCAAATCAGGGAAAACCAAAGCCGCTCAAGCCACTGCAAAGCTGATGCCAAGAAGAGGGAATAAGCGTCACCCGGCTTGTGGCTAATCAGGGAAATAACATCGGCATAACCGGAGCCGTTGATAAATTCGTTAAAAAGGAAGAAATCATCATGCTCTATACAATCGCAGTTGTTCTGATTATCTTGTGGCTGCTGGGATTGGTAAGCTCGTATACGATGGGCGGATTCATCCATATTCTCTTGGTGATCGCAATCGTAGTTATCCTCCTTAGGATTATTAGCGGGCGCAAGCCGCTTTGATTACGACGCACCTCACCTTATTTAGTCGCCCCTGAAATACCCTCCAAACCCGCACAAATATTGACGTTTTGGGTATTCAAAAAGCGTGGAATTTGCCAGAATTAGGTTGTTGCCCCCTGATTTCTGGTGAATTGTGATGAAACCAAAGAAGCAAGAACGCAGTGGTTGTGATGATCTTTTCCGGATGCGGCTGGAGCAGATACTGGATCAGCGCCATGCGCTGTACCGGCTGCGAAAAAAACAATAGGGTCAGACTCGATTGATCATGCAGTAACGATGTATACTGGAAACTTTTCCGCAACAGGAATTGCAAATGGCGCGCTTACCGAGATTTATCCTTCCCGGCCAACCGCAGCACATAATTTTACGTGGCAATAATCGGACAGAGATTTTCTGTGTGGAGGCCGATTATCGATTCTATCTTGATAAATTGCGGTTAGCCTGTGAAAAGCACGGTTGTGACATTCACGCCTATGTGCTGATGACCAACCACGTGCATTTACTTATCACCCCTTACAAAGAGCAGAGCTTAAGCAAAGCCTTGCAAATGCTGGGGCGTTATTATGTGCAGTTTTTCAATCATTGCTACAGGCGCACCGGTACGTTATGGGAAGGCCGCTACAAAGCTACTCTGATTGATACCGAGGCGTATTTGCTGACCTGTATGCGTTATATAGAACTGAACCCTGTACGTGCCGGTATGGTAGCCCATCCATCCGAATACCGCTGGTCAAGCTATGGCTATAATGCCTTGGGCTGGGTCAATGATTTGGTAACCCCACATTCCGAATACCTACGTTTGGGAAGAATTGACGAGGAACGCCAAAGCGCGTACCGGCGGTTATTCGAGTATCCGATTTCTGAAGAGAGCATTAATACAATCAGAGAGGCCACAAACAAGGCTTGGGTATTGGGAAACGACCGGTTCAAGCAAAGTATTCAAGAGAAATTGAAGAGGCAGGTGGAGCCTGCGGTCAAGGGCGGAGATAGGAAATCAGAACAATTCAAGATCAATCGAGTCTGACCCCATTGACCGCCACCCCATTGACCGCCCCTCCATTGACCGCCCCATTGACCGCCATTGACCGGACCCTGTTTTGCCTGATGAGGGTGCCTGATGAGGGTTAAAGGTGACGGCAGGTCAGCCAGCAATGGGGTCTGGATGCGAGCCAGCGAGTCTGAATGGAGATCTGCTGCCACCGCCTGAGTGTTGTACTCCGGGTCGTCTGCCGGGTGGGCCAATTGGGGACTGGACGCTTAAAAGCGAACCACAGGTCTGTGACCATTGCCCGTACATCTCGGCGGCACCAACGTTTCTCTGGGGCGATTTGAGCCAGGGCAGCGCCAGAATATCGGACACTGCTTGATCCACATGGGTGACAGGCACGACTCGGTCGTAGCCAATAATGAGGAAACGGGTTCGACTGGAAACAACAAACAGGTCTGCAAAAAGAAAACCCCGCTGTCAAAAAAACAGCAGGGAAAATTTGGTTTCGCCCTTGACACGGGGGCGGCTAATGGGTGACCTCATTGATCGCAATGGGCCATACTCCAGAACCATCTTGCACGGCATTGAGCTTATGCACATGATCAAGAAAGTCAGATGGTTTCTGGCTATGGCCAAAATCTGTCTGCCGCAGAACAATTTTATTTGTTGGCTGCTAAAATCCGGTTGGAAAAGACAAGCTGCACTCGAAAAAAACCAACGCAACAGAGCCTGACATGGAAAAGGATCGGGAATGTATCCAATCCATCGTTGCCTGGCCCTGGATTATAAATTCACTTCTGAAATAGAAATGGAATTACATTATTTTTAGTAAGAGAGATTCCCGTTGTTGTTGTTGATGCCGCTTAGCGGAATTGTAGTAGCATTTGCGCCTCCTGCTGCAGTGCGGCAAATAGCAGACAACATAGCACCGGAAGCGGTCGCGCTGATTTGGATATTGCCACAACTTTGTTGGAATGTGCTAGCGCCAGAGCCGCTGGTGAGCTGTCCATTTTGATTGGAAATACCCATAATTACCAATTTGGTGTTATTGGGGGTGCCAGCCGCAGTAAGGCAGGTAGCCTGAACTGCCGCATCATTGCCAGAATAAGTAAAGGTGATATTGGAACAGGTATTTTGGAAAGTGCTGCTGGCTGCCATGGCAGTGCCTGTGCTAGCTGCACAAAGTAAAGCGGAAATCAATAAAGTTTTATGTTTCATATCTTTCTCCAAAAAATAAATAGGCTGCTTGCAAGTTATCTGCAAGCTGAATATAAGAAAAATAAACGCTCTTTTTCTTAGAAAAAAGAGTACAGGAAAGCAGATTTTTTTAAACTAGGAAATAAGTGGTAAAAATAGGCTTATTCGATGGAATGCCAGACACTTTAACAAGCGAAATCGATAGGGTCAGACTCGATTGATAATGCAGTAACGATGTATGCTGAGAACTTTTCCGCGATAGGAATTGCAAATGGCGCGCTTACCGAGATTTATCCTTCCCGGCCAACCGCAGCACGTAGTTTTACGTGGTAATAACCGGACTGAGATTTTCTGTGTAGAGGCGGATTATCGGTTCTATATAGATAAATTGCGATTAGCCTGTGAGAAGCATGGTTGTGACATTCACGTCTATGTGCTGATGACCAACCACGTGCACTTACTCATCACCCCCCATAAAGAGCAGAGTTTAAGCAAAGCCTTGCAAATGCTGGGCCGTTATTATGTCCAATTTTTCAATCATTGCTACCGGCGCACCGGTACGTTATGGGAAGGGCGCTACAAAGCTACCCTGATTGATACCGAGGCGTATTTATTGACTTGCATGCGCTACATAGAACTCAATCCAATACGCGCAGGCATGGTAGCGCACCCATCCGAGTATCCGTGGTCAAGTTATGGTTGCAATGCGCTTGGCCAGACCGATAACCTGGTGAATCCGCATCCTGAAACGCACAGTCAGCCCCCATAGGTTAGCAGGAAGCACCTAACGATCACGGGGCAAAACACTTGTAAATCAGCTTGAGACAGGCCCTGCTGCGACTCAGAAATGCCGATGAAGGCCGAGAAAACACGGACGCGGCCAAGAAAGATGGAGAGACAGCCCGCTCCTGCCGTCTCATACCCTCCCCCCAATTGATATAGGAGAAGAGTTGGCGCTTGTGTGTGGGCTGCCAACAGCCATTAAGGGTAAAGCGGAGCACCGAAATCAGTATACCTCACGACTGCGCTTCGCCTCCAGTTCCTTCCCGAGATCGAATTTATCACCCCAGGTGGTAAACCACTGATCGTTGGATGATCGAACCGACGCAAGCGCTGCTGCATCCAGACCAAAAATCTGTCCGATGGCGTCTTTGGTGGCGGCACTGATATAAGGACAGACTGTGAGATCAAGCAGCAGGATCAGTGTTTCGGCGTCATTCGGACAATGGGCCTTCATATATTCGAGTTTGGCGATGAGGTGCGCCTCTACGAAGCCCTTCAGCTTTTCATAACGAACCTTGTCTTTGATATAGGACAGCAGGACCGTTATCGAAAAGTGGTTCATAAAACCCGACGGGCGAACATAGCTCCCTGTGCCTTCTTCCTCCTTGATCAGGAAGTGTCGGAGAAGAACGGAAACCGGCAGCCAATATTCCCGGCCGATCTGCGATAAGGAAATAAGTAGGTAGAGGCTCTCGACCTCACGATGGACGCTCATCGTGTTTTTTTCGAGCTGCTGTAACACGTTGTCGTGAACGTACTTAAACAGCAAGTGTTTATGCTCGTATGGCAAACTTTGCGCCTGCAGGAAAGCTACGGAGGCCGTGATTATCCGGCAGAGGCGGATCGTGTGATTGACCCTCGGGCTCGCAGAATAGACGAAAAACGCGAACTCCATAATCGCGAGCAAGGCATTGGAGAGGCGCTTACGATCGCGACCTGACTTGTCGCTCGCCACATAGGCTTTGAAGAGCTTCTCGATTTTATTCTCGGTTATGGCGAAGGTGTAGTTCAGGAGATCACCATAGGTGACGCCAGCCTCCTTGATGGCAGCCTTATACCGAATAATCAGACGGTTCGCATTTACAGGGCAGGCCAGATTTTGCTTTGGAGGGCTGGAAAGATCGGCCAGAGGTTCCTCCTCACACACTGGATCGATCTCGTCATTCAGAAGGATCGAGATACGCTCTTTAGCGATCGTAATTTCTGTGATGATCGGCTTTTGATAATGCTTTATTTTGGCCGTGTTGATGCTCAGCTTCTTAGACTTAAGCACCTGCTGAAGCGTCTCGAATATCTTCAGCTGAGTAGACTCCTTGTTGTAGAAAACAAAGAAGTCATCCACGTAGCGGAAAATTTCATAATCGGCCTTGTGGGTCAGATTTGCCCCTTCCGATAATTGCGTGATCATGTCTGCATCAACTGACTGCAGGATGATCTCAGCGAAAATCCGGGAAAACTCCGGGCCGATGACTATGCCGTTGGTCTCTTTATGGTTGAGGTTTTGCATGAGGGCATCGAAGCGGCCCCCGAAAGTATCCTTCGACTCGTCCAAATTGAATTTCGTCTGATCCTTGCCCAACACGGCCCAAGGCAGTGAGTGAGTGTAGATGCTGTCAAAGCACTTGCTCACATCGATCTGCACCATCGCATCATATTTTTTCTCGCTGCGGTGGTATTTATACGATTCAAAGAAACGGTGGATGTTTCGGTATTTCCGATAAACGAAATAGGAGCCTAACTGTTCGTACTCTCGGTCGCTTTCCTCGACCCCTGCAACGGCATCTAAGCGTTCTTCATGGAGCTTGTCCTTGAAATAAGCGTAGCGCGACACCGACACAGGATGACGGATCGAGAACTCGCTAACAGACGCGTGGTATATGATCAAGGCGCTGTGCGTTGCGTAGAAACTTGCCACGGCAACTTGATTGCGCGGATGAACAACGCTAAGCGTACGTCCATCAAGATTATGAGCGACACGGAAATTAAAAGGGATGGTTGCCATCTGGCATTTACTGATGGGTACGCTGCGGCGCGTTTTCTGCTTGCCCCACTCGTTCACAACGTTGGTCGCGATTTCGGCCTTGGGCTTGATTCCAAACAGTAACCGCATTGTCTGATCGAGCGCGGTCGTTTCGCAAACCCAGCGCAACTGGCCATTTTCGATCTCAATGCTGTTATTAACCAAGAAGCGGTAATAGCCCCGATTG
The DNA here is from genome assembly GCF_000619905.2 of Nitrosospira briensis C-128. Taxonomy (NCBI): domain Bacteria; kingdom Pseudomonadati; phylum Pseudomonadota; class Betaproteobacteria; order Nitrosomonadales; family Nitrosomonadaceae; genus Nitrosospira; species Nitrosospira briensis. The sequence continues at coordinate 524,997 of NZ_CP012371.1, read as the reverse complement.
GAGAAAGTCGGGGGCACTTCGAACGGCAGTATGTCGGTGAGTACAGATCTTTGCTTTCTGTGAGTAAGTGAGACGCGCCGCTTACTCATGTTTCCAGACTCCCACGATCATCTGCAACTCTCGCGTACTGAAATTATGATACCGTCGCTGCTCAAAACCAGTCGTGAATTTAAGATTTTTTAACTGTTTTTGCAGACGGGTTCGTTTGAGCTCGGCTATACGCCTCTTGAGCCGCTTATCGAGTAATTTAAAGCTCGATAGATCGGTCACGATCGAGTTGTTAAAGTATACGCCGGTGGCAGCCCGTGATTTACTGTTGGAAAGGCGTGTGTTGCCTGTCAGAAATTTAATGCGTCCGACGAGCCTCCTGAATGCACCTCGTGAATTGACGGGCTTCTCACGCCAATAGTCTGCAAACGCAGCATTCATCCGCGCCCGATATTTCACCACTTTTGCCGCGCTCGGGCTGATTTCAAACTGCCCCTGTTTGAGATGGAAGCGATACCCCAGATACTCGAACTTCTTCGGATTGGTGTCAGCCAGATCGAATTCAGAAGTTTTGTCCTCATTGAGCGCAAATCCGTTATCACTGAGGATTACGTTGATCAGTTCCTTGAACGAACCGAGGCTTTTTCCAGCGGGCGGGCGTGCAAACACGGCCACGATGTCATCGACAAACCGGCAATATAGCACCAGACCAGGAATAACCCGGATCGCCTTATCCACCGGCCTCAGATACAGTTCGGCCAGATACGCGCTGATGCCCACACCTCGGGGAACGCCAGTAGAGGTGCCAGAAATCAAGCCATATGAGTCCAGCACTTGCTTGATGTATTTTTTTGACGCGGGGCTCAATAGCTGGTCGCGCTCCAGCTTCTCTAGCAAACGCTTACGGTCAATACTCTCATAAAATGACGAAATATCCGTGCGAACCAGTTCGAAAGGAAATTTGCTGCCGAGCATATCGCGAAGCTGGCAGACGAGGTCGTGACGGTTCGCCTGTTTGACGCCATAAATGCGATGAATGTTACGCTGGATCTGCTTAATGACGAAGAAGGTTTCAGGCTCCTCGTCAATGCAGAAAACAGCCTTTCCCTTCGGTCCGATCTTTTTGGAAAGGTCGATCTTGAAGCTCGGCTTAAGGACCTTCTGGCTGATGCCATCCATCAAGGCATCGACGGCTGATGATTTATCTGCCTTCAAGGCCGTTAGTTCAGCTTTCAACGCAAGCAACCGCGCCTCGAAATCGCCAGTCTTCAGTGTGGCTTCGATTTTCCGTAAATCACGAATCTCCTGCACTTTGTTGCGTACATCGAGTGTGAACGGTTCAAGCGTAGGTAAATAGCGGGTCGCCAAGTCGGCACCCTTGCGGTTCTCAGCATCATAGATGCGACGGAAGTTCTCCGCAGTGAACATTTGGTCAAGCATCGTCAGCGCCTATTCCATTTTTGTTGTCAATTATGTTGATCGAATCACTACACTCGATACTCCAAAACACTAGGTAACGCCAAGCGAATCCCAAACTGGCATCATCGGACCTGGTTCTGCTTGCCGACCGAGCCAGCCGATGTTTTTCCTTCCTGGCGCTCAGCCTATGGCCTTGTGCCGTCTCCTCGCTCAACGTCGGCTAGGTCGCCAGGCCACCTCGACAACTGGTGATCGGTGAGCCCCGCCAGGATTTGTGGCAGATTTTGGATTCGGTGCGGAGGCATCAGCAGGTTGTCGGGCGGGCCATCTTCGGTAATGAAAAACGGTTTGTCCTGATCCTCTTGATGCGACTTCGTCATGCTCTTTGCTCCTGGCGTTTATCCTGGCAAGCGGCCAGGACTGTTCATGTATTTGGCCTGTCCTATGCCTTCACCAGCGTCGCAGCCTTGGGATCGTAGATGTACCCGGTGATGCTGCCATCCTTAATACGCGCGACAGCCTCATCAATGACGAACAGCGGAACGAGAAATCATTCTTCGGGCTGCGCGGGGTAGCCGAAACGGTCGTTGATGGTGATGTTCAACCGCGCGGGCGCGAACAGCCTGTGAAATAGGCTCTCCATCCGGGTGCGATTGATACCGGCCAGCTTGTAAGTCGCCACCACCTCAACCTTCGCCAGTAGATAGGTAGAATCGTGTTCGGCGTTCGCGATGCGGGTTTCTACCTTGCCGTCGGTCACACCAATCTTGTGGATGACATCACGATGCTCGGCCACATAGGGGTTGTCGGATAGGGAGCGCAACACATAAATGGTCCCACTCTCCAAATCACCCTCTTCTAGAGAATCGCTGAACAAGGGCCCCATATCTGGATCAATAATTCGACGTGCTGCTTCGTCTTTGTACAAAGCACGAGCCAGGGACAGCCGCAGTAGGTTGCTTTCCGCGTCATTCGAAAAAATGACGCGTAGCCGAGCATCCTTCTTGCCTTGCGGCGAGTCGAACTCTTCACTCTCTTCGGCCACATACGCCGTTTGACCATCCAGGATGAACCAGTGGCCCACTTCAATCGTTGCGTACTGCCCGAAAGGCCGAGTCACTCTCGAGCCTGAACTCAGATCACTGCGCACCTGATCAAATAGCGGCTTGAACGCCTCGAAATCCTCATACGTCTCCCGATTGGCGATTTCCTCTGCTGCCTGCTTCTCAGCGCTGGTACGCACATGGCGCAGCTCAGTGATGTCAGCTGATCCAGCAGCCCCTGCCAACTCGGCAAGCAGAGCGTCATCGTCCATCGTTTCCACCGGCTCCGCATCACTGGCGTAACCACCACTGAGCAAGCCCTGATGATCAAGGGGTGTCAGCTGCTCCCGGCATTCCTCAAGGGCGCGCAGACGATCCAGGCGCACGGTATAGAGCCGCTCGAAGATGTCTCTTTCTTCACCGCGTTGTGGAGCACGGCCATGCTGCTCGACAAAACGCTGAATTTCCTCGAAACCAGCAATGATCCGTTCTTCACGGGCAGAGAGGCTTTTCTTTTTTTCCGGCTGGGCGAACTCGTCCAGCTCGGCACGCAAATCGTCCAGATCAGTCATAACGACCTCATCTTTGAAACGCACGAACGCTGCAGCTCCCTCGGCCATACGTTGTTCCCAGGCATCTTGCGAACTGACTGACGGCAGGCGGCCTCGCTCTTTCTTGAACTTAACCGCCCTCAAAGCAAGCTCCTTGGCCTCTTCTGGAGTCAGACTGGTGCGCTTACCAGAGATAGCGGCGGCCACTTGCTTCAGGCTGTCCTCACTCATGGATTTGGCCAAAATCGAAAATCAATAGGGTCGGACTCGATTGATCATACAGTAACGATGTATACTGGAAACTTTTCCGCGACCGGAATTGCAAATGGCCCGCTTACCGCGATTTATCCTTCCTGGCCAACCGCAGCACGTAGTTTTACGTGGTAATAACCGGACTGAGATTTTCTGCGTAGAGGCGGATTATCGGTTCTATCTTGATAAATTGCGGATAGCTGTGAAAAGCATGGTTGTGACATTCACGCCTATGTGCTGATGACCAACCACGTGCATTTACTCATCACCCCCCACGAAGAGCAGAGTTTAAGCAAAGCCTTGCAAGATGGTTTTGCTAGGTTCCGTTAATCTATTCATATTTTGATTTGAAAAACCTAGCACCTACGTCATATAGCGATACTAACGTTGTAGTTATAGGAATCCCGCCAAAAGCTGTAATATCAGCAGCTAGAGTACCAACAAACTTACCGGCAATGATTCCGGTATCCTTGTTCCTTGACTCTAAGAGCTTGGATGCTGTAATAATTCCTGTGATGGATTCGATTCGTTCCTTTTGGCCTAGATAGAACGCCACTTCTGCAAGGGCTATCGGTTCAGGGCACTTAAGCAGCCTAGAGGCATCTTGAAGCGCCTCTTCAATATCAATGTTCGCTCTTGGCGTGCAGGTTTTTTCTTCAAAAGCGGAGCTCAGAGACTTATCTCGTTTATAAAACGTGTAATTATGGGTCGACACGTTATCGCGAAAGTTTGGGTAGCTAAGAAAGGGTTCTACATGTTCCTCTTGTGCAGCGGCCAGAACTAGTCCGAGCCCATGCCCAATCCCGTATGGTTCTAGCCTCCAAGAATATTCACGCCCCAGTCTATCTTTACCCATACGCTTGAGATATTCCTTTGTCCATTCTTTCCCTGCTCTTACGTCATATTCAGCAGGAGGGCCGAGCATAATTGCTTCGGACAAATTGTCGAGTTGGTGGATCTTTTCGAGTTCGATGGCAAGATCTTCATATTTATACAAATCCTTTGGAACAACCATCCCCTTATCTAGAGCCCATCGCAATATTTTTGGACCAGTAACCCGTGATTTTGGTCTAGTTTCTCATCAAGCGACGGTATTTCTATTGGATCTGTTTTGTAGCAACCATCTTGGTCTGGCAATAGGGCAAACTTACTGTCGGTACCAAATCCAGTAATAAAATCTTTTTCTTTAAAATGATCATAACGTTGTGACACCCAAACCTCCGAGTGCCTGATATCAACCGACGCCAATACAGCTAATAATCTTGCCGGGTCAAAAATCGTTGCTGCATCAATGACTATTGGATTCATAACTTCCTATACCTTCGATGATCGGACGCATCAGAAGCCTCCCGGTTGAAAGTGAGCGGTCGGATGCAAATCCAGCTTGCAGACGGTCCGCTCGACCGAGATGTTAGGTTCGTAAATCCTAATAATGCGGTTGGCTAGGCTATGTCTCAGCTCGGTAGGCTTTGCTTACCTAGTGAAATCAATAGGGTCAGACTCGATTGATCATGCAGTAACGTCGAAATATAGTGGAAACCTTTCTCTGTCAGGAATTGCAAATGGCACGCTTATGGCAATTTAACCTTCCTGGCCAATCGCAACACGTAATTTTCCGTGGTAATAACCGAACTGAGAATTTCTGTGTAGAGTCGGATTATCGGTTCTATATAGATTCCACGATCGCTCGGCAAGGCATGATGACTATTCCCACTCGATCGTCGCAGGCGGCTTACCGGAGATGTCATAGACAACACGGTTAATCCCGCGCACTTCGTTGACGATACGGTTGGATATCCTGGCTAGCAGGGGGTAGGGGAGTTCCGCCCAGTGTGCAGTCATGAAGTCTTCGGTTTGAACTGCTCTCAGGGCTACTACGTATTCATAAGTGCGTCCGTCGCCCATGACCCCTACGGATTTTACCGGCAGGAATACGGTAAACGCCTGAGAGGTTTTCTCGTACCAACCCGAGATACGTAGTTCTTCAATAAAGATCGCATCGGCACGGCGCAGTAATTCGGCATATTCACGCTTTACCTCGCCGAGTATGCGAACTCCCAATCCGGGCCCGGGAAAGGGGTGGCGAAAGACCATGTCGTGCGGAAGTCCCAGCGCTACCCCAAGTTCGCGTACTTCGTCCTTGAATAATTCGCGCAACGGTTCCAGAAGTTTCAAATGCAGTGTATCGGGCAGGCCGCCTACATTGTGATGCGATTTGATGGTCTGCGCTTTTTTCGTTTTTCCGCCTGCGGATTCGATCACGTCCGGGTAGATCGTACCTTGGGCAAGCCAATGCGCACTAGGAATTTTCGCAGCTTCGCGCTGAAACACTTCGACGAATTCCCGACCGATGATGCGGCGTTTCATTTCAGGATCGCTGACGCCTTGCAAGTGCTTGAGAAACTCTCCGCTGGCGTCTATATGGATGACTTTTACGCCCAGATTTCTGCTGAAGGTATCCATTACCTGTTCGGCTTCGTTCATCCGCAGCAGGCCGTTATCCACAAATACACAGGTAAGTTGTTTGCCGATGGCGCGATGAATGAGTGCTGCGGCTACCGATGAATCGACGCCACCGGACAGGCCCAGAATAACCTCGTCCGCTCCTACCTTGGAACGGATTCTGCCGATCGCTTCTTCCATGTAGTCAGGCATATTCCAGTCATGCCCGGCCCCGCAAATTTCGTGCACGAACCGCGCGATAATGGCCTTGCCCTGCGGGGTGTGAGTCACTTCCGGATGGAATTGTATGCCATAGAATTTTCGCGCCTCGTCCGCTATGGCAGCCAGGGGCGTGGAGGCATTGCTGGCCATGGCTTCAAAGCCGGAAGGAAGCTTGGTGACAGCATCACCATGACTCATCCACACGTCGAGAGTCTGTTTGCCTGCGGTATCGGTATGGTCGTATATGTCTCGCAGCAGAGCAATTCTGTTTTTCGCTTGCACTTCAGCGTAACCGAATTCGCGCACCTTGGAATTTTCAACCGCACCGCCCAATTGGGCGGCCATGGTCTGCATACCATAGCAGATACCCAGCACCGGCACACCTAACTCAAAAACGATCTGCGGAGCCCGTGGCGTTTCAAACTCTGCTACAGAAGCCGGACCGCCCGAAAGAATAATACCTTTCGGCGCAAAATCCCTGACAAATTGCGAACTCACGTCGTATGCGTGGATTTCGCAGTAGACGTTGCTTTCCCGGACTCGGCGGGCAATCAGTTGCGTATATTGGGAACCGAAATCAAGAATGAGTATTTTTTGGTGCATGGCCTGATAGGGTGCGCCGGGATATCCGGCAGTTTCAAGTAAAACTTGAATGAAAAGTTAAAAATGGCGTGATCGGAGCTATGCAGGCGCGAGAAAGGCTGCATAGTTATCCCACTTGTGAGGACGGGCAGCGCAGCATGAGGAGACAATTTGAATCATTCAAGTAGCGATATCTTGATGTACTACACTGCGTTACATCAACAGCTTATTCCACACGATAATTCGGTGCTTCTTTCGTGATCTGCACGTTATGGACGTGGGATTCGCGAATGCCGGCAGAGGTAATCTCGATAAACTCGGCTTTGGCGTGCATGTCCTCAATTGTTTCACAACCGAGATAACCCATGCCGGAGCGTAACCCACCGATAAGCTGATGAATTACGGCAATGACACTGCCTTTGAAGGGAACACGGCCTTCTACGCCTTCCGGTACCAGTTTTTCGGCGTTCTGCTCGGCTTGCTGGAAATAGCGGTCGCTCGAACCTTGCTGCATTGCAGAAAGTGACCCCATGCCGCGGTAGGTTTTATAGGACCGTCCCTGGAATAGCTCGATTTCGCCTGGCGCTTCGCTGGTGCCCGCGAACAATCCGCCCAACATCACAGAGTTGCCTCCTGCGGCAATTGCCTTGGCGATATCGCCGGAATAGCGGATGCCGCCGTCGGCGATCAGCGGTACGCCGGTGTTTGCCAACGCTTCGGATACGTTTTTGATTGCGGTGATTTGCGGCACACCGACGCCTGCAACAATGCGGGTCGTGCAGATTGAGCCAGGGCCTATTCCGACTTTTACCGCATCAGCTCCGTGGTCAACCAGAGCTTTGGCGGCAGCAGCAGTAGCGATATTCCCGCCGATAACCTGGATTTGCGGAAACCTTTTCTTTACCCACTGTACCCTGTCAAGTACGCTCTGTGAATGTCCATGCGCAGTATCCACCACGATCACGTCCACGCCTGCTTCGGCGAGTGCTTCCGCGCGTTCTTCACTGCCGTCGCCGACGCCAATGGCCGCGCCTACGCGTAGACGCCCCAGGTCGTCCTTGCATGCATTGGGGTGCTCGGATGTCTTGATTATGTCCTTTACGGTAATCAGTCCACGCAATTCGAAGTTACTGTTCACCACCAGGACTCGCTCCAGGCGATGCTTGTGCAGCAACGTCATCGCCTCCTCGCGGCCAGTGCCTTCGTTTACCGTCACCAGCCGCTCTTTCAGCGTCATGATGTTCTTGATAGGTTGATCCAGGTTGGTTTCGAAACGAAGGTCCCGGTTGGTGACGATACCGACGACTTTCGATCCTTCCACTACGGGTAAGCCGGATATTTTGTATTTTCGGATGAGGTTGAGTACGTCACGGACTGTCATGTCCGGCGGGATGGTGATGGGATCTTTCACTATCCCGCTTTCGAAGCGCTTGACGTTGGCTACGTGGGCTGCCTGGGATTCCGCCGACATATTCTTGTGGATAATACCGATGCCGCCCTCCTGCGCAAGCGCGATAGCAAGCGGCGCCTCGGTCACCGTATCCATCGCGGCCGAAACCAGCGGTATATTAAGGGAAATTTCGCGGCTAAGGCGCGTCGTCAAGGCAACGTTGCGTGGTAAAACCACCGAGTGGGCGGGAAGCAGCAGAACATCGTCGAAGGTTAGAGCTTTCTCAACCAGTCTCATGGCATTGATCCTTCACAAAGCGGCATTATAACGAACCTCATGGATTGTGGCGAATGAACTATTTCAAGATGGACGAGCCAGCATATCCGAAGCGGTATTCCGGGTATGACAAATAGGTGCACGGCCAAACCTTCAATCCCGAAAGTTTTGGCGGACGCGTGTAAGAGCCAGTCCTTGACGATGTGCGTTGATCGATCTATAAAACAACTCTATCCTGGCGATGCTGCTGCACGGGGTCTAGCAGTCTGTCCAGACAATTCTCACGAAGGGAGAGAAATATTCGAATCAGCCGCCGTCCGTTTAGTCGTAAGCATTAGCCGTAAGGAGCCAAACATCGTGATAAGCAAATTCAAAGTCGACGATCATGTCACCTGGAACTCGGAAGCCGGACACGTCAGCGGAAAGATTATCAAAGTGCATACAAAAGACGTCGCCTACAAGGGCTATACGCATCATGCGAGCGAGGATGAGCCGCAATATGAGATCAAGAGCGACAAGACCGACCACATCGCGATGCATAAAGGATCGGCGCTAAAAAAAATAAATGCCTGAGACACTGCTGGTAGTTTCACCGCACGTTGAGCGGTTGGTTACGTTCTCTCGAACGACGGAAGGCCGATCTCACTGCGGGATTCCAGGCGGGCGAGCAGCAGATAAAAGTACAGCATCCCCCGCTGCGGACCGAGAGTATCCAGAACGTTCTCTGCATCGTACGGTGCAGTGCCCGAGACGAGCGCAATATTACTCGCCACGCTGGTGTCATTTGCGGGGAACACATCCAGCCGTCCCAAGCCGCGCAGCAGAATGACGGCTGCCGTCCATGGACCCATACCCTTTATCTGCCGAAGGATGGCCGCCGCATCCTCGCTCTTGCATTGCTCCAGTTTAGCCGTATCAATCCTGCCGGATGCGAGCGCTTCGGCCACGCGCCGCAATGTTGCGATTTTGCTGGCGCTGAGCCCGGTTTTGCGCAGAAGATCGTCGGTTGCACGCGAAAAGTTTTCCGCAGTCGGAAATACATACAATGGCACAGGTATGCCTTCGGTTCTCACCGATTGTCCCAGGGCGACAATCAAGCGACACATGATCGCAGTGGCGGATGCCAGGCTCAATTGCTGAAACACAATCGCGTTAACGCAGGCTTCCCAGAGAGTGGGATAGCGGGGCGGTTTTACACCCTGCATGCGCTGAACCAGGGGGGCCAGCCATGGGACGGCCGCAGCCGAATGTTCGAAATCCATCGGATCATGATCGCAGCCGAGTATCTTGCGCACGAGCCCGAACACATCCGGCTCGTTATTCGTATCGCCCTCGATGGTGGCGGACAATGAGTCCTGCTGGTTCTGCATGACCCGGACGATCACAGGCTCTGGCGGGCCAACGAGTGCGCGGACATATTGTCCTTCCGGCGTGAGTAGATCAACGATATTCGTCGAGAGCCGCCGAAGCACGCTTACCGTAAGATCAAGCCGGTAGGGCGCTACGATGGGAATCTCGTACATTTTCATTGGTATCCCGCCCGGAAGAAAAAAGAAAGGAAGCCTATCTGTTGACTTGGCCGCGCTTCAGGTACCATCATCCTCAATGAAACCACGTCCAATCATCTGCCTCACCAAGCTTCTTTTGGCTTCCTTGCTCCGATCTGCGTTTACCTGCCTGACAGTATACGATTGCCTCTTAGTATACGGCTCGACGGCCAGCCACGCATACGCTCAGCGCTTGATAGCTGGCGAGGGTGTATTCACATGGACGAATTTGCTGAAGGCATCGTCAAGCTGCTTCTGGTATAAATTAAACTGGGGGTTTTTCATGTATGCGTCCCCAAGGTCGAGCAGTGTCTGGTTAAAGCTCTCGTCGCCTGTTTGAAGAGACAGTGTTATCGATCCGTTCGCGGCGAACCGGTTAGCCCAACGTGCGCGCACCTCCGACCAGAAATCAGACGTTCCCTTCCAATAGGCTAATGCGGGTCCGAAGTCGTAGCCTTCAATGCGGCGATAGTCGTTGAAGCCGAACTCACGGACCAGCGGTATGTCCTTGCCATCTTTTATGCGTATGACTTTGGTATTGTCCTGCTCGTGCGCCCAGCCTTGTGGGGTAATCGTTTGACGGTTTTCGGCATTGATCAGCTGATAATCGCTGCGCTTGGTGTATTCGCGCCGGGGTAGCGGCCGCCAAGTCCGCCCGGAGGTCCAGGTCGATATCCCGTATTTGTGATTCCATTTTCCGTTGCCGGCATACCGCGGGCCATCATTGACTTCGTAAACCAGTTGCGTCCAGGTGCCAGGTATCTCGGCCGCATTGCGCTCCTGCTCCTCAAAGCGTTGGTCGCCCACAAATACCCAGTGCTTTGGCGACTCATATATCCAGTCCTGACGCCAGTGCTTAGTAAGGGCGCCGCCACCCATTACAAGAATGTGTTGCAGCGAAATCCGTTTGCCGGTATCTTCGACCAGCACCACGGACTCAAAACCCATGCTGCGCTTGGGTTCTTTACGCTCATAGCCTGGTTTCAACACCACCGTCTCCTCAAACCTGAACTGAACTTCATATCCACCCAGCATTGCAAGAATGGCACGGCGATCGCAGTTGAAAGGGTCTTCACCAGCAGCACAGCCGGCAACCGGACGTTCTACTGTCTGATACCGGGATGAGTCAGATTTTGCCAAGCGGGATTGACCTGCGCATGCAGTGAGGAGCGAAAGCGTGAGTAAGCCTATTGCAAATGAAAACGAGCGTGTCATGAGTTCTCCATATTGGGCCCTGTTTGTCCCATTCTCGATTTGATATCCTTTTTTTCCGCCGTGGTATCTTTCTACAACATTTGACGTCGGATGCCCGGCCTGATCAGGCGGCCGGGGACGAAAATCAGGATTGTTACGGCAACAACGTGGTGCCGGTGATGATAATGATAATAATAATCACCGTCAACAAGATGGGAAACGCTTCGATGGAGCGGACCCCCGATAGCAGGGGATCGCTTATATTCTCAAGACGTGGAAAGATGAGGTGGGAGTATTTTTTTGTGATAATGCGGTGAAGAACTTTCCCGTTTATGTTTCCGTCTTGCGGATTGATTTGAGTTCTTTCGCCCGCCTCCTGCGACTCTCTTTCGGATCCACCATCAAGGGCCGGTAGATCTCTACACGGTCGCCTTCACGCAGGACCGCTTCAGGTTTGACCAACCTGCCAAATATGCCCAGTTTATTGTGGGCAAGGTCTATTCCAGGGAAAAGATCGATGATTGCGGAAAGCTCCACAGCCTGCCTCGCTGTTGTTCCGGATGGCACGGTTATCTGCCGCATAATCTGGTTCTCCGGCAGGGCGTAGACGACTTCGATCTCGATCTTGCGCTCATGAACTCCCATAAACCTCCTCCGCACGCTCGATGAATGCGTCCACAAGATTATTGGCGATTATGAAAAATACCGGACCCACCAGCTTTTCGAGAATCATGTGCGCGAACGTATAATGCAAACGGAATTCTATCTTGCAGGCGTTCTCCGCCAAGGGGGTAAAACGCCAGTGGCCATCCAGGTTTTGGAATGGACCGTTCAGCAGCGTCATGGTGATCAATTCCGGCGGATGCTTGATATTCTTGGTAGTGAAGCTATGCTTAATGTGGTGATAATCGATCTGGATCGTTGCATGCGTAGTCGAATCACTTTGCGGAGTGACGGATGAACCGCCACACCACGGCAAAAACTTGGGATAGTCTTCCACTGCATCCACCAATGCGAACATCTGGCTCGCAGAGTGCCCTATCAGTACTGACTTTTCGATTTCAGCCATAAGATAAACTGCCCGGATCGAACGAGACAGTATTGAAAGCTGCTAAAATACACGAAACCCGCATGGAACTCACCCTTTTTCTTCCAATACATGAGCATTGTTCAGAATAAAAAAGCCTTTCACGATTATTTTATCGAAGAGAAGCATGAAACAGGCGTAGTTTTCGAAGGTTGGGAGGTCAAAGCGATCCGCGCGGGGCGGGTTCAGTTAAAAGAAGCTTACGTTGTCATTCGTAATAGTGAACTGTTTCTGATCGGTTGTCATATCAGCCCTTTGTTGGCGGCTTCCACTCATATCCAGCCGGATCCGGTTCGTACCCGCAAGCTGTTGCTGCATGCCGAGGAAATTAAACGGCTTATCGGCAAGGTGGAGCGTGCGGGGTACACGCTGGTGCCGCTGGATATGCACTATAAGGCGGGTAAAATCAAGCTTGAAATCGGCTTGGCCAAAGGCAAGAAGCAGCATGACAAACGCGAGTCCGAGAAACAGAAAGAGTGGGTGCGCGACAAACAACGTTTAATGCGCGCGAAATAAATCCTCGAATCCCCCGGTTTGAAAAATCTTTAGACGGCGATTCATTCGTCATCGTTAATTTCCGCATACAGTTAACTTCCAATTTTATCATGCACAAACCCATTGCTATCTGGTTGCTTGTTTGCTGCGCTCTGGTATTTGCCATGGTGGTCGTCGGCGGCGTTACCCGGCTCACCCATTCCGGACTGTCCATTGTCGAATGGCAACCCATCGTCGGCACCATGCCCCCGCTCGGCCAGAGCGATTGGGACGAGCTTTTCGAAAAATACCATCAGACGCCTCAGTATAAAAAGATCAATGTCGGCATGAGCCTGGAGGAATTCAAAGGCATTTTCTGGTGGGAATATTTTCACCGCCTGTTGGGGCGAGTCATCGGATTGGCTTTTTTTGTGCCCTTCGTATATTTCCTTGCGAAAAAAGCAATCGACCGGCCATTGGGCCTGAAGTTGGCCGGCATTTTTGTTCTCGGAGGCCTGCAGGGTGCAATGGGCTGGTATATGGTAAAGAGCGGGTTGGTGGATAACCCTCATGTTAGCCAATATCGGCTGACAGCCCATCTGGGGCTTGCTTTCGCCATCTATGCCGCTATGTTTTGGGTGGCGTTAGAGCTGCTTTATCCCGTCGGCACATCATTATCCAGCAGCGGATTAGGCAGTTTACGCCGTTTCTCGACTGCGCTGACCACCCTGATATTCATAATGATTTTATCGGGAGGTTTTGTGGCGGGTATCCAGGCGGGTTTTGCCTACAATACTTTTCCCTTGATGAACGGACATATCATTCCGCCCGAAATATTCATGCTGGAACCATGGTACCGAAATTTCTTCGACAACATGGCAACGGTTCAATTCGACCACCGCCTCATTGCCTGGATGCTCGCGATCCTTATTCCAATTTTCTGGCTTAAATCCAGAAAATTGCCACTTTCAGGTTCGGCTCGCCTCGCATGCACGCTGCTATTGGTTATGCTTGGCATACAGATAAGCCTGGGAATTTCCACATTGTTGCTTGTCGTCCCGCTTCCGCTGGCGGCAGCTCATCAAGCGGGAGCGGTGCTGTTGTTAACCGCAGCGCTCTGGGTAAATTACCAGTTACGCCGCTAACCAACCGATAGATGCTGCAAGCCTGCTTGTGGTTGCCTTTGGGTTGCCGCAGACATAGAGAATCGCTGACGAACGTCATGGAAGTGATGGCGCTTTACGGCCAGGGAGCTTTACCAATGGATGGGGTTGGGGATGAACAGCCGATTCTCGTGGAGAAAGTCGGACAAAACCAGAGGGTAGGGCGGCAGTAAGCGAATTGCCTCGCTACTGCCGCCCTACAATACTTTTGTGCATCCTTAGTTGGTCGATATGATCTCGCTTTCCCATCAGTTTGAAATGCACATGAAGATGCTCAAGAACACGGAAGGCAACGCCCAAGGCGCCAGCGTCCTCCTGTCGGTAAACGGCTGATATCCGAACGCCAGACTCCGCTGTAATCCTGCGTCATCCCACGTAGGTCGTGGCTCCGCCCGACGATCAAGAAACGATGTCGGGCAGAGCCCGACCTACTTTCGTGCATAACTGGCGCTTCGTATCGCTTGGACGTTCTGCGTCCAGCAACATAGGGCAAGGGGGCCTATACCCTGGTTGAACAGTTGCTTCCCGGTTAGGGTAACTGCTGATCAATTACAACATTGATACCCTTGGCGCCAATCCTCACTGGTTGGCTGAAACCTTGCAAATCGCCACTTTGCGGCATAGGTGAGCCGGATTTTGAGATTCTGGCGCCTACCACCATTTCATCCGCAAAACTGGAGAGCTGCACGCCGGATCTGGCCATCGCATCGCTCAGCGAGAAAGTCGCCGGTAAATCCTTGACCTCCAGGCGCAGGGTCGCCAGCGGTGCTTTTGGCCCCACCTTGGCGCGGGCAAAGATATACAGGCTATCGTTGGGCGAACTCTTGCCAGCGAGTGCGGGGCTCAACGTAACCTTACCGGAAAGCGTGCCTGACGAAGTCGAGGCTGTTGTACCCGCAACCGGTTCGGGCTTATTGGCAGGAGGAGGAGTCCGGTTGCTGGATGGCTGATCCTGCGCACTTGCCATTAAACTGCCTTTCCCTGATGCCAGGGATTTGGCTTCTGCGATACTGTTTTTAACCGACTCCGTCAACTCCGACTCGGAGGGTGGAATAAGCGCCAGTAGTTTTTCCCAATAGGCGGCGGCGTCCTTGAATCTTCTTCTCTCAAACTCAGCCGTACCGGCCAGCGCCAACGCCTTGGGATTGCCGGGATCCAGGCGCAGTGCTTTATTGATCAGTTCGAGAGGTTCTCCCAACAGGCTGCCATTATTTGTCATTGCCAAGATGTCAGCATAATCCGTAATGACCTGGGAGTTGTCCGGGCTCAGGGCAAGCGTCTTCTCATAAGCATCCTTTGCTTCGTCGAAGCGCTGCATCATTGCATAGGTTCGTCCCAGCATGAGCCAGCCTTCTGGGTCATCAGGCTGGTTTTTGAGCCGCTCTATGAGGTTTTCCAGTACTGCTGAAAAATTTGGATGGCCTTCCTCCGCGGACATGGCGGCCTGCTCGATCGGTGGCTGTGGTAATAAAGCCTTTGTATTGCCCAACCAGAGATAAAGCGAAACCGCCAGCAGCGGCACGGCAAGCGTTGTTAATGTGATGGTGGCAACATTGCGATTTCCGCTTGTTGCCGCTGCCTCCATAACTTCGCCGTCGGGAATATCCTGCAGCATCCGCTGCTGTAATTCGCGTTTGCTTTGTTCGTATTGCTCGTGAGTCAGAATATCATTGCGCAAGTCGCTATCGAGTTCGGCCAGTTGATCGCGGTAAATGCTGACATTGGTCGCATCACGCGCCACGCCAGTCTGGCGATCTCTTTTACTCAACAGCGTAGGAAGAACGAACAGCAAGGCACCGACAATAAATATGCCGGCGACAACCCAAAATGACGTCATGCGTTATTACCCTTGCTTTCCTTTAGCAGGGACTCAGCCTGCTGGCGTTGTTGTTCGGATAGCATTGGTTCTTCAATCTGATTGCGGCGGCGCTTGAGATAAACGACCAGTAGTACCGCCCCAATCAGAAGAAAGAAAAACGGACCGAACCATAAGAACATGGTCGAAGGTTTGACTGGAGGGCGATAGAGTACAAAATCACCATAACGTGCCACGAGAAAGTCGACAATCTCCTTGTCGCTTTTGTTTGCATGCATCTGTTCGCGAATTTCGCGCCGCAGGTCATTGGCAAAATCAGCCCGTGAACCCGCCAGGGATTCGTTTTGGCATACGAGGCAGCGTAGATCTTCGGACAACGCGATCATGCGCCGCTCGATCTCGGGATCTTCTGCCACCGGCGCTGCTTCCTTGGCCCAGCCGTAAGGCACCAGAAGCATCAGGGCGAGCAACAAGGCGAGCTTTTTCATACTGACAAAACTCATCCCTGCAACTCCTTCACCAGCGGCAGAATTTTCGTTTCAAGTGCTTCCACCGTTACCGGACCAATCTGTTTGTAACGGATGACTCCGTTTTTATCGATGACATAAGTTTCCGGAACGCCATATACACCATAATCTATGCCTGTCCTCCCTTCCGGATCTCTGGCACTTGCGGTGTAGGGGTCGCCGAATTGCCTGAGCCACTGCAAGGCCAGGTCGCGCTCATCCTTGTAGTTGAGGCCGTAGACCGGGACTATTCCCGACTTGGCCAGCTCAACCAATACTGGATGCTCCTCGCGGCATGAGACACACCACGAAGCCCATACGTTCAGCAGCCATACCTTGCCAAGATTGTCTTTGGACGTCAGCATCTTTTCCGATTCGTGCAATTGCTCCAGACGGAATTCAGGGGCCGGTTTTCCGATTAATGGCGAAGGAACCTGCCGGGGATTGAGATTCAGGCCAATAAGCAGAAACGCGACAAGGACAATGAATGCCGCCAGCGGCAGCAGGAAACGCGTCATGCCTTTCCGCTCCTGGTAATCAAAGGCGCAGGGGTGGCTGTTCCGGGCTTGCCACGCTTGCCGGCTTTGTCCACTGCTTTTTTGTCGTCAACAGGCTCGCGCTGTTTGCGTGGCGAAAGACGATAACGCCGGTCGGTCACAGCCAGGGCGCCGCCAAATGCCATCAACAGACATCCGAACCAGATCCAGTCGACAAACGGTTTATGGTAAACACGCACCACCCATGCTCCGTTTTCCAGTGGTTCGCCTAGGGCAACATAGAGATCACGCAGAATACCGGTATCTATCGCTGCTTCGGTCATAGCCATTCCCGATGCGTTGTAGACGCGTTTTTCCGGTTCCATGACGGTCACTTTTTTACCGTCACGCAGCACATCCATATTGCCGATATCCGCTACGTAATTCGGCCCCGTTCCCTTCTTTGCACCGTTGAAATGGAATGTATAGCCTCCTACTTCGACGGTATCGCCGACTTCCATGCGCACGTCTTTCTCGGTTTCATAACCGCCGACGAGCGTTACCCCGATAACGAACACCGCTATGCCCAGATGTGCGGCATGCATGCCGTAATAACTACGTGACTGCGCGGCAAGTTTCGCGAACAAACCCTTCCTGCCACTGCTTTGCAGGCGATGTACCAGGCTGACAATGATGCTGGCAATGACCCAGAAAGCCAGCAGCAGACCGAAACTTACGAAAGGTTTCCATTCGCCCATGACGAACGGCATCAATAGGGCGGTCACCACACTGATAACGAAGGCCCAGCGCAGACGTATTGCAAGTTCAGGCAGGTTTGCCTGTTTCCAGCGGGCGAGGGGACCCACGCCTATCAGAAAAATCGCTGGTGTCATCAGCGGGACAAATACTGTTTCGAAGTAGGGGGGGCCAACCGATAATTTGCCGAGCTCAAGCGCATCCATGATCAGCGGATAAAGCGTGCCCAGCAGGATGCTGCCTGCCGCTACCATGAGCAATAGATTGTTGGCGAGCAGCATCGATTCTCTCGATACCAGTTCAAACTTGCCGCCCAATCCGATCTTTGGCGCACGCCAGGCAAAAAGCAGCAGTGAGCTTCCGATGACGATAACCAGAAAAGCCAGAATGAAAATACCGCGTTTGGGATCGGTTGCGAATGCGTGAACGGAGGTCAGCACACCCGAGCGGACCAGGAATGTACCGAGCAGACTCAAGGAGAACGCGCATATGGCCAACAGTACGGTCCAGCTTTTGAAGCTGCCGCGTTTTTCTGTTACCGCCAGGGAATGAACCAGTGCCGTGCCAACCAGCCATGGCATGAAAGAAGCGTTCTCCACCGGGTCCCAGAACCACCAGCCGCCCCATCCAAGCTCATAATAGGCCCACCAGCTTCCCAGCATGATGCCGATGGTGAGAAACAGCCAGGCGACTGTAGTCCACGGGCGCGACCAACGCGCCCAGGTTGCATCCATTTGCCCGCTGAGCAGCGCGGAAATGGCGAAAGCAAATGCGACGGAGAAGCCTACATAACCCATATAGAGCATGGGTGGATGAACGACCATGCCCGGGTCTTGCAGCAGGGGATTGAGATCGCTTCCCTCCATGGCGCCCGGCAGCATCCGGTCGAAGGGGTTCGAGGTGAAAAGCATGAACAACAGGAAACCTACGCTCACCAGGCCCATGACGCCGAGTACCCGCGCTACCATCTCATTCGGCAGGTGACGGCTGAACACGCTGACCGCGACCGACCAGGTCGCCAGCATTAATGTCCACAATAACAGAGACCCTTCATGCGAACCCCATGTTGCGGCAAACCGATATTCCACCGGCAGTTTCGAATTCGAATTCTGAGCGACGTTTATAACCGTGAAGTCGCTGTTGACGAATGAATAGGCAAGGCAGAAAAATGCGATGAGGACAAACACAAACTGTCCCTGAACCACCGGACGGGCCAGCGCAATCCATGAGGGAATGGCGCGGGCTGCGCCGATAATGGGCAGGGTACCTTGTATAAGCGCCAGCAGCAGGGCGAGAATCAGAGCGAAGTTACCAAGTTCTGGAATCATGGCTAAGGGTATCGGTTATGGTTTATGGATTTGGAATCGGAACTGAGGTCAGGTTTGAAGTTCAGGAAAGTTTTCCCGGCCTGCCCGGCCTTGCACTATCCGTGCTATTGCATCAGCACGGTTTTACGTGCCTTGTCCGCCTGATCGAGGGCACTGGCGGCTTCCGGCGGCATGTAATTTTCATCGTGTTTCGCAAGCACCTCATCTGCGCGAAAAACGCCATTCTGCGCGAGCTTTCCCTGGGCTACCACGCCCTTGCCTTCCTTGAACAGATCGGGAAGGATGCCCGTGTATACGACCGGGATAACCTTTGCGGTATCCGTTACCACGAAGTTCACTGTCACGCCATCATGCTGCCGCTTGACGCTTCCTTCCTCCACGAGCCCGCCGATGCGAAAGCTCTTGCCCACCGGCGCTTCGTTGTTTGCTACCTGGGTGGGACTGAAGAAGAAGACCAGGTTGCTCTGGAATGCATTCAAAACCAGTATCGAAGCAACGCCTAATGCAGTCACGCTTGAAGCGATAATTGCCAGTTTTTTATGACGTGGTTTCATTTCCCTTCTCTTGTTTAGTTGACTGATGAATCAGACTGAGATGTCTGAGCAAAGTTCGCTTGCGGTTAAAAACCAGAACAATTTCTCCGACAATACAGAGAACCGACACCAGATAGGATCCCCATACGTAGAATCCATATCCACCCATATCGAGAAAATCGGCCACGCTCGTCCAGTTCACGAAGCCACCCCTGCCCCTTGTAACTCACCTACCCACGCCGTGTGGCGCTCGCGTTCCAGAATAATTGTCCGCGTGCGGATCAGTACCACTGCGATCGCATACATCCAGCACGCGATCGACATGATGAGCATGCCGGTCAGCATGGTGGTAGCCATTTTCGGCGATTGCGTCACGCTGACGGAGGCACCTTGATGCAAGGTATTCCACCACTTTACGGAGAAATAGATGATCGGTATGTTCACCACCCCTACCAACGCAATCATTGCGCCGGCTTTGTCGGCGCGGCGCGGGTCATCTATTGCAGCCTGCAACGACATGAAGCCGATATAGAGAAACAGCAGGATTAATTCGGATGTAAGCCGCGCATCCCATACCCACCACGCTCCCCACATGGGCTTGCCCCACAGTGCACCGGTCCATAAGGCAAGAAAGGTAAACATCGCTCCTGTCGGGGCAATCGCGGTGGCCACCATGGAAGACAGGCGGGTATTGAATGCGAGGCCGATACCGGACCACATCGCCATTATCACATACAGGAACATTGACATCCAGGCGGCAGGGACGTGAATGAAAATGATGCGATAAGCTTCACCCTGCTGAAAATCGGTCGGAGCAACAAAAAACCCGATATAAAGCCCCACCGCGAACAATACAATCGCGGCAACGGAAAAAATCGGGATCATTTTACCGGCAAGAAAATAGAAACTCGCCGGAGAGGAATATTTGAACCAGTTAATCGCCATGTCAAAAAATACTGAACTCCATATTCGAGGTTTTGCGCCTCAAGTGCTTAGCTTTAAATTTTAACCTAAAAACCTTGAATTCAGAATTGGTTTTTTATTCCATCGAAATTCGCAATGACACAGCTGCCGTCCAGGGCGCCAGGGCCAGAGACGCCAGCAGAAAAGCGCCCAGCAGCGACATATGCGCCGCAGCTCCCAAACCCGCCACGCTCGATTCCACTGCGCCGGCGCCAAATATCAATACCGGAATATATAGCGGCAGCACCAGCAGCGACACCAATACGCCGCCCCCTCTCAATCCCAAAGTCAGCGCTGCACCAATGGCGCCTATCAGACTTAAAACCGGGGTTCCCAGTAATAATGAAGCCGTCAGCACCTGCAACGCGTCCGCCGACAAATCATATTGGATGCCCAGCACCGGAGCCATCAGCACAAGCGGCACACCCGTCACCAGCCAGTGAGACAGCGCCTTGCCCAGCACCAGCAGAGACAGTGACTGGGGCGACAGCAGCATTTGTTCCAATGTGCCATCCAGGTAATCACTGGAGAACATCCGCCCCAATGACAACATCGAAGCCAGAAGTGCGGCAACCCAGACGACGCCCGGTGCCATGGTTCGGAGCATGCTCATCTCCGGACCCACGCCAAGGGGAAAAAGGCTTACCACGATGATGAAAAAAAACAGTGTGGTCAACACATCTGCCCGCCGTCTCATCGCGAGCAGAAGGTCGCGCTGGATTATCCAGAAAAACATGTCAGGCGAGTTGCAACCGCTGGGTTGCAGAGGCAGTTATGTCGATCTCCTGATGCGTCGTCATCACTATCATACCGCCGTGTTCCAGGTGTCGCTCCATTAAACCCTGCATCAGCTTCACTGCGGCAGTATCAAGCGCCGTCAAAGGCTCGTCCAGTATCCATAACACGGTATTGCATACCATCAGGCGCGCCAGCGTTACCCTGCGTCGCTGGCCTTGCGACAATACCTTGGCCGGCAATAGTTCGCGTCCGCCCAACCCCATGTGTTGCAGCGCTTCATGGGCCTTATGTTCATCGATTTCCGCACCTGCCAGTGCGCTGGAAATACGCAGGTTCTCGATGGCAGTCAAGTCGTCCTTTACGCCGCTTAAATGGCCGAGATAAGTCATCGCGCCATAATAGTCTCCGCCTAACGAACGAATTTCAGCGCCATTCCAGTGAATCTCCCCCTGGGCAGGTAGCGCCAGACCGCACAGCATGCGTAGAAGGCTGGTTTTTCCGCTCCCGTTGGGGCCTTGAACCTGCATCAATCCGCCTGATTCAAGGGAGAAATTGATATCCCTGAATAATCTGCGGTCACCGCGCACGCATGTCAGGTTGTGTCCTTGCAGCGTTGGCATTGTCGAAGCAAAAGACCGGCATTATAGCGTATCGACGCGAACTTACGCGATTACGAGCGCAATGAAGAGATGCGAATGCCGCTTTGCTTCGGAATAAAGGTTCAGAGCAATGAAAGTTGCTCTCGCAAAACCACCCGAACTGTGGATAACGAAGGGATGAGCGCGTATTGGACCGTGGAGGATGAGTTGGTGTCAGGAGGTCCAGGCGGCGCAGTCGGACTTAAAGAATCGCAGCGAAAAAGAGACTGGTTGAGGGCAGATTTTGCGGATTTTGAAGGCCAATAGTTATCCTCTTGGTCGAAAAAATGGTGAAATATGAACCAGCCAGACACTTTTGCAGCCGACTTCCTTTAAGTCCGACAGACTGCTAGGTATAGTGACCTGCAATCAAAAACGGCCCGACGTGCATTCAACGGCTTTTAGGGGAGGTTTGATGAAAGGGAAATTAATGTACGTTAGTTGCATCGCATGACAATAAATCAAGGATTTATCTGACTTCCTCGGCCATGATTTCAATTAGCAATTATGAATATAAACAGATGGGTAATCAGAAACTTATAAAGCATTGACGTATTTTGATTTCCCTTATGTCAAATCTCCCCTAGTAGCCCGCTTGGCTGAGCGGTTGTGTCAGTCCGTAATTGGATCAGGTTCGTGAGCGAGCGGCCCAACCGATCCAGCCGCCATATGACGACAGCATCGCCAACGCAACACGTTCAAGAGTGCGGCCAGACCGATACGATCCGCCTTGGCGCCGGCTCACCGTGTCCTCAAAGATGCGTTCGCATCCGGCCCCCTTCAGGGCGTCCCGTTGCAAGTCGAGGTTGTGGTCGAGTGCAACAAACGTCCGTTTGTTGCACCAATCTGCCTCTCGTTTTGATTTGCAGTTATTCCTGGCTCGAAATCGCGTTGAATGCAGGTCGTTAGCTACCCATCGTTTCAAAAGTAGAACTCTGATAACCAACCTAGCAGACTACACGCCTATCCATTTCCAGGTCTATACTCTAACCACTTGCTAACTGCAAGTAGTTCACATCTCAAATCAAGGATCAATTTTAGGAGAAAAATCATGCCATTATGGAAAGTTTATCATCCCGCTGGAGCATACACTGCTCAAGATAAAAAGGATCTATCCGAAAGGATTACCAGTATGTATGCACGCGTTCCTATCCCGAAGTTCTATGTAGTCTTCATTTTTGAGGAAATAGCCAAGGACTCCTGCTTTGTAGGTGGTGAGCCGAATAACAAATTTGTCCGGTTCAGGGTCGATCACATTGCGCGGACACTACCCGGCCCAGTCATACGGGAATGGTGGGTGAGAACGCTCGATGAGCTTATTGCTCCCTTTGTAAAGGACAGAGGCTACGATTGGGAGATTTCCATTGACGAGACACCTTTCGATCTTTGGTCTCTCCAGGGAGAGATTCCGCCTCCTTTTGAATCTGCAGCTGAGAAGAGATGGGTAAAGGAAAACAAGGCGAGTCCTTACACTGTGGTGGAAAAGCTTCCTGTTAACCTGGCGTTTACTCCAGGAATAGCAGATCGCTAGATCTGGGTGGCCGTCCCCGCTTGGGCGGCCAGTTTCCCTGAGTTCGGCGCCGCACATGCCGCAAAAGAACACGAGCTCATCATTCTGATCTTTCCGGGCGGATGGGCGCACTTACTGATAGTTAGGCACATGGAACTACCAGATTGCGAGGGTAGCTTAGTCCTCCTGCAGCATCTCGAAACGCTGTGCGAGAAAATCAATTAACGCCCGCACAGATGGCAGAAGACCGCGCCGGGACGGAAACACCGCATGAATGATTTCCCGACACGGCGCCCAGTCTGGCACCAGCCTGACCAATGAACCAGCCGCCAGTTGGTCTCGTGCCATGACCACCGGCAACTGCACTACACCGACACCGGCCACAGCGGCATCTCTTAGCGCAATCATGTCCGTCGTCGCGAAGCGGGGCGTGTGATGAAGTGTTGCGTGTGCGCCATCCGGTCCATGCAGCGCCCAGGTGTGGATTTGTTGCAGGACCCCCAGGCCCAGGCTAGGCCAATTGCTCAAAGCAGATGGTGCAGCAGGAAAGCCGAGCCGCTGGACAAGGGCAGGACTGGCTACCAAACATTGGCCTCGATCAGCCAAAACACGCATAACCAGGTTACTGTCCTGCAGGGGCGGTGGTCGCACACGAAGAGCGACGTCGACCGACTCACTGACCAGATCGACACGCCGGTTAGTCGCCTCCATCTGCACTGTGACGTGCGGATAGCGCACCATGAAATCGGCCAGCATCACTCCCACATAAGCATTCACCAGCGGAATGGGACATGTCATCCGGATTACACCCCGAGGTTCGGCTTTTAAGGTGTCTATGGCTTCCTGGGCCCCCTCAGCTTCCACCAACATCGCCTTGCAATGCGTGTAATAAGTCTCGCCGGCGTCCGTAACTGCAAAGTGACGTGTCGAGCGCTGGATCAGGCGCACACCCAAGCGTTCTTCCAGCTTGGCGATGCGGCGGCTAAGTTTCGATTTCGGCATGCCCAGGACTCGGCCTGCCGGAGCAAAGCCGCCATGATCCACAGCCTGGACGTAGTAATAGAGGTCATTCAGGTCTTGCATAGGGGCCACCCATCGTTTCAAAAATAGAACTCTGATAACTGATTTAGCAGACTACACACCTTCTGTCCCCAGGCCTACACTTTAACCACTTGCTAATTGCAAGAAAAATACTTGCTAATTGGGTTAGCAAGAAGTTCCTTACAGGACGAAGTGGTAGTGAGTTAACCAAAAGGAGTACTGAAATGGCAACAAAACATCGAAGGTTGCGCAGCTATCCGCAAGCAGGTGTTCGTGCTTCCAGCATGCCGACTTTGCACGAATCAAAGATGTATAAGTTTGGCCTGCTAGGTCTGCTTGGAGTAGCACTATTCTGGAATGGGTTTCAAGTCTTTACCTGATAGGCGAAGTATTTTGCAAAGGTGAATGATGTAAACGGACTTATTCCTATTTATATATTTATGGAGAACTAAGTCAAATCTGCTCAAACAGTAGTGGGTAGTTAATCTAAAGGAGTAGTGATATGGCAACAACACTAGAAACGTCGGGCCAAGCTAAGGCGGGAGGTCGGGACTACGACATGTCGCAATGGTATGACTCGAAGTGGTACAAATTTGGGCTCATCACCATGCTGGCGGTGGCGATATTCTGGGTCTGGTATCAGCGGACCTATGCATATTCGCACGGGATGGACTCGATGGAACCGGAGTTTGAGAAAGTCTGGATGGGACTATGGCGCGTCCACATGATCGTCATGCCAATATTTGCCCTCATCACCTGGGGCTGGATCTGGAAGACCCGGGACACGAAGGAGCAACTGGACAATCTTGATCCCAAGTTTGAGATCAAGCGCTACTTTTATTTTATGATGTGGCTGGGCGTCTACCTATTTGGCGTTTACTGGGGTGGTAGCTTCTTTACCGAACAGGACGCCTCCTGGCACCAGGTCATCATCCGCGACACGAGCTTCACCCCAAGTCACGTGGTGGTGTTCTATGGCTCCTTCCCGATGTACATCGTCTGCGGCGTGGCCACCTATCTGTATGCCATGACGCGTCTGCCGCTGTACTCGCGGGGAACCTCGTTCCCGTTGGTGATGGCTATTGCCGGTCCGCTCATGATCCTGCCGAACGTAGGCTTGAACGAATGGGGCCATGCCTTCTGGTTCATGGAAGAGCTCTTTAGCGCCCCGTTGCACTGGGGTTTTGTGGTACTGGGCTGGTCGGGCCTGTTTGCAGGCGGCGTTGTGGCACAGATCGTCACGCGTTACTCCAACCTGACCGACGTCGTCTGGAATGGACAGAGCAAAGTCATCCTCAACAATCGCATCGTACCGTAAAGGGCTAACTGAGGAATCTGAGCAGTGGCCTGAAGTAAATCGCCCCGCTCCCGCATTACAGGGGGATGGGGCGATTTGCAATAAGCCACAATAAAACAGCATGCGAAGGATAACGAATACACAGTTGAACCCTACCTCAAGGAGCAATCAAATGATCAAGCAAATGATACAGCTCACTATTATTGTCACCGCAGCGCTTTACTGTGGCATGGCTGGGGCGCACGGGAAGGTGTCGATGGATGAAGATACATGCACTCGCCGGCTTGATGATGACAGCATGGTGCATTTGAGTGCCTACCAGCCTCAACATGAACCCAGCAATCAATACTGCACAGAAATACCCAGGGAAGGGAATACTTTATTGGTAATAGACCTTGCGGATCAGGCGTTGCGCGACATTCCCGTAGGGATACGCGTAGTACGGGGAACAAGCGAGGTTGATGATGAAACGGTGGCATACCTGCGTCCGAGTTATCATCCCGACGGGGTAATGAGGGGAGAGACCAGTCTGGATAAGGGGTTATATACGGTATTTATTACTGGAGAGGCGGTACCTCCGGTACGTTATGAGTATGCGTTGCGCGTACAGATGATCAATTACGCGAATATCTTTCGTGCTGCTATAGGACCGCTGATTGCATTGCTGCTGCTTACCCTGCTTGGCTACAAGCTTATGAAATCCCAGCAAGTACAGGTTTGGCGAGCTTCAAGGCGCCTGAGATAATGCGGGATCGAGAACCCGCAAACGTGGAGAGAGCGTTTTTTTACTTTTTTATACTTGTTACCTAGATTCATTGCAAAATGCAAGTATAATTTTGGATTGCAAAAAGCAAGTCAATATGTAGGCAAGCGCAAAGTTATGACGAAATCAAATCAGATCAGCCGCTCCTCCTGTCCAGTCAGCTGTGCCCTAGATATATTGGGCGATAAATGGACGCTGCTTGTCGTTCGTGATCTCATTTTCTTCCGTAAGCGATATTTCGGGGATTTTCAGAATTCCCCGGAAAAAATCGCTACCAATATCCTTTCTGACCGGCTTAAAAAGCTGGAGGAAGGCCATATCCTTTTGCGACGCCGTGATCCGGCTAATGCGCGCAAGGTTATTTATATGCCTACTGAAAAATGCCTGGATCTAGTGCCTCCAATCATGGAGCTGTTACGTTGGGGTGCAAAATATGTTCCTGAAAGTGACGCGCACGAGAATCTGGTTCAACAATTCGAACAGGATCCGATGAAATTTATGGCGGAAATACGACAATCCCTGCGTAAAGAGAATGAAGCAAATAAAGAATAGAGGGATTAGATGTTTAATTTTTAACTGAGCTTTACTGGAATCCCCTTGACACTACTACCGGGGCACATCGTGCTATATACCCCCTAATAAGGCACCTACTTAACATTAAACTGCAATGCAGAAGGAATATTCCATGTCCACACAATCAAATGTCGAGCGCACGCTGTACGGATTCTGGCTCTCACCTTATATGAGTCAGGTTGCCCACATGCTCTCGGAAACCGGTCTAACTTATCGCTATGAGCGAGTGTCTCCGTTTCAGGGGAGCACGCTCACGCCAGAGCACATAGAACGAAATCCTCTTGGAAAAATTCCCACTCTCAGGGATGTCAATGGTGTTGATATTTCGGAAAGCCACGCAATCTGTCGTTATCTCGCGAGAATCTACCCAGAAGCACGAAAGTTTTATCCAATTGATGATCCGATACTCTGTGCAGAGGTCGATGCCAAGAATGACTTCATCACTTTCTCCATTGCGGGTCCATTCTTCAACTGGTTTGTTGTCAGCGCATATTTCCCAAAAGCATGGAAACTCAAAATTGAAAAAGAAGCGCATATCTATAATCTTTGTTCTGTCTTGCTAAGCAAAATGTGGCTGCCCCGACTAGTTAATGGATCAAGAATGGAGCCGTTCCTGCTTGGCAAAGAGCCTTTTCTGCCAGATTTCCAGTTGTTCTATACGCTCGAGCTTAGCCAAATGTTTTCCGAACTGTTCGAAATACCCGAGATGCATCTGTTTCGAGATGATCCAGCATTACAGACGTTTTACGATGCAATGTGCGAGCGTCCTTCTACGCGTGAAATACTGGCGGCTAAAGAATCGGAACTGGATGTTACGAAAAAAGAACTCTTCGGAGGGTTTGGAGCAGCCTATCTTAATAACCATATCGACAGAAGAATCCTTGGAGGGCTATTCGGGCGTGAAGTCTGATCCATACATACTGCGGCTGATCATTTGGCAACATTAATATCGCGCCAGTTGCGCCTGGGAATTTCAGGCGCAACTTTTAAGGATCAGGGCTGTAGAAGGCCCAAATAAGGAATAAAAACGAGGAAAGCAAAGTACCTTCTCCACCTTGAAGCCAGGCTCGAGGGAATCGCTCCAGAAAATGCCAAGAGCGAGGGCGAGACACAAAAAAAGCAGGGCGCCAATCAATTATCTCTCCAAGACGGCGCAGGCCTCAATCCAGCATCCAGGCAACGGGCAAGAGATAATAGGCATAAAAACTCAGCCCCTTGTACCACAGGGCGACACCGAAAAAAGGAGGGCAAACTGAAAAGGGGGAGATTGTGGATAAACCACTACGGATCATCTTCGGATTTTGTACCCTGTTTTCAGCATTCGCAATGTCAGCCATGATACGGTCAGGAAACATGCCGCCAGAGCTCCGAGGCTAAGGTAGGGCGAAACATCGGAGATGCGAAAGAAGCCGTAGCGAAATCCGTCTACCATGTAGAAAAACGGATTCAGATACGATAATCCTCGCCAAAATGGAGGTAACGAGGAGATCGTATAGAAAACCCCCGATAAAAACGTCAGTGGCAGGATGATAAAGTTTTGCAACGCAGAAAGGTGCTCAAATTTTTCCGCCCAGATTCCCGCAATGATGCCTAAGGCGCCCAGCAATGCGGTGCCCATCAAGGCAAATACGAATACCCATGCGAACGAGTACAGGGGAAGTTCAAAAAAACACAGCGTTATCAGGTAGATACCAAGTCCTACCGCCAGACCACGAACTACCGATGCCAGTACATAGGCAGTGAATATTTCCTGGTAGGAAAGCGGCGATAACAGCATAAAGATGTGATTGCCCGAGACTATCGACTGTATCAGGCTCGATGAGGAGTTGGCGAAAGCGTTCTGCAACATAGCCATTATCACCAGTCCCGGAATCAGAAAAACGGTGTAGGTTACACCGGGATATGCCTGCACCCGTTCTTCCAGCATGTGAGAAAAAATCAAAAGATAGAGCAAGGTAGACAGCATGGGTGCAAATACGGTCTGGAACCCCACTTTCCAGAATCGTAGCAATTCCTTGTAGAGCAGCGTGAGAAATCCATTCATACCGATACAGGTTCCAGATTCTCTGCACTATGCATGATCTTTACGAACACTTCTTCCAGATCAGGTTGCAATATCTGCAGTTCCAGGATTTGGGTCTGGGCGGCGCGTAATGCCGCCATCACGTTTTCAAGCTGGGAGCATTCCTCGAGCGCCAGAACGTGGTAGCCTTGGTCGTGGCTGATTGCCAGTAGCTGTAACGCCGCCGGCAGCGTATCGGGGGATAACCGCAGCCGTATCCGGTGTCCGGAAATGTTGCTGATGAGATTTCTGACGCTTTCAAGCACAACTATACTGCCATTTTTTAGCATTGCCACGCGGTTGCATAAAGCCTCTGCTTCTTCGAGATAATGCGTAGTGAGCACAATGGTATGACCGTTGCGGTTTAATTCCTTGATGAAACGCCAAAGGGCCTGGCGCAATTGCACATCTACGCCTGCGGTGGGTTCATCCAAAACGATTACCGGGGGTTTGTGGACCAATGCCTGCGCTACCAGCACGCGCCGCTTCATGCCGCCGGACAACGCACGCATGTTGGTATCGGCCTTGTCGGCAAGGTCGAGATGGTGCATTATCTCGTCTATCCAGCCGTTATTCTTCTTTATGCCGTAATAGCCGGATTGAAACACAAGCGTTTCCCGGACGGTAAAGAACGGATCAAATACCAACTCCTGCGGCACCACGCCTAACATGCGGCGTGCTTCACGGTACTCGGCGACGACATCATGCCCCTTTACCCTGACACTGCCGCTGCTGGCAAGGGTAAGACCCGCGATAATATTGATCAGCGTCGTCTTTCCCGCTCCATTGGGGCCAAGCAAAGCGAAGAATTCGCCGGTATCGATTTCGAGATCAATTCCGTACAAGGCATGCAATGCACCGAAACGCTTGTGCACCTGCCTGATTTCGATTGCCGGAGTCATGGGGAAAGCCCTGCTTCAAACGGAGGAATGACGTGGGTTTCTGCCAATTCCAACAGATAAGTGGTATAGACATGTTCCATGTTGAATGGCGGGTCCTTACGCGTCAAAACAGCATCGAATTCCCGCAGCGGGATTTCCTCCGGCTCCTTTGTCCGGTACCAGCGGGTCGCTCATCGTCATCCGCCTTGTCGGTCAATTCCGGCCACGCGCAAATCTCACGGTTTGCGCATCCTTCCATGCCGCTTCATGAGTATGCGCAATTTATCGAGCAGCAATTTCGACCATGGAGACAGGCAGGTCTTGAGGCAAGTCCAGGGAATGAATGATGCTGGCTGAGGCGCCTCGCGAGAAATAGCTGCTCAGGTATTTATCGAAAGGGATCTCATCCGTGACATCGAGCTGTTTCTGTTGCGCCAGCGATGTCTTGACCTGGAGATCAAAATTCCTCTTTACCGCGGCGTCCAATGCGGCATTCTGGAAATAATGAGTGTATTCATGGGACTTCTGCAATACCAGTTCGGTAATCGACATCTTTTGCGCGCTCATGGCCGACAGCATCCTTGCTGAAGCCGTCAACTCGGGATGGCGAATTGTTTCGATCTGCTGGTGCAATGCGCGGGTGTAGGGGATATCGGCATTGCCGTTATCCAGGATCTCACAGACTTCCCGCATCTGCTCACACAGCGTCAGCGCCCACTGCCGCAACGGAATTTCATGCCCGTTGTTAAGCAGCTTCAGTCTCGGATCCCTACCGCGATTGGCCACCGACAACGCGTTATTGCTGATCTCCTCATGCTGCTTCAAGTCATGCCTCGCGTTGGGCTGGAATAGACAGAAAAGGCTCAGCACTTCAAGAAAGCGCGTGGTTTCGATCGCGATGCCCGCAGGTTCAAACACATCGACATCCACGGATCGTATTTCAATATATTGAATCCCCCGGTTTCCCAGTGCATGCAGCGGCTTCTCGCCGGACCTCGTCGGCTGTTTTGGCCGTACCGGCGTGTAATACTCGTTCTCGATTTGCAGGAAATGGGTATTCAACTGCCGGTACTGGTCGCCCACCTTGGCCCCGATCCTTTCATATCCGAGATAAGGTATCGTTGTTGCTCTGCCCAAATCCCGTATATATTCTTCGATGCTGTTAAAGGAAATATGAAACATCGATTGAACGGGATTCAAATAGCCTATCTCGCTCATCCTCAAAGAGGTGGCAAAGGGCTTGTAGTAGGAAGTCTCGTCAAATTTCTGCAATGTATCGGAATAAATAGAATTGCGGCTATCGATGAAGCTTTTGCCCACTGCCGGGGACGAGCCGAATAAATATAGGATAAGCCAGCCATAACGCTGCAGGTTTCTGATCATTCCCATATAAGCGCTGGTAGTGAACGATTGCAGATCACCCGTATGTTTCATGAACTGCTGGTATTCTGGCCAGAATGGCTCAGGAAGCGAGTAGTTGAAATGGATTCCGGCAATGACCTGCATGCAGCGGCCGTAGCGATAGCTTAAACCCTGCCGGTAGATGTGCTTCATCCTCCCGAGATTGGATGAACCATATTCAGCGATGGGAATTGCCGGGTCCCGCAAATCGCCGACAGGCATACTTGCCGCGAGCAATAATTCGTCGTTGATATTTGCGCAGACGTATTTATGCAAATCCGTTAAGGAGTCCAGCACTTCCGTTCCATCCGATAATGCTGGCGTGATTAGCTCAAGTAACGCTTCAGAATAATCAGTTGTTATATTCGGATGAGTCAACGCGGCTCCAAGCTGAACCGGATGAGGTGACAATGATATTGATCCCTCCCGGTTAATTCGGAGGCTTTCTTTTTCGATGCCTTTCAAACCATGAATTAATAATGGCTGAAGAGATTGGTTGATGGGCGTTGTGCCCTTGCTACAAGATAATTGTCTTGACATTTATCCTCCGATAATTGGTTGCAATAAGCAAGCGGTCTGAGTATAGACCTGGAGACGGATAGGTGTGTAGTCTGCAAAATCAGTTATCAGAGTCCTGTTTTTGAAACTATGAGTGGCGCAGTGGCAGAGATGGACTCGTTGCGCGAGTTCAGGTAGCGCTCTTAAGTTAGCTTAGTCCTCATGCAGCATCTCGAAACGCCGTGCGAGAAAATCAATTAACGCCCGCACAGATGGCAGAAGACCGCGCCGGGACGGAAACACCGCATGAATGATTTCCCGACACGAAGCCCAGTCTGGCACCAGCCTGACCAATGAACCAGCCGCCAGTTGGTCTCGTGCCATGACCACCGGCAGCTGCACTACACCGACACCGGCCACAGCGGCATCTCTTAGCGCAATCATGTCCGTCGTCGCGAAGCGTGGCGTATGGTGAAGTGTTGCGTGTGCGCCATCTGGCCAGGTAGTGAGTTAACCAAAAGGAGTACTGAAATGGCAACAAAACGTCGAAGGGTGTGCAGCTAGAGCAGTGCTGTCACATCACTGAGGCCAAATGGTAATGTTGGTTAGTAGTCCGTGCGACTCACAATACCGATCGCATTAAAGCCTATGAAACTTTTGTGACGTTTGTTTAAATGCACCCACTTCTTGGTGCCGGCCGAGAGAACCGTTACGGTATTGCGCCCATATCGAGGTGAAGACACGATTCGCGCTTAAAGCACGCTAAGCCGCTGCGGTGAAGTCATGTATACGGGTCCGAAGCGGCCGAAACTGGTCTGGCCCGAGTTTCGCAGGTGATCGACAGCCCGCTGCAGATAGGCCGTGCTCCACAAAATGATGGCGTCCACTGCTGAAGAGCGAGCCAGGTCAGTCGCACTTATGCCTGGTTCGCTAAGATCAAATATAGGTCGGTACGGCTAAATGCAGGTTCATTTGCAGTTAATCCTGATTTGCGGGGTAGATAGTTGCAGTTATTTCGGGCCGAAAATCTCGCTGAATGCAGGTTGAGGCGGTTTCAAATGCAGGCTATTACAGCTAGGTATCGGCCCCGCCTTGCTTGAACATCGCCGCGGCACGTTGCTTGATTTCATCCAGGGAGAGATCTTCCTTATGAGTCGCAAGGAACCAGATATGCCCGAAGGGATCTTCCAACGTGCCTGTCCGATCACCGTAGAACTGATCCTGGACCGGCTTGATGACCTTGGCGCCCGCACTTGTGGCTTGGGCAAACATTGCGTCCACATCCTTGACATATAAATGGAGGCCCACCGGCGAGCCAGCCCCTGGTTGCGAAGTACGGAACGCGCTTTCACAGCCGAAATCGTCGGCCAGCATAATTCGGGAATCGCCGATTTGAATTTCGGCATGCCCGATTTTCCCGCCGGGCGCGCCCAATCTATATAATTCCGCTGCGTTAAATGCTTGCGTGTAAAATTCGATGGCCTTGGCCGCGCCGTCAATCATCAGGTATGGCGTTAACGTATGGTAACCATCGGGTATGGGTCTGGTTGTCATATTTGCACTCCATTCTTTTCCAGGGTTCCAAATTGTGGCGGTATAAATATCCCGGTACGTTATCCCCATACCGCCACTCGTCAGATAACCAATAAAATCATCGGTTAACCAATAAAATTGATTGGCTGGTTTCGAGTGTAGAAGATTATCATAGCTGCGTCCACACCATCGCGTTCCGTATCACGTGGACGGCGTGTTGCGCTCCAGCGCCAACCGGTCCCAGTGCGCCAGCGTGGCGGCGGCATCGTAAGTGGTCTGAAGAAATGAGAGCAGCGCCTGTGCCGGGTTGTCAGCTGTTCGCACAGCTTCGTAGGGAAGAATGAATTCCCCAAGCTTGTCGTGGAAATACGCAGCTTTTGGCTGAACAGGATATTTACTGAAACCGGCAGGGGTGGGATAAGCATAGGCGTAAAAGGCAGCTTCGCCCAGACCTGTCCCCGGCCAAAAGCCCGCGCTCGACACCTCATGAGAGTAGGCCTCTTCCATTATCCGCTTAGCGACATTGGGTGCCCCGCCCGGATGCTTCGGTGCGGTTCGCCCCGAAAACCGGGTCACAGCGAGATCAAATCCGCCCCAAAATAAATGCACCGGGCTCACCTTGCCGATGAAGCGGGCGCGGAAATCCTTGAAAACCCTATCCACGTGCACGAGCGCATGCCAGAATCGGGAAACGGCATCGGCATCATAGCTCGTATGTTGAGTATCTTTCTCGAATGGTATGGCTACTTCCACCTCAACCGGCCGGGCGAAAATCTTGACCTCGATACCCAACTCGGCAAGTGCTTCCATTATCTTGCGGTAGAAGCTCGCGACCGGCATGGGTTCCAGCATAAGCGCGCGATCCGCGCCTTCCGAGGTGGTGATGCGCAATACGTGGGCAATAAAGTCGAAGTCGATGGCAAACGTGAACTTTCCGTAAGGGATGGGTGAGGTCGTAAGGCCGCGCGTCGTGATATAGAGGGTAGAACCCCAGCCGTGGTTGATATCCGGAGAGAGCGCCAATCGTATCTTGCCGACAACCTGTGTCCACATGTGGAGCGTAGTGTAAGTGTCCTGCCAGTCCTCCAGGGCGGATAACCTGGGCCAATTATTCGAGTCAGCGATATAATTAGAAGTCATGTCGTCTCCTGTCGATGCCGGTGCTAAATATCCACTGCAGGGCAAGGACCGCACGTTCCGCCCTCGTGATCGTAGCATCCACATTCTCCGGTTTCTTCGTTGCACACCACTGTAATCACAAAAGGACCATCAGTGCCCGCCGCGCCTGAAGACGATATCCGAAATTTTGTCCAGGACATGGGCGTGCCGTGCAAGCGATTCATTATCGTGCTCATCTCTTGCACGTTCCCGGTAATTTTTTCAAATAATCGAGCCATACGAACCCGATCTTGACCCTTGAGGGGCTTCAATTTTTTTTGCACGGATTGAGCAGATTGCACGGGTTGCGCCGGTTGTGCTGATTGCTCCGATTTCGCAGGTTTTGTGGGTTTCGTAGATTTAGGCATACTCATCTCCTGAAAGGTTATTCAAGGTTTACCGGGACCGCTTGACCAACACTAACTAACACTATTATTTTCATAGACTATTTTGCTTCAAATAGCAAGAAGCCCTGGTAGCCGCCTCTTCTATTGCATAATGCCCAGCATGCATTACAAGTAGTACGATATGAGATATCAAGGTACATTCTTACCGCCGAGAATTTTTACGGTAACCTGAAACGTGAGCAGCCATGAACAATAATGATTCCGACTTCATGCGCGCTGCGCTTGAGCTTGCAGCACAGGCGGAAGAGGCAGGCGAGGTGCCGGTGGGCGCCGTGGTGGTGAGCAATGGAGTCATCATCGGACGTGGTTACAATTGCCCAATCTCGGCAGCGGACCCAACGGCGCACGCGGAGGTGATGGCATTGCGGAATGCGGCAAAAAATGTGGGTAATTACCGTTTGGCGGATTGCACTCTTTATGTAACGCTGGAACCCTGCGTCATGTGCGTGGGCGCAATTTTTCACGCCCGTATCGCGCGGCTGGTTTATGGCGCAGTGGACCTTAAGACAGGGGCATGCGGGAGCGTGATCGACTTGCCGGCGGAGATGCGGCTTAACCACCATATGCAGGTGACCGGGAATATTCTGGCGGAAGAGGGAGCGGGAAAGTTGAAGCTTTTTTTTGGAAAACGCCGCAAGACAGCAGCGAAACGCCATGCTGATGAGAGTTGCCGATGAGAGTTGTAATCAGTATTCCATCACAAGAGCTTGATCTATGGGCTGAGAATCAGAATATCATCCGGAAATATCAAATTTCTTCAGCCGTCAATGGGGTAGGGCAGGAGTACGGCAGTTTTTGCACACCGCTTGGCAAGCACATCATTCGTGCCAAAATCGGAACGAGCCAGCCGATCAACACGGTATTCATCAGACGCCGGCCCACTGGCGAAATCTATACCCCTGAACTGGGCGCAAGATATCCAGGCCGCGACTGGATTCTCACCCGCATTCTCTGGCTTTCTGGCTGTGAACCGGGCTTTAACCGTATGGGTAAAGTCGATACCATGCGCCGCTACATATATATCCATGGGAGCCCGGATAGCGCAGAAATGGGCAAGCCCGGCTCCATCGGTTGCATTCGTATGCATAACCGTGACTTACTTGAATTGTTCGACCTGGTGAATGCTGGAACAGAGATTGATATCAAAGGCTGACATTCTGGTTTGGAATCCTGGAGCGTATGGCGGGTAACTGGGAGCGGTTGAAACTATCTGGCGGCCTGTCGGACAGGACCGTCACCCTTTCCGCTCCACTGGCAAAGTTATTGCGCCTTTGCTTTTTACTCCGGATGAATCAGATTCGACCGTTGATACACGCGCTGTAATAAAGAGCGCGTCTAATTACACCGCTGAGCTATCAAGCTGTTTTTCCGGCAAAAGCCGCTTTACCATTGTCGCCAATTTGTTCGAATGAACGTTTTCCGGTATCATAAGCAGCCATGACAAAGTATGTATTTGTAACAGGTGGCGTAGTATCTTCCTTGGGAAAAGGCATTGCTGCGGCCTCGCTTGCAGCTATCCTTGAAACTCGCGGCATCAAGGTCACGATGCTCAAGCTGGATCCCTATATCAACGTGGATCCGGGAACCATGAGTCCGTTTCAGCACGGAGAGGTGTTCGTTACGGAGGATGGAGCGGAAACCGACCTCGACCTTGGCCATTACGAGCGTTTCATTACCGCGCGCATGAGCAGGCTCAATAATTTCACTACCGGTCAGATTTACGAGAGCGTAATAAAAAAAGAACGGCGGGGAGATTATCTGGGCGGCACAGTGCAAGTCATTCCGCACATCACCGATGAAATCAAATTGAACATCAGGGCCGGGGCCGCCAATGCACAGGTAGCCATCGTCGAGATCGGAGGGACGGTTGGGGACATCGAGTCGCTACCATTTCTGGAAGCGATCCGCCAGATGGCAGTGCAGCTTCCTCGCGAGGATACCTGCTTTATCCACCTTACGTTACTGCCTTATATCCCATCCGCGGGAGAATTGAAAACCAAGCCAACACAGCACTCGGTAAAAGAGTTGCGTGAGATCGGCATCCAGCCGGATGTGCTGCTATGCCGTGCCGACCGCGCGTTACCGCCGGAGGAACGCCGCAAGATCGCACTATTCACCAATGTTCGGGAAGAAGCGGTGATTTTGGCGCTGGATGTGGACAGTATTTATAAAATTCCGGCATTGCTGCACGAACAGATGCTGGATGAAATCGTCTGCCACAAGCTGAATATGCTCGCCAAGGCGGCAGATCTGGGCATCTGGAAAAAACTGGTGCACGCGTTGGAGAATCCTCAGCGAACAATAGAAATCGCGCTGGTCGGTAAGTACGTGGATCTGACGGAGTCATATAAATCCCTATCGGAAGCATTGATTCATGCGGGCATTCATACCCAGAGCAAAATCAAGATTCATTATGTGGATTCTGAAACTATCGAGAAAGAAGGAACCGATTGCCTGAAGCACATGGATGGGATACTGGTTCCCGGTGGTTTCGGCAAGCGTGGGGTGGAGGGAAAAATCATGGCTATCCGCTATGCCCGTATCAACCGCGTCCCTTATCTCGGCATCTGCCTGGGCATGCAATTGGCTGTAATAGAGTATGCCCGTGACAAAGCGGACATGGAAGGCACGCACAGCACCGAATTCAATCCCGATACGCTTTATCCCGTAATTGCCTTGACAACCGAATGGCGCACCCGCGAAGGCCATCTTGAAGTTCGGAGCACAGAGTCGGGCCTCGGCGGCAGCATGCGACTGGGCGGGCAGGAATGTTTACTCAAGGAAGGATCGCTTGTTCGGAAAATTTATGGGGCGGATAAAATCATCGAGCGCCATCGTCATCGTTATGAAGTCAACAATGAGTATATTCCCCGTCTGGAACAGGCTGGGCTGCGCGTGAGTGCTGTATCGGCGGCAGACGGTTTATGTGAAATGATTGAATTGCCGGAAGCCGAGCATCCCTGGTTTGTCGCCTGCCAGTTCCATCCAGAATTTACTTCCACTCCCAAAGCGGGGCATCCGCTGTTCACGGCGTTTATCGAGGCAGCTGCCCGTTTCGCGGGCAAATGCACGGCAGCCGAAGCTTTAACGCACAATAAACCGAAAGACACCGCCATAAGCGCCAACCAATAAATTCGGTCTTGTCGAACCTGATTCGGGGCACAATTTTTCTCCCCAACTGAAGACCCACGTGATGTAAATCAACATAAAAATTGGAACCGTCCGATATTCGGATTCAAGCAAATAAGTCAGTGGTGACTTATTTTTCCTCAGACCATCGTTCGGCAAGCTGAATACCTAGCAAAACAGTTTTCGATAACTTATAAATAAATGACCCAGGGAAAAATAGCATGAGTGCAATTGTAGATGTCATCGCCCGCGAGATTCTTGATTCACGCGGAAACCCAACCGTAGAAGCGGATGTATTGCTTGAATCCGGCGTGCTCGGACGAGCGGCCGTGCCTTCCGGCGCATCCGTCGGCACTAGAGAGGCGGTCGAATTACGCGACGGGGATACTCAGCGCTATTTTGGCAAAGGCGTGCTGAAAGCGGTGGAAAATGTGAATACCGAGATTTCCGAAGCTGTGATGGGTCTCGACGCGATGGACCAGGGTTTTATCGACCAGACGCTGATCGACCTGGATGGCACGGGCAACAAATCGAGACTCGGCGCCAATGCAGTTCTTGCGGTGTCGCTTGCGGTGGCAAAAGCGGCAGCGGAGGAGTCCGGGCTGCCGTTATACCGATATTTGGGTGGCGCGGGGCCAATGGCTATGCCTGTCCCCATGATGAATGTCATCAATGGTGGTGCGCATGCCAATAACAATATTGACATGCAGGAGTTCGTGATAATCCCCCTCGGCGCGCAGAGCTTTCGGGAAGCCTTGCGCTGGGGCGCTGAAATATTTCATACCCTGAGAGGCATGCTCGACAGCAAGGGCATGCATACTGCCGTGGGCGACGAGGGCGGGTTTGCGCCCGATTTGGCTAATAATGAAGCCGCGCTGCAACTTATTGTGGAGGCCATAGAAAAAGCCGGTTATATACCGGGCCCGGATGTGGCTATCGGGCTGGATTGCGCCAGTTCCGAATTTTTCAGGGATGGTAAATATCATTTAGCATCGGACGGCTTGAGCCTCGATTCGGGGCAATTTGCCGATTATCTCGCCACATGGGTAGACAAGTATCCTATTCTCAGCATTGAAGACGGCATGAGCGAGCACGACTGGGATGGGTGGAAGCTGCTTACCAGCAGGCTCGGAAAGTCCGTGCAACTGGTGGGGGACGATATCTTCGTGACCAATGCCGGCATCCTGAAAGAAGGCATTGCGCAGGGTATCGCCAATTCCGTGCTTATCAAACTCAACCAGATCGGGACGCTTACCGAAGCCTTTTCTGCCATAGAAACCGCCAAGCGTGCAGGGTATACCTCAGTGATTTCGCATCGTTCCGGTGAAACCGAAGATACCACCATTGCCGATATCGCCGTTGCTACCAATGCGCTGCAAATCAAGACCGGCTCGCTTTCCCGCTCTGATCGCCTCGCAAAATACAACCAGTTGCTGCGTATTGAGGAAGATCTTGGCGATGCCACAAACTATCCCGGGCGAGACGCGTTCTATCAACTAAGATAATGGCTATCCAGGTTTCGATATCTCGATTCAGCCGGGCTCGGACATTGATTTAGCTTATTCTGGAATTGAAGGCGGCGCCCATGCAAGAAAAGGATCGCCGCCTTTACGATAAAGGATGGTCTCTAGGGGTATCCGGGTGAAAGTACTGGGCTTAATATTCGCTGCCCTGATTGCTCTGATGCAATACCCGTTATGGCTGGGCAAGGGTAGCTGGCTCAAAGTATGGGAAGTGGATCAGCAGGTCATCACGCAACATGAAATCAACCAGAAACTGAAAATGCGCAACGCTGCCCTGGATGCGGAAGTGCGCGACCTCAAGCAGGGGTACGACGCCATTGAAGAGCGCGCCCGCAGCGAACTGGGCATGATCAAGCAGGATGAGACTTTTTTTCACATACTGGAAGATAACAACAAAAATACTTACGCCGATGGCAAGGCCGGGGAAGGACACCCTGAGCAGTAAACGTCGCCGGAAAAATACAGTCCAGATTTCCAAAGACCGGGCTCTTGAGGTGGTGGAAGAGGCGTTTCTATTGGTAATACCAATCTTCGCGGATTTAAGAAGGATGACCTCGCGCGGCAAGCGCGACTCGGAATTGACCGGCTTGCGCTGGTTGCCGGATAATCTCAAGGTGAAGCCAAGCCCTGAGATCTAAAGAGAAAGAACTGCAAATCTTTATTTTAAGGTTTGCAGTTCCAGGATTTGCGGCCTGCCTTTTTTACCCGCAGATGCCGGGAAATAGAGAAGAGAAAATCACTGACTTGATCGCAGCCGTTGTGGCGTGCAAAGTTTGTTGAGCAGGGTAACAGCGGAGAATATGTTGCGTCCATCGCGGCCTTTTCCTGCCTGATCGTATATCTCAGTGATCTCTACAATATTCCCTTGCATGTGTGCCTTGACCGTATAAGCATCGAAACCAAAATCTTCGCCAAAATTGACCCAATCGACAGGCAGAACAAACTCTGCTCCATTGACTATACGCTTGGCATTCAAATCTACAGGCACGGCATTTCCACGCAACATTTCCAATGCCTGGGGCAATACAGTGCTGTCATGCTGCAGCACGCTTTCATACATTAGAACCTTATCGCCGTCTTCTTGATTTATCGGAATGAGGAAACCATAAGTTTTCCCATTCAGTATACGCAGCAGGAGGTGATCCCCAACTTCCCCTTTTGTCCGTTCCCCCCTGGTCTTGACTTGAAACACGAGATGATTATCCGCGGAAATATCGGTTGCCACGGATAGAATGTCGAGCTCCGGAGAAAGCGACTTATCCATGAACGATACGATGACACGGGGATCGGCATCGATCTGCATCGCAGATGCGGTGAGAGAGACGATTATCAGTATTGGAATGAGTACGACAGGCCAAATCATGACTCGAACAGGGCCTTATTCTCACGAAATATCTGCTCCATTTGAGCTGCATCCTTCAGCGCATCGAATATCACCCTGATATTTCCTCTGGAGTCGATTAGAAATGCGGTAGTACTATGATCTACCTGATAATTCTGCATATTTCCTGAATTTTTTGTGTAAAAAGCGGTCTCGACGCTGAAAGCGGCCTTGAACCGCTCCAGCGCTTCACCTTCAAAACGCAAATAGGCAAGATCCGACCCGAAGGCTTTGATGTAGCTTGAAAGAATAGCGTTAGTATCCCTGTCTGGGTCCACCGTGACGAAGATTCCGTTCAGCTTGATCTTCTCAGTTGCGGCTGCATTGACGAGCATGGATAGATTGGCGAGAGACGTGGGGCAGACATCCTTGCAATGCGTAAAACCGAAAACAACCAGTTGCCACCGCATATCCTTGTCCGCCTGCGCTTGTTTCAGTTGACCGATGATTTCCGGTCGCAAAGGTATCGGAGAGGTCGGGATGACAGTCGCGGCTTCGATGCCGGCGTGGACAAACAGGAGAAATGCTGTCAGCACAGCCGGAAAATAACGCTTCCGGAATGCCCCTGATTGGATTTCTTTTGTATATTTCAACTTCATATCAATTCGCGATCATCTTGGTTGCGTATCAGAAGGGGGGCCCATCTTGTTCAGCCCAGGATAAATCCCGGGAAAAACAGATGAGCCGAGTATAAGGCGGGATAACCGGAAATTAGCGAAGGCCTCCCGCGGCAAATATGCCGTGTGGCTTCACAAGACCGTCACTCGGCCCCCAAACCTTGGCGACAGTATCGGTTTCTGTATCAATCTTCAGCACATAGCCCGAAACCCAGCTTGCCACCAGCAAATGTCGATGGTCTGGCGTCGGGCTGATCGTGTGGGCGACAGCGTATCCCTTCGGTAGTTCAAAGCCGGGTCGAAGCCTCTTGATGAACCGTGGTTTTTCTCGATCGGTTAAATCGAATACAGAAATGTAACCATCGTTTCCGAACGTGTAATCAAGAGTATCCTCCTCTGCGATATAGAGTTTTCCGTTCACCACCGCAATATCGGATGCAGAACGGAACACGCCGTGGCCATTCGCATGATTGGTGTACTTGACTATTTCCTTTGCGGTTCCCTCCTGGGTATCAAGCAGCCACACGCTAGGCGGAATGATATCTTTCGTGGTTGAAGGAGTCAGGGAAGTTTTGTCCAGTTGCATGGACGCGGTGACAGCGTAGCGCTCATCCAGCCAGTAGACGAAATGGGTGAAAGCCGCATGCTTTTTCTCGTTGCCCAGCATGATCTGACCTACCGTCTGCAGTTCACCGGTTTCCCTGTTGGGTCTGTATATATCGATGATACTATTGTCAAAAAAGTATCCTGTCCCAAGACCAATGGTTCCAGACCTGTTGAAATTTACCCCATGCGTCTGCTCGGTGTAGCCAGGTATGACGATAGGATCAAAACTCACAAACTCGTTCGTTTTGTAATTGATCACACGTATCCTGTCCGACGTAAATTCCGTAAAGTAGAGGAAATCGGAGTAGGGGAGCAGCGTGGGACCATGAATCTGGGTTCCCCTGCCTATCAGCCAGTTGGGAATGGCCTGGACCTTGTTGACTGGTGTGACAAATGGCAACTCGGAGGGATTATTTGGGGAATCAGCTGCCAAAACCGCATTCACGGTTAACGAGGCCAAGCGTGTATCCCAATTGATCTCGTTCACGGTCAAGGCGATGATATAGGAGGAATGGTCCTTCGTATTGTCGGAAGTGATATAAATCCTCTTCCCTTCGGGCATCACGACTGTGTGCTGCAAGGGAACGTTTCCAGGCCAACCGGGGAGCGTGGTCGGGTCTATGATTATCAACTTGTCGTTTTCGTAGTTGAAGAGATAGATCATCCCGTTGTGGTAGTCGATTGCGGTGGCGACGGGCTGTATTTGATCGTTATAAACATCAGGATGTTGACTGAGCGACAATGATTTCGGGCCATCTTTTCCGCGCCGGTGGTCACGTCCTTTATCCGCGTAATCGTCATCGTCGGCAAACGCTTTGCCATTTTTTTCACGCAGACTGTCGACCCTTGTCCGCATCTTGCCGGCGTTGGTGCTCGAAAGGTCATTGCTTGGTGAATTGCCTTCTTTTAAGGGAGAGGTATGATCTGTTGCGTGGATTTCGCCGACCGATAGTGTCAATATGCATGAAGCTACCAGTGGAGCTAGAAATATTTTTTTTATTGAAGTCATTTGAATCCCTTATACGATTTGATAAATGATGATCTGGAATGACGCTGTTCCCTTCATTAAGGAATCCGGATTGCAAAAACAGCTTCTTCCGTTTTTATGCAGCCCTTAGCAAGGCCGTTATTCAGCAGTTTGTTTTTTTGGATTATGGAATCG
Source organism: Nitrosospira briensis C-128 (assembly GCF_000619905.2). Taxonomy (NCBI): domain Bacteria; kingdom Pseudomonadati; phylum Pseudomonadota; class Betaproteobacteria; order Nitrosomonadales; family Nitrosomonadaceae; genus Nitrosospira; species Nitrosospira briensis. The sequence continues at coordinate 482,071 of NZ_CP012371.1, read as the reverse complement.
CTCGATATAGCTGAGGATTTCCGGTCTGAAGCCCGTGTCCGATACAATATCGCGCGATTGGTCAACTCCAGGTTGGGCTGGAAGCCCGGAGTGGATAAGTATTGAAGACCTCCTGTCAGTAAAAACGGATCCAAAAGCAGCCAACCAGATACCTCCTGGTGGCGCAGGTCACTCTAATGCATTAAACAAAAAGTTGAGATGGGAGAAGGGGCTGTTTTATGTGTCTTCTTTTTATTGACTACTCAATAAAAATATCGTAGTCCCATTGAATTGGACGCACATGCGCTGGCGTAGGAAGTCGGTTTTATGTCCCCAACAGCCCGTATACGTGTTTTAGCAGAGTGTCTTTTTCCAAGGCATCCATGAAAACAAGATGGCCATTTACACTGAGCTTCATGTGCTTTGTCGCAGGCACGCGAATCAATATCAGTGCAATTGTCAGTTGCGATAAGAAGTGGTCCTGATTGTTTGAACAGCAACCTGCATTTTTTAAGTGGAATCTCTGCTGATTCTCACGCTGCCGGTTCAACCGTCGGCGGCATCACGTCATAAGCCTCGTCAGGTGTTTTCTTACCCAGACTCGAATGTGTGGCCTGGATGTTCCAGGTGCAACTCGTCAATGCGGCGCATGAGCGCCAGATCTGCGGCACTGACTGGTTTGGGCAGAGAAATATACGCTGCCCAGGATGATGCCGGCCAACTGGGCCTGGCAGCTGATTGAAAGTGCGTGGAGGACGTCTATCATCGCTTTGTGCTCAACAATCCCACCGAGGGTTCGCGAGCCTTCTAAAAAATCATTCTCCAGCGTCAGTTGCCCAATCTTGGCGTGCAATACCCTCAAATCAACGGGTGGCTCCGCCGCAGTGCCTCCTCCGCCAAATAGGTCGACAGCCCGTTCGCTCAGCTGCCGTTTCCACCCGGTAATCTGGTTGAGGTGAACTTCAACCCGCTGTGCCAGTTCGGCCAGCGTCTTGTCACCAGCCAGTGCTGCCAGTGTGCCACTTTGGCTTTAAACACCGCTGAGTGCGTTCGTCTCATTCTTTTTGCCATTCTCCGCTCCATATCAAAGCCCTCGCGGGGCGCGTCAACGGTAGCAGATCTTCCTTTCATAGGCTTGTTCCGATTCTTGGGGCTCCTTCCCATAGTAGCGGCCTAACTTAAACCAACCAGCCTCCATGAAATCCGGGGCGGTTCAGTTTTTTCCAAATTAAGCCGTAGGGGAATATTTACATAGAAAAGATACTGCACCCCGAAGGAAACCACTAGAAGGATTCAACTCATAGGATTCAACTCATGCAGAAATTGATATCCCCCGCAATTTTAAGAACTTATTGCCGTTCAGCCTCCACATTTTGCCTTCAACGATCTGACAGAGCTGAGTACTGTTTTCGTCAGAGATGCTTCTAACGCCGAGCGGCAAGCTTGCCATGGGTAAGAAATTTTTAGCGGCTGATAAATGCCAACCTGGCGCCAGGTTGGCAGCGGATCACAATGACTTGAAGAACCCTGTTCTATTAATTGCGGCAATCCTGGCAATGTTCGGTTCGGTGTACTCCCGCATTGCATTTGCAGTTAACGAATGCGGCGTTATAGCTAGTCCCACGGCGCCCGCGACAATTCACTGTGATGGTCCCACTTACTCGCAAACTATAAATTACCGCCCTCAAGCCGACCTTAACCTTATTGTCGCGCTGGATGTCGCGATTACGCCCCCTACGGATACATTTGGAATAGCAGTATGGGGACCAGACGCAGGCAATCCGGCAGTAAACATTGACGTCAATGTTGAAGCAGCCACCATTACCACCAATGGTATCAGCGGTGATGGAATCGTGGTTCAGCAGGGGACATCTGGCAATCTCTCGATTACAACTAACGGCGTCAGTATCTCGACGAGTCATGGCACCAGCCCCGACGATGCTGTAAGTACCGGAATTACCGGTGCTATCGATACTGCCGATGCTACAGGAGATATCTCGATCAATGCCATGGGCGGCAGTATCACGACTACTGGCGATACTTCCTACGGAGTGTATGCTGTTCACTATGGACAAGGCGATGCCAAAATAGTCACATCCTCAACGATTCTCACTAAGGGCTATAACACGGATGGGACAGATTCAGTAATTTTCAACAACGCGTCCACGGGCACGGCTTCGATTACTCAAACGGGCGGTACTATTACGACGGAAGGTGAAATTTCCTCCGGTCTATATGCTATCAGTCTCGGTACCGGCAATGTCAGCGCTGCGGCAGCCGGGACGATCATAACCAGTGGAGTCGGTTCTAGCGGCATCAGCGTTCGTAGCAATAATGGGGCGGATACCTCACGAGCTACAGTTGATGTCGGAAGCACGGCGCGTATCCGCACTTCAGGGTCTGACGCGGCAGGCATATTCGCAAGTTCTAAGAACACCTCCCTTTCGGTCGTTGAGATCATCACACAAGGTGATATCCAGACCGCGGGAACGGGCAGCCACGGAATTTATGGCGAGGCTCTAACCATCGAAAACACCAATTCCGTTCGCCTCGTGCAAGGCGTCGGTGGCAATATTGAAACTACCGGGGACAATAGCCAAGGCATGTACGCAAAGCATGATGGCGAAGGAAGTATTGACATGGAAAATTCTGCCACCATCTCAACAAAGGGCGCCAACGCTAACGGCATTAATGCGGTAATGACGAAAACCGACAATACCGCACCGATCTCCGTGATGCTTCAGTCGGGCGCTATCAGTACTGAGGGCGCCGGTTCCTTCGGCGTATCACTTGTTAACCAAGGCATGGGCTTGACTATAGTTAATGGAATCGGTGGCGCAACCATTGACACTTACGGTGTCCAGAGTCACGGTATTGCATCACAGTCCAGGGCGGGGGGTGTCGATTTTCAGTTGGAATCGATAACCATATCAACGCAGGGCGCAGAGGCAATTGGGATTCTGGTGTCTCCAATTATTGCAGGGGCGCCGACTTCGGCCGCAGTAACATCCGGTAAAATCACCACGAGAGGCGATGCCGCGCATGGTATTGTTGTCGGTGCCATCAATGAAGGCGCAGACACCACGGTCTTCGATACGACGAATGTGAATATCAAAGGATCTGTCACCACCAGCGGTCCGAACTCACTCGGTCTTGTGGCGGTTGCCGCGAACAGCACAACAGTGAACGTGAATGCCGATGTGACTGCGACAGGTCGATTCGGTGCAGGCATGCTGGCCTCAAGCACAAGTGGTTCTACGAATATAGTTGTTGCGCAGGGGGCTACGGTCTTCGGGGGGTGGCAAGAACTGAGCAATGGCGCGTCCACTCAACGATTTGATACGCCGTCTGCAGGGGTTGTTCTGGGTGGCACGACAACGTTCCTGACTAATCGTGGAAATATCGGGGCCTTGTCCGACCGGGCAATTGCAGCATCCGGCATATTTGCTCCGGTAGATGGCGACGTCACAATCGACAACTATGGCACCATAACGGGTTATCTTTCCTTAACAGGCACCGGTTCCAATACCTTCAATAATTATTCGCCCAACTCTTTTGTAATGCGTCACTTCGCAGATACTGATGGTGATGGCATACGTGACACGAAGCGAGTGGCGATAAGCGATTTTGGCGGGCCAAACTCTGTTTTCAACAACACCGTTGCTGGTGCTGTACGCTTTGCAGATGTGACGGACGCAGCATTTACGGATGACAGCGGCTTCTATCAACCAAAAACAGGTATTTCAGAGCAAATACTGGACCCGGTTTTCTATGATTTACATCGTAACGGTGTTGTTCAAAGCCAGTTGGTCAATCTCTCTACATTCAACCATGCTGGCGTAATCGATTTGCGTGGTCCTGCGGTTGGTAACACCCTTGTCATCACCGATATATCCGATCCAAATTCAGGCGTGGGTACAAGCACGTTCGTCTCTGATGGTGGTCGGCTACTGCTTAACGCCAGGCTTGGCGCCGGCCCCGCTTCTGGCGGCACAACTGGATCGGAGGCCGACATGTTGATCGTCGACCGGACACAGCTTGGATCTGGCGCCACTCAAGTCTATGTTTCTCAGGCCCCAGGCAGTTTGGGCGCGCCGACCGTTACAAACGGTATTCAGCTAGTGGAAGTACGGGATGCAACGCACTCGGCGGACAATGTATTCGCATTGGGGCAGCGAGTCTCAGCGGGCGCCTATGAGTATGAACTCCGAAAAGGAGGTTCAGGCTTGGATGCCGCTGACGGAAACTGGTACTTGCGCAGCGTTATCGAGAGAGATCCGACGACGACATCGTCACCCGCTATCCCCAATTATCGCCCTGAAGTACCAATCAATATGGCACTTCCAGCTCTAGGTACCCGGCTAGGACTATCAATGTTGGGAACCTATCATGATCGGCAGGGACAAGATAGTCTCGTATCGTTCGGCGCTGATGCAGGAGGGCTCGGACTCAAGGCCTCCTGGGGGCGCATTATCGGCGAGCATGGTTCGGCAAGACCTGGCGGTGGCAATATTGAACAGTTCGAGAAATATGGTCCCGCCTATAAATTTAATTATGGCGGCTTCCAGGTAGGTGTCGATACTTACCGTGGTCAATCCAATAACGGCAAGAGCTCTGACCAGGCTGGGCTTTATTTGGGTGTAGGGTATATTAATGCCAGTATTAGTGACTTTCGCGGTCATCGAGCAGGAAGTGCAACGATGGCCGGATATTCGGTTGGTGCGTACTGGACGCGAATTGTAAACTCAGGCAGTTACCTCGATACGGTGGGCCAATTTACCTATTACGGAGAAGCCACAACGCGTTCCCGTTTGGGAGAGTCGTCCAAAACCAATGGTTGGGGATTTATAGCGTCAACAGAAGGTGGTCATGCTTTTAGCCTGGGCAGTAATTGGACACTCGAACCGCAAGCGCAAGCGTTGCTTCAACACATGGATCTTCGAGACACAGCAGATACTTTTGGAAAAATTCAGTTTGGCGACACAACCAATGTGACCGGTCGCTTAGGTGCTCGCTCGACCAAGCAATGGCAATCCAGAAGCGGACGACTTATCACCACATGGGCACGCGCCAATATATGGCAGACTTTTGGTTCACGAGCCAACACTACTTTCAGCAATTTGAACGGTGAAAATCCAGTAGCCTTGCACACGGCCCTGGGCGGCACAGTGGGTCAAGCCGGCGTAGGTATTTCCGGCGAGATAGCCAAGAACGCCTACATATTTGTTACGGCCAACTATAGCCATGCGTTGGTTAGGAATAATGGCAATAGCATCGCTGGACAAGCAGGAATTAAATACCGCTGGTAGCGTCCAGGGCAATCACTAAATGGTTTTACCACACAGGGAGTAACCAAATCCTCTGAATTTCCTGGGTTTGTTAGGAATGTGCTCGCTGAGTTATGCTCAATGTTGTGTATGGCGGCTTAATCAGGCGGCGATTCGTTGATGATTTTCTTCTGCCTGGGTTGAGGCTGACTGAGACACAGAATTGACATCCAATTACGCTTCTCAAGTTTACCTGCCACAATGCTCGATTGAAGATTTCAAGCTGCTGGCAAGCTCTTCAGATTTACCAGCTCAAACAGCGTTGACTCAACTCCGTCGGCCAGCCAAATTTGTTTGTCCTGAATCGTGCAATTCAAACGCATGTTACGTTGCGCCTGCTTCGCGATGGCCTGGCTGGCTTCTCTTGGTAAATTGCTCACGGTCAGGTTCTTGATCTGTTCGAGCTTACCGCGGCATTGATTCCACCAAGTGTCGGCAATTCGCCCACCATATGTATAAACGCATACCTGACTGGCACGACCACAGGCTCTGCGAATGAGTTTTTCATCCGGGAGACCCACATCTATCCAGAGCTCGATAGCGCCGGTTAAATCCTTCTGCCAGAGATCGGGTTCATCACACGTGCTCAGTCCATTGCCGAAAGATAGTGATTCATGGGCGTGCAGCAGAAAAGCCAGCAATCGCACCATCATGCGTTCATCGGTTTCCGATGGGTGGCGGGCGAGGGTGAGCGCATGGTTGTGATAATAATTCCGGTCCAGGTCCGCAATTTGCAGATCGGCCTTAAAAATGGTTGCTCCAAGAGCCATATAGATATAAGTCGTTGTGTGATTAGCTTTATCAGCAGAACTATCAGGCGGTCGCGTTAAGCGCCATCTTCGGCATGCTTGCTGGTGTCTCTAATTCTACACACTTGCCAACTGATCTTCGTAACGCCTGAAAGCCTATCATTAATCGTGTAGGGAATCCCTGACAAGGCATTCATTTATTCTTACATCGTATTTCAGCGTTCCCCGACAGACGTCCCCTCATCAGTATGATATTTTTAATCCGATTGCAAGCCAGTCATACCTCGGAACACCAGAGCGAACAATATCTTGGAGCAGGTAAACATGGAACGTCTCACTATATCGCTTAATAATCAACTCGCGAAGCAGTTTGATTCTGTAATGCACAAGCGCGGTTATTTCAATCGCTCGGAAGCCATGCGTGACCTGATACGGGATCTGCTCGATACCGTCCGCGTGGAAGAACATGTCGAAGATCATTGCGTTGCCACGCTCAGCTATATATACGCTCCCGAACTGGCCAGTTGCATTACTGCGACACAACACAGGCATCATGACCTTATCGTATCCACCATGGATGTACATATCGATCACGATAATTGCCTGGAAGTAACTATCCTGAGTGGAACTATCAGGAACGTAAAAAAATTCGCCAATCATATTATTTCGATGCAAGGGGTGCAGCATGGCAAACTGCATCTTTTACCGGTTGAGATCGCCCAGGAGAGCTATTCTTCTGATTCCGTACCGCATGTTCATGGCAATGCTTTTGCGTGATGAATGAGATTGGCTGCATGAGCAAACGCCCTGTGAGCAAAGCGGCCGGAAGCGCTCAATATTGAATGAACATGCCGGTTATTCCAGCAACTTATGTTCGGTTACATAGCGGATTAGCTGGGCATTGTTCTGCATATTCATTTTTTCCAGAATACGGGCGCGGTAAGTACTTACGGTTTTTGCGCTTAATGCCAGTCTTTGGGAGATTTCAGCCAAGGATACGCCGGCGGTGATAAGTTTGAGAACGTCATATTCCCGATCGGAAAGCGTGGAATGCAGCGGTATTTTGGATGCCGGGCCCAGGTCGAACAGCAGTTTCTCCGCCAGTTCCGGATCTATGTATTTCCCTCCATTTGCCAAACGGCGGATCACGGATATCAGCAGATCGGTCGGACTGTTCTTTGTGAGATAAGCGGATGCGCCCGCGCGTATTGTCCTGATCGCATATTCATCCTCATGGTACGTACTTAACATCAGCACCTGATACTTGGCATCATCGGCCATTATCCGTTTTAGTACTTCCAGTCCATTCAGGCCCGGCATGCTGACATCCAGCAATGCCACATCCCATTCGCCACGGCGCATTTTCTCCAAGGCATCGAGTCCATCTGTCGCTTCCTCGACGACTCGGATGTCTGTTGTTTCGGCAAGAATCCGTTTCAGCCCATCCCGGAAAAGCCGGTGGTCGTCAGCAAGAAAGACTTTGATTGTCATGTGTATTCTATCGGTCTTATCGGTTCCAAGGAGGTCAGCTCTATTTCAGCAACGGTAGCGAGAGAGCTATCATGAAATTCCTCCATTTCGCTTTATAGGCAAACGCACGGTGACCACGGTTCCCTGCTGCGGAATACTGGTAATATCGATATCCGCCCTCAGTACCGCCGCCCGTTCCCGCATTCCAAGCAGGCCAAATGATTTTTTCCGGGCAACGTCCGCGGAATCAAATCCTTTCCCGTCGTCGCGTACTTCAACAATAAGATCATCTGCATTCTGCGACAAGGTAATTTCGACCTGACTTGCTTCGGCATGGCGTGCCACATTGGTCAAGGATTCCTGCACGATTCGAAATATCGCCACCGTCTGATCTTCATCCAGATCGATCGATGTCTCCATCAAATGCAACATGCAGCTTATGCCGCTATGTTTCCTGAATTCATCGGTCAGTTTCTTAATGGCTGATATGATCCCAAGCCCCAGCGAGGCCGGCCGCAAATGTTCAGCTACATTGCGCACGCTCTGATCCGCTTCATCCACCAGTTCGGCCATGTTACGCCTGATGGTTTCCATTTTCCCGCTTCTGTTATCTTCAATGCCATTTAGCAGCGAAATTTCGAGGTGCAATGCCGCCAGAAGCTGACCCAGTTCATCGTGAATTTCGCGGGCGATGTATTTGCGATCTTCTTCCCGCATCTGCTCCACGTGGGCCGCAAATTCTCTTATTGCGGCGTCCCGCACCCGAAGCCCCTGCTCTACCAGAATACGTGCTTCCGCCTGCTTGTGTTCCAGCCATTTCCCCAGATCATCCCCAACCACGTCAATAAGATTCTGCTCTTCCGGCAGCAAAAAAGGCTGGTCTTCACCATAAAATACATCTATCCAGCCATATGCCTCGCCGTAGACCATTACCTGCTTTCGTCGTATACATGTATGGCTCCTGTCATACCGATCGGATACAAACCGCTTGCCGTCAAGCTCGATTCTGATACTGGTAGTGTGAGGAAATTGCATCGCCGCAATCAATTGCACAAAAATAGTCCTGCAAACCTCCTCCAGCGACCCTGATTCCATTCCGCGACGGATCGCATAAAAACAGTTGATCTCCTTTAGTCGCTCGCGTAAGGATTCTTCAACCCGTTTTAGTTTTGTGATTTCATGTTCGATGGCTTCTGCCATGGTATTGAAATCAGAGCCGAGCTTGGCGATTTCGTTATGCGTTGCAATATCGCAGCGGGTGGAATAGCTGCCCTTTGCGATACTGCTTGCCTGGCGGCTGAGATAATCGAGCGGACGCAGGATATTGCGGCGCATGTAGACAGCGGCGACCGCCACGGCCAGCAATGCGGTGCAAAGCAATCCCAGTATCAGCAGGATTTGCTGATGGAATTTTGACTGTAAATTTCTCAGTGTAGTTTGAGTGCGATGATCCAGCTCAAGCATGAATTGGCTGATCGGCGCCATTATTCTGGTTTTCTCAGCCGTGTAACGTTCTCCGAACAACAGGTCAATAGCGAAATTGCGGTCAGGCGTGCGAGGTATGGTGAAGTTTCCATATCCATCGTCGTATAACCCTTTTATGGCGGCAAATGCCTGTTTTTCCAGGTTGACCAGATTGTCGGAATTTTTCTGGGATTGCCGCAGCAGATCCAGCTCTCGTTCACTGAAACCTTCACGCCGCATCAAATCCAACAGGGAAATGGCATTCCCGAGCGTGCTGGGTAAGGAGGGTCTGCTCACATTCCAGTAGGTGATCGGGTGATTTTCCTGGGGGCGCTGCCGTTTGCCATTACGGATATCGAGGATTTCGAAAAAAGATTGTTCGTAGACCGGATCACCGGTGATGACATAACTCCGAGCCATCTTGGTAAGATCTTCGGAACTGCGGAATAACTCGTTTGCGAGCTGTAGAGATCTGTTTTTCTGATGCTCTGCTCCGGTGATCTCATCCAGCGTACCCAGCGCCTGTGAAGAAAGCAATATCAGCAGGCTTAGGCTCAATACAGTGACGATAAGACAGAAATTGATGAAAACACCGATTCGCACGCTTCTCCTTTTCGTCTTGTTAAATCACACTCGTTTTTTTGCTTTCTGGGCTTGCAGCAAAGCTCGGCTTAGCCCGCAAATCTGGCATTGCTTGTATTGGTATTGGTTTTGTTTTATTGACGTGGCTTCCTCCCCTCAGGGACTTGGATTAGATCGTTTGTTTTTGCCGTTCTAATTGATAGGCCCAGCCATGTTTCCCATTTATTTAGAGGAGTGGCTGGAATTTCCTGAAATAATTCGTGCTTAGCTGCACTGTTCAGCCGGGATCTGTAAAGTATAAAAGAAAATCTTCTTACACAAAATTTGTAGTTTGTGGATATTTTTTAATGACTCCCATCAAAAAGTCCTGCATGATCATGCTGATCGGGTTAATAGGCATGAAGGAATTTCAAGAATGAAGAATTCTGAGAAAACGGAGTTACAAAATGGCCAGCTATGAACCATCAGCTGAGAGCGCTTTACGGAAAGGCTACCTTCGGAAGAAACGGCAAAATTTCTTTGCTCAAGTAGCACTCCTCGCGGTACTGGTGGTTGGTTTTCTGCCTTTATCTCCCGAGGCAAATGCCATAGATTTGATGCCGAGCAAGCCGAAGTGGGCTATTGATGAGACGAAATGGGTGACCGTTGGCATGGGGTTCCGCGGTTCGGGGATATGGGCGGAAAATCGTGATTACAGGAACGATTTCAGCATCGACAATGCTCGTGTGTACGTAAACGGGCAGGTTCATCAATATGTCAAGTTCGAACTTAACACCGACTGCTTTTTCTGTAATAACACGCATTCGGGTGATAGCCCGAAGATGCAATACAATATTCTGGATGCGATAGGAAAAGTCGAGGTTAACCGATATGTCAATATGTGGGGCGGACGCATGCTGGTGCCCACGGAACGGGGCGAATTGAGTGGTCCGTTCTTTCAGGCAACCCACGATGCTTTCAAGACGCCGTTTTTCTCGCAAGACTTCAGCACTAAATTTGGTAGCGGCGGGGCAGGACGCTATGGCCGTGATGACGGCGGCACCTTCTGGGGCAGTGTCGAGCCCGGCTTCATCAAAGGAACGTTGAGCTACGCCGTAGGCGTTTACCGGGGCCTCCAGTCTTCCTCTACCATCGGCCCCAACCAGGGAGATGACGTGCTATGGGCCGGACGATTCACCTACAATTTTCTGAACCCCGAAAAGAATCCCGGTTATTACACCAGCAGCACCTACTTTGGTAAAGCTGGAGATATTCTTGCGCTTGCTTTCGGCACCTCATATCAGCGAAATGGGGCCGGATCGTTTGCCAATCGCAGCGATTTCCTGGGTCTTGTCGGCGACATCCTTTTTGAAAAAGTCCTGCCTAAAAATATGGGTGTAGTCACTGTCAACGGAGAATACAAACAGTTTTATGCGAATTACGCTCCTGCCGCTTTTGCAGATCCAGGTTGCTTTTGCATGTTCGACGGAAAATCCTGGACTGTCACCGGGCTTTACCTGATACCGGTCAATGTGGGAATTGGAAAATTTCAACCCTATGGCAGATTTACCAGCGTTCAGCCTAACCATAGCAGTAATCGCGAGGAAATCGAGGGCGGCGTGAACTACATCATCGATGGCTTCAATGCGCGTATCTCGGCCTATTACCAGCATGGCGATCTCCGCACAAAGGGGCTTAACTACGCGCCCGACGTGGTGGGTGAGAAGGTTGATGTTTTCAAATTATCCTTTCAGCTGCAAATGTAAAGCTCGACAGCGTGTCTTACCGAAGGCTGAGTTCGATAGTGATTTGGTATCGGTCGATTGATACAAATACTTGTTATTCATGCAGGGCGCATTGTTATGCTCCGTTACCATGCCCGGTTCAGGCAAAAGCGTAAATTGTATTAAAAAATGCTTAATTTTCATACGCTTATTTTGGGAGATTTTTTCGCACCACTATTTACTTTGCACGCAAGCGGGTATATGTTTGTGACACTATCGGGAATAAAGCAAAGCCTTTCAGCTGTTTTTGAGACATGGTGTCGCGCCTCATCTCACCAGCTGGACCGGATGAAGCGGGTGGGTTTAACCTTTTGATGGACATTAATCAATAACAACCAAAAAATGCACTCGATTTCTCATGCGGAAGGTCTTCGTATTCAGCAAGACCGCGTCCTCTCCTCCAATCGTCCGGCTCTACAAAAGGTTTTGACTCAACCGACGTCAGGCGTATCTCATGTGCCGTTGCAAGCGCGGTTGTCTCTCGGGTTTGCGGATGATGCGGGCACTACCCGGTTGGTGGGTCGGGAGCACTTCGGCCCCTTGCTGGTGCAAAAGCCGCTTTATCCCGAAGGTCGCGAGGTCTGCCAGGTAGTAATCATTCATCCGCCGGGCGGTGTGGTGGGAGGAGACGAGCTGGAGATTGTTGCCAAGGTCGGCGCATCCGCGAATGCGCAAATCACCACACCCGGCGCAGCCAAGTGGTACAAAGCCAACGGCCATGTTTCGCACCAGAATATCAGACTCGATGTGGGCGTCGGCGGTTCGCTCGAATGGGTGCCCCAGGAAACGATCTTTTTCGATAATGCCCATGTAGAGCTTGACCATCACGTGTTGCTGGAAAAGGACGCGAGCTATATCAGTTGTGAGATCTTATGCTTTGGGCGTACCGCGTTTGGCGAGTCATTCAGCGGCGGCCAGATCAGGCAGCGCACCCGCATTCATCGCGATGGCAAACTGGTCTGGTTCGAGCAACTGCGGTTACTGGGCGGCAGCCCGGCCATGAAAGCTTCTCTGGTTCTTGCTGACAGCACGGTCTGTGCAACATTGATTGCAGTAGGCAAAGCGGTGCCCGGCGCACTGCTGCACGAAGCGCGCGAAGGTGCCAGTGCCATCGCGAATGGTGCAGGCTGTTTTGGCATCAGCCAATCAAAACAGATAGTGGTTGCGCGCTACCTTGGGGATTCCAGCGAAACCGCGCGGCAATTAATGCTGCATGCCTGGGGATTGCTTCGCCCGGCGATGCTGGGCCGCCAGCTTGCAGTGCCACGGTTGTGGAATACATGACAATTGCCGTTTTCCTGTAAGCGGCTTTTTTTTCGCCCCGCGAATCAGATTTATTGTAGTGCTCAGAGAATTAGCGACAACCATTTAATTTACCGAGGAGGAAGCAATGGACCTTACACCCAGAGAAAAAGACAAGCTTCAGATATTTACTGCGGGGCTGCTGGCGGAACGGCGCAAGGCGCGTGGCCTGCGGCTCAACTATCCGGAAGCGGTCGCGCTGATCACCTGTGCGGTGCTGGAGGGAGCGCGCGACGGTAATACCGTCGCGGAGCTCATGGCCGCAGGCACTCGCGTACTGACCCGCGCCGATGTGATGGAGGGAGTTCCCGAGATGATCCCCGATATCCAGGTCGAGGCCACGTTCCCTGACGGCACCAAGCTTGTGACTGTTCACAATCCGATTCCTTAAGAAACCAGGAGATTATTATGGCCAGAACGCCAATGGTACCCGGTGAAGTATTTGTGCAACCCGGCGATATCGAACTGAATGTCGGTAGAAAAACCAAAACATTAAAAGCCTCGAACGGGGGAGACCGCCCGATACAAATCGGCTCGCATTTTCACTTTTATGAAGTCAATTCCGCAATGAAGTTTGACCGGGAGGCTGCCTATGGCATGCGCCTGAATATCATGGCGGGCACGGCCGTGCGTTTTGAGCCAGGCCAGGAGCGTACGGTTGAGCTGGTTGAACTCGCGGGAGACAGGATCGTCTACGGATTCAACCAGAAAGTGATGGGCAAGCTGAAATAACAGCGCACCGCCAATAATCTACTGAGGAGCATAAAAATGACTTTTAAAATTTCCCGTCAGGCATATGTTGAAATGATGGGCCCCACTACCGGTGATCGTCTCCGCTTGGCTGATACGGAACTTTTTATCGAAATCGAGAAAGATTTCACCACGTATGGTGAAGAAGTGAAGTTCGGTGGTGGCAAGACGATCCGTGACGGGATGGGTCAATCTCAGCGCAACCACGCCGATGTGATGGATACGGTCATCACCAACGCAGTCATTGTGGACCACTGGGGGATCGTCAAGGCCGATATCGGGCTGAAAGGCGGCAAGATTGCCGCAATCGGCTCAGCAGGAAACCCGGATATCCAGCCCAATATCACGATGTGCATTGGCGCCGCCACGGAAATTATCGCAGGCGAGAATATGATTGTGACAGCGGGCGCTATCGACAGCCATATCCACTTCATCTGTCCGCAGCAGGCGGAAGACGCGATGATGAATGGCACGACCACCATGCTGGGCGGTGGTACCGGCCCGGCGGTCGGCACAGCTGCTACCACGTGTACACCCGGCCCCTGGCACATCCATTCCATGCTGAGAGCATCCGACGGCATGGTGATGAACACCGGTTTTTACGGAAAGGGTAATGTCAGCCTGCCGACTCCCAATGAAGAGCAGATTTTGGCGGGAGCATGTGGCCTCAAGTTGCACGAAGACTGGGGTACGACCTATGCGGCCATCGACAACTGCCTTAATGTTGCGGACAAATACGATGTGCAGGTCGCTATCCACACGGACACCATCAATGAAGGCGGTTATCTGGAAAACACGGTTGCCGCATTTAAAGACCGGACCATTCACACTTTCCATACCGAGGGTGCCGGGGGCGGCCATGCGCCCGACATCATAGCGGTCGTCGGCCAGGAAAATGTGCTGCCGTCATCCACCAATCCGACACGTCCCTATACGGTCAATACACTGGACGAACATCTGGATATGTTGATGGTATGTCATCACCTGCATGCCAACATCGCGGAAGATCTCGCCTTCGCGGAATCCCGCATCCGTAAGGAGACCATCGCGGCCGAAGATATTCTTCATGACATGGGTGCCATTTCGATGATGTCATCGGATTCGCAGGCAATGGGCCGCATCGGTGAGGTGGTCCTGCGTACGTGGCAGACCGCGCACAAAATGAAGATACAGCGTGGCACGCTACAGGAAGACAATTCCAGGAACGATAATTTCCGCGTCAAGCGCTATATTGCGAAATACACCATCAACCCGGCCATTACACAGGGTGTTTCGCATGCGATTGGTTCGGTAGAAGTAGGCAAGTATGCCGACCTCGTCTTATGGAGACCCGCGTTCTTTGGCGTCAAACCGTCCGTGATACTGAAAGGCGGAATGATAGCGGCGTCCCTGATGGGTGATCCGAATGCTTCGATTCCCACCCCGCAGCCGGTACATTACCGATACATGTTCGGCGGATACGGTGGGGGTATCAAGACATCGTGTTTCACCTTTACCTCCCAAGCGGCCATTAACGCGGGGCTGATCGATACCTTGAGGCTGGACAAGAACCTGATTGCGGTCAAGAACACACGCAATTTACGCAAGAAGGACATGATCCATAATGGGGCAACACCCAAGATGGAAGTCGATCCCGAAACCTATGAGGTGCGGGCCGACGGGCAACTGCTGACGTGTGGAGCGGAAGATGTTTTGCCGATGGCGCAGCGGTACTTTCTGTTTTGATGAGGTGATTTCCATTTTTTACCGGGAATTGCCGGGTAGACCGGATGGAGCCGGGCGTGGGATCGGCGCATTGTTCGCCGGGGTGGGCCAGTAGATTTTGTTACCTCCTGAAGGGTAAGTTTCAGGAGTAAGTCCAAGGGTTCGCTTCCGCTGCTTCTTACTGGCACCGTGATCGCAACAACATAGTAACAATACAAAATTCTGACCTTTGAGGCCTGTAAATGCTTACATTGAACGCCAGAACGGAGCATGCGGACTCGATTTCCGCTCAGCTTGTTCTACCCTACGAATTGCGCGAAAACAGCCGTTTGCGCACGAAGCTTGCATCAGGCGAAGAAGTTGCCATTTTTACCGAGCGGGGCACGGTGCTTCGCAATAACGACTTGCTGAGGAGCGACGATGGCCGGGTGGTGCAGATCGTCGCGGCACAAGAACCGACCTACCGGGTTACCTGCAATACTTCGCATAATCTTTTGCGCTGTGCCTTTCATCTGGGTAACCGTCATACACAGACCCAGGTGGGCGAGGATTTTTTACGTATCTATCAAGACAGCGTACTGAGAGAGATGCTGTTGGGGCTGGGTGCTACGGTGGTCGAAGAAAATGCACAATTCGAGCCGGAGTCGGGCGCCTACAGCGCGGGTGGAGGCCATCATCATCATGACGATGAGAGCCACGGTCATTCACATAGTCATGGTCCATTGGCTCCGATTCCAGCGCACCAGAAAATTCACCGTGCGACGGACTCGAAAATACCCTGAATGACAATGGAAAGCCCGATATTGCTTCGATTGCTGCAATTGGCGAGCCCGTCGCTACCGATTGGCGCCTATACCTATTCGCAGGGATTGGAAGCGGCCATCGAGACCGGCATGGTCAAGGACGAGAGCTCTGCCCATGCCTGGATCACCGAATCGCTTGCTGTCGTCGCGGACTTTGAAGCGCCGGTACTTTGGCGTTTATTGAAGGCTTTTTCCGCTCGGGACATGGCGGCAGCCACATATTGGACGGAATGCTTCATTGCGGCGCGTGATACCGCCGAGTTCCGCGCCGAAACAATTCAGATGGGATATTCTCTCGCCAAGCTGGTGGCAGATCTTAAAATCGCGGATGACGAGCTTCTGAAGATATTGACGAGCCAGCCCGAGATTCCTCTGCCTACGGCGTTTGCCTGTGCCGCAGAGGCACTGGCGGTACCGCATGAAGCCGCCTTGCTTGGAATGTTGTTTTCCATGATTGAGAATCAGGTGCTGGCCTGTGTGAAGTCTGTTCCGCTTGGGCAGGTTTCAGGGCAGCGTCTTCTGCTTTCCCTGCACCCCGTTCTGGAAAACGCATCGAATCACGCACAGCGACTGGCGGACGACGAGTTATCCAATTGGGCGCCCGGTCTGTCCTTATTATCCATGCAGCATGAAGTTCAATACAGCCGGATCTACCGGTCCTGAATTGTCTAATCGGAAACAAAAATGACAAAATCATCAAATCCCCTGCGCGTCGGTATAGGCGGCCCCGTCGGTTCTGGAAAAACCGCTTTATGCGAAGCGCTTAGCAAAGGAATGCGTGATCGCTATGAAATGGCCGTCATCACCAACGATATCTATACTAAAGAAGATATGGAGATTCTGCTGCGTGCCGATGCGCTACCGGCTGAGCGTTTGATGGGTGTCGAAACCGGCGGTTGCCCGCACACGGCGATAAGAGAGGACGCATCGATCAACCTGGAAGCCATAGCGCGCATGACCGCCGACTTTCCTGACCTCGATCTTATCCTGGTCGAGTCCGGAGGCGACAATCTTGCCTCGACTTTCAGCCCGGAGCTTTCCGATCTGACCATCTATGTGATCGACGTTGCCGCCGGCGAAAAAATACCGCGCAAGGGTGGGCCTGGTATTACACGTTCCGCCTTGCTCGTTATCAACAAGATCGACCTTGCACCTTACGTCGGTGCGGATCTTGGTGTAATGGCCCGCGATGCGAAGAAGATGCGTGGGGACCGGCCGTTTGTCTTTACCAATTTACGAACTGGGGAAGGTGTTCAGGAAATCATCGATTTCATCGTAAAACAGGGATTGCTGGAAGAAATGAAGTCTCGAAATTTGGATTTACCGGCAGCTAGCTGACGAATTGCTCTTATTTGCTTTACCTACGCGATACATCACAGAATTATCAATAGATGGCCGTGCTTTCCATGCAACCGCAACGCAAAGAAATACAGCGATCACATAACCCGGATGTTTCATAAATTGACGCGCGCCCTCGCTGGTCTTTTGTTTCGTATGAAAATTTCGTTCAGTCGGGTGTATGAATAACTACACCACTCTTTCACAAAATTTCCCTACAAAACAAAACCCTGCGCAATCATCACGCGAATTTATGAAACATCCGGGATAAGAAAAATTCTGGAGGTGAATAATGAATTGGTCATTAAAAATAGATGCGGCGCTGCCCCGGCCGCTGCGCATAATTTTTAGAGGTGTCGGGCAAGTATTTTTTTGTTGTAACGCGGTGACGGGATTTATCTTTCTGCTTGCACTTTTTATCGGTGGTTTGGCTGCGGGCGCTGCCGCTACCGTCGGCGTGATAAGCAGCACTGTGGCGGCTTACGTTCTCGGTTTCTCCGAGGATGATATCGAGGCGGGACTATACGGATTCAACGGTACGCTGGTAGGTCCATGCCTTTTTTTATTCCTGGAGCATTCACCGCAGCTCTGGCTGTACGTCGTTCTGGCCTCGATATTATCGAGTATCGTGCTGGCGGCGCTCATGAGAATTCTTCATCCTTATAACGTTCCAGCCTCGACCTCACCATTTGTCCTGACCTGCTGGATGTTCCTGGTCGCGGTGTACGCGTTTGACAGCTTTACTCGGGGTCCGATTTTACCCTTGCCCGGTATTCCCACCATCGTGACGGGTGTGGGGACGCTTCCAGCCGAGATATGGTTTATCGCGCTCGCAAAAGGCGTAGGCGAGGTCATGTTTGCGGATAGCGTTATTGTCGGTATCCTGTTTTTGGTGGGTATCGCAATAGTTTCATTGCGGGGAGCGCTGATGGCGGTGGGTGGGGCGGTGGTGGGTTTGATCGTACCCATGATTTTTGGGGCAAACCAGAATGCGATTGAGATGGGGCTGTATGCATTCAATCCAGTTTTGACGATGATGGCGGTGGGCTGGGTCTTCCTTAAACCTACCGGTAGAAGTGCCGCGTTGGCGCTATTGGCGGGCATACTAACGGTGGTGTGCCAAGCTGGGCTGGCCAGTTTTCTCACGCCGATAGGTTTGCCGACGCTCACATTCCCGTTTGTCCTGGTCATGTGGATGTTTCTGTTTGCTGCCGGAATGTCCAAATATTGGTCAGCACCTTCAGCCAAGTAACGACGGGGGAGGGGGAACGGCGGAGTTGGCTCCCCGTATCCCTGAACCTCTTCCTCATACTCTTCCCAACTCACCAGATGATTGCGATAGTCGTCGTACTCGCCACTGTGCTCCACGTACAAGTCGCCCGACTTTAACTCGTCCATCACTGCCGAAAAGACAGCTTGTTCGAAGTATTTACGATGAAAATTCGATGAGCCCTCGGCCTGGCATTTCCCAAATATCAATGCGCCATTTGTCGGGCATCCATTCCAGAGACAGCTCGGTGATGCCACTTTCGTCGGCCGACTAACGATCCTTCCGATTTTCCGCAGCGTCTATTTTCGCGCCAGGATGTTCGGGCGGGTGGGCGATCGGCAGATGCCAGCCGTGTCGGATGGCCGCCAGGCGCAGGCCAAAGCAGAGAGCCGCGCCGGCGCATGTCGTTGCAGCGGATGGAAGTTGTAGCGCATCGCCAATCACCACCACGGCCGCTCCAGCAAGGGCAGCGACGGCATAAATATCGGATCGCAAGACAACAGGAACGTCAGACAGAAGTACATCGCGCGCCATACCGCCGCCGACTCCAGTCAGCATGCCCAGCAGTGCCGCCATGACCGGGTCGAGACCGAAGCCGATGGCCTTCTGCGCACCGGAAACGCAGAACAGCGCTAGCCCCGCGCCATCGAATATAAGTACGGGATTGCGCAGTCGATTAATGGCGGGATACCAAAAAAATGTGAGCATGCCGGCAAAAAGCGAGGCCGCCAGATAGCGCCAGTCGCTGATTGCCGCGGGCGGGATTGCGCCGATCAGCAGATCGCGGAAGATTCCTCCGGAATTGCCTGCGGCAAAGGACAGCACCAGGACTCCGAAAAGATCAAGCCGGCGCTTGACACCGGCCGCCGCTCCGCTCAGCGCGAAAACGAAGGTGCCGGCAAGATCGAGCGCCAGCACGAAAATCTTCATCGCAGCATCCACGTCAAAAGCAGCGGAAGCAAACACCTTACGGCCCCAGTCCCCTGGCGCCGCGGCTCATGTTGAAAGCCAGGCCAGCGTGCCAACGACCATCGTTTCCACGCCGGTCTCCAAGGTCGGATGCATCACTGGTGCAAAGTACGGACTGTGGTTGGTTGGAATTTTGTTGATTTCACCTGCGGCCTTGGCTTTCGCGTAAACGTCGGGATCGGTGCCGCCGACGAACCAGAACATGGAAGGGACGCCCCACTCGGTTCCGAATAACCCGAAATCCTCGCTCGCCGACGCCGCCTCGACTTGCCGCACGCGGTCGGCTGAGAAATGCTGGCGGAAAGCATCGGCGACGCGCGCGCTCGCATCGGCATCGTTGACCCCCAGCGGGTAGTGGTCCAGCGTCGTAATCTCCGGCAGCCTGGGAGCTCCCGAAGCTGCAGCCTCTGCGTTGGCGATACGTTCGATGGCGGCAAGCACTCGCGTGCGCACGCCCGCATCGAAGGTACGTACGTTCAGCTTGATGACGGCATCGTCGGGTATCACATTCTCCTTCGTACCCGCCTGCAGCGCGCCGATGGTAACGACAGCGGCCTCGGCAGCAGCAAGCTCGCGCGAGACGATGGTCTGCAGGCGCATCACCGTCGCGGCAGCCATGACCACGGGATCGATGCTTGCCTGCGGCATCGATCCGTGCGCGCCACGCCCAAATAGGCGGATCTGCAGGCTGTCGGCAGCGGAAGTGATGGATCCGGCACGGCCACCGATGTTGCCAGCCGGTCCGACCATGACGTGTTGGCCGAGCACGACATCCGGCTTGGGAAAACGGTTGAACAGTCCGTCGTCGATCATGGCCTGGGCGCCTTCCGCGGTCTCTTCGGCCGGCTGGAAGACCGCCATCAACGTGCCGCGCCAGGCGTCGCGTGCCTGCGCGAGCAGTGTGGTCGCGCCGACGAGCCAGGCAACGTGCATGTCGTGGCCGCAAGCGTGCATGACTGGAACCGTTTTGCCCTCGCGATTCGTGGCCTTGGCCTTGCTGGCATAGGGAAGTCCGGTCATTTCCTCGATAGGTAGCGCATCCATGTCGGCGCGCAGCATGACCGCCGGCCCGTCGCCGTTGCGTAGCAGTCCCACGACACCGGTCATCCCGACCCTGGTCGTCACGTCATACCCAGCCGCGCGAAGCCGGTCCGCGACCAAGCTCGCAGTCCGCGATTCCTGCATCGACAGCTCCGGATGGGCATGCAGGTCGGTATATAACGCCTCCAGATCCGGCAGCAGGCTCTGCAGCCCGGCAAGTGCCTTTTCAGAAGAGCTCGTGGATTGCATGTTCATGCTCGAATTCCTTCGTCAAAAATTGCCGTGAGACTTGCAGTGCGAACCGCACCAAGCGCTATAACATTATGCTTCATTTTTTAGTCGACGAAAGCAGACCAGGACGGGATAAGGTGCATGATTCCTGGAAAGCCTGAGAACGGTGCTCCCGTCGCGCGACCCACGTTTTGAATCATACGGTTAATCGTGAGAAACGAGCGGTCAACTGCCGGATTTGGGTTCAAGGATTATCGCTGTTCAATAAACGTGAATAAGCTCATCTGGAAATGTGTGCAGTGACAACACGTGCGCTCATTTCCAAATCCTTTGAATCATTAATACTTATACTTACCCCGAATTCGGCTATTGACCGCTTGTTTTACTGCTAATGTCCGATTGCATCCCCTCGGCGGCTGGCCTCGAACAGGAACCAGGTGCGCCGCTCGGTTTCGTCGATCCAGACTTCGATCAGGCTGGTGGTGGCAATATCGCGGTGTTCTTCGCAGACGTTGTGGGCCTCGCGCAAGCGGGCAGCAAGTGTCTTGTTGTCCTCACGCAATTCGGCAAGCATATCCAGCGGTTCGACGTAGTCGGCATCATTGTCCAGTATGCGCTGACTACGGGAGATGTGGCCGATCGACCTGAGCGTGGACCCGCCCACCTTGCGGATGCGCTCGGCGATGGGATCGGTCATTGCGAAAAGCTGGTCGCCCTGCTCATCCAGCAGCAAGTGGTAATCCCGGAAATGCGGCCCGCTCATGTGCCAATGGAAATTCTTGGTTTTCAGGTAAAGCGCGTACACATCCGCCAGGATGGCGTTCATGGCCCCCATAATGTCTTTGGTCGCCGCCGCTTCGAGGTCGGTAGGAGTGGCCAGGGACCGTTTTTGGAGATTGAGGTTTTGCTTCTTTGCAGCAATGGGTTTTTTCATGATTTTTCCTTGGTTGTGTTGAGGGTTCCTGATTACAACTTGGTATTGCTTTGGCTCATAAACAAACAAATAAATGAATCAGGATGAGACTGCGCTAACCCGGTCTGCAAGGACCATCGCCGAATCTTCCTTCTGCTATCAGTACCCGGCAGTGAAGCGCTGCCGAATGTGCGCAGGGTGTTCCAGTTCGTCGATCATCGCGACCGCATAATCCTCAACCGAAATGCTGCTCTGGCCGCTGGCATCGAGCAGGAGCCGATCGTCTCCCAAGCGGAATTTGCCGGTGCGCTGGCCCGGCTGCATATTTGCCGAAGGGGCCAGATAGGACCATTCGAGTTGCGGCTCCTTTCGCAATCGTTCCAGCGCATCAATCGTCGCCAATGAGCCCGGTCTTATCCAGTCCGGAAAGTCGGGGCCATCCACTACGCGCACGCCTGGCTTGACCTCCAGGCCGCCGGCCCCTCCCACCCAAAGGACACGCCGGATACCGGCCTTCTTTATAGCCGCGATGATCGATGTTGTGCCGCGCACCTGGTCGTCGTAGAGGTCTGGATTCTTCCAGCCGGGATTGAAAGCGCTGATCACCGCATCATGCCCGCTGAGCAAGGCCGCAAGAAGTGCTGTGTCATACACATCCCCGGCTTTTGCGTTGAGCCGATCCCGTTTTTCGAGCTTCTCGGGGTGGCGCACGATCGCGGTGACTGAATGCCCTCTGTCGAGCGCCTCTTTCAACAGCGTGGAACCGACGAAACCCGTTGCTCCCAATAGTGCTATTTTCATATCGTTCCCCTTTCGGTCAGGTTCGACGCTATTTCGGAATGGATAGATCGGCCACGCACGATCAACATTAAAGTTATTTATAGCATAGCTGAATAACGCAACACCCCTGTATCTCAGTGGTCACTGACGATTTTTGCCATAGGTGTACTATAAACATACCGCCCTAATTATTTTATGATGCGAGGGACGCTGATAGTCAAGCATGAAGCCGCAACATCAGTGAATGGCATAGCTCTGTCAGACCGCGCAATTGCGGCCTGAGTGAGCTATTCTTTCCCTTGCGCCGCAAGGACGGCTGGTCAAATCGTATTCGGACAATAAGGAGGATGATATGGTGCAGAAAATCGCGATTATAGGAAGTGGAAATGTTGGCGGCGCACTTAACCGGGGCCTCGCCCGGGCCGGCTATGAAGTTCGTAACAGCCGCAAGGAAACGGTAAAGGAAACCGCAAACTGGGGCGAGGTCGTGATGATCGCGGTTCCCTACACTGCAATCGACGCTGTGCTGCATGAGCTGGCAGATGCAATTGACGGGAAAGTGGTTGTGGATGTAACCAATGCATTGACTCAAGACATGCGGCTGGCACTCGGTTTTTCAACCAGTGGCGCTGAAGCGCTGCAAAGGAAAGCCCCGAAGGCGCGCGTCGTCAAAGCCTTCAATACCGTCTTTGCACAACATATGGATACAGGCAGCGTGTTGGGGCAGCAGCTCACCCTGTTTGCCGCAAGCGATGACCAGCAAGCCCGTAGCATGGCGTTGGATTTTGGCAGGGCAATCGGATTCGATGCGGTCGATGCAGGCCCCCTCGCCAACGCGCGTCAGCTTGAGGCATTAGGATATTTTAATATCCAGCTTGGATATGTTCTGGGCAATGGCACCAACGTCGGATTCAAATTTATTCATTAGGCGGGTGAGCGGGCAGCGCCTGCCCCCTCATTTTTTTCGGCTCATGGCGTTACAACAGGGGTTTTGTGGGATTCTCCGATTTCATTTTTAACCAAACAACAGCGGGAGCAGCGATGGCAAACGAATCTGGCGCAGCAACAAATGGAAGCGGCCGCCCATACTCGGGTTTCAATGGGCAATATATTAGCGGCGCATGGCGTCCCGGCAAGCAAGGGGGAATACGGGAGGATACCGATCCGTATTCGGGAGATACGCTCGCAGAGACTGTTCTGGCGAATGTGGACGATCTCGACGAGGCTTACCGGTCTGCCGCAAAAGCCCAGATCGGATGGGCGGCCCTTCTTCCCTCCGAGCGCGCAGCCGTCATGCTCCGCTCCGCCGCTATCATGGAAGCGCGCCGCCAGGAAATCATCGGCTGGCTCATCCGGGAATCGGGCAGCACCCGCTTCAAGGCCGAACTGGAATGGCAGTTCCTCCATTCCATTACGCTGGAGGCCGCATCGTTTCCTCACCGGGCCGAAGGCCGAATCCTCCCCATCGATGAAACCGGCAAGGAGAGCCGGGCTTACCGCCAGCCCCTCGGCGTGATCGGGGTCATCAGCCCATGGAATTTCCCGATGTATTTATCCCACCGTTCGATCGGGCCCGCGTTGGCGCTTGGCAATGGAGTCGTGGTCAAGCCGGCGGAGGACACGCCTGTTACGGGCGGGTTGCTGATCGCAAGGATTTATGAGGAAGCGGGGTTGCCGCCCGGTCTTCTGAATGTCGTTATCGGGGACGTGAAAGAGATAGGCGATGCATTCACCTTGCATCCGATACCGCGCCTGATTTCTTTTACGGGTTCCACCAAGGTCGGCCGGCACATTGGACAACTCGCGATGAGCGGTCCGCAAATGAAACGCGTCGCACTTGAGCTTGGTGGAAATGCGCCTTGCGTTATCCTGGATGACGCCGACGTGGAGCATGCGGTGCGTGCCACTGTTATCGGGCGATATCTCCATCAAGGCCAGATCTGCATGAGCACAAACCGTATCATCGTCGATGCCAAAGTGTATGACGAATTCGTGGATCGCTTTACGGCGCACGTCAAAGGCCTGAAGTATGGAAACCCCAGCGATCCGGCCGTCGCGATTGGACCCGTCATTAACAAGAAGCAGCTTGCGGCGCACCTGGCGCATATAGAGGGCGCCCGCGCCGCGGGAGCGCGCCAGGTGGTGGGCGGAGATCCGGAAGGGCAGGTGCTGCCTCCGCACGTGTTCGTGGATGTAACAAACGATATGCAGGTCGCTCAGGATGAAATGTTTGGTCCGATTGCGCCCATTATCAAGGTCGATGGAGAGGCTGAGGCATTACGGGTTGCCAACGATACCCAGTACGGACTCTCAAGCGCCGTCTTCACTCGCGACCAGGAGCGCGGCGTCCGGTTTGCGCTGGGCGTGCACGCGGGCATGACCCACGTCAACGACCATAGCGTGGACGACACGTCAACCGGGCCGTTCGGCGGCGAGAAAAACAGCGGTATCGGGCGGTTTGGCGGCGAGTGGATTCTTCACGAGTTCACCCGGGATCACTGGATAACCGTTCAGCATTCCCGGCCGGCTTATCCATTCTAAAAAAGCCGAACTTGACCGGGGGAAGAAAGATCAATCAAGGGGTCAGGATTGATTGCTTTGTGCGAGCCCCCGATTGATACATGAGTATAGGTGGTGATGGAAACAAGAAAGGATGGAAACAAGAAAGCGGTTGAAAAATCGCTACGTCAGGCAACTGCGAATTGTTTGCACTGGGCGGCGTACGTAATCCTACCTGAAGCTAGGACCTGTTAACTCTAATAACCATATTGCATGTATTCGGGTACACTTATGGGCATGGAAATCACTCAAGCCAGTACGAGCGAATCGTACACTGCCTGCCGCTTCAGCGGGGCAATGTCAGTCTCAGTAATCTGAACGTATTGAACGCCATTTTGTATGTGGCCGAGCATGGCTGCAAGTGGCACGGTCTGCCCTAACGCTTCGGTAATTGGCATACTATCTACACGCGCATGAACCGCTGGAGCAAAAGCGGTATGCTGGATCAGGTGTTTGAGCAGTTGCAGCGAGCACAGATCATTCGTATCAGGATCGAGGCCGTTTCCCTGGACAGCACCATTGTGAAGGTTCATCCGGACGGCACCGGGGCATTAAAAAGAATGGTCCCCAATCCATCGGCAGATCCAGAGGCGGGTGGACCACCAAAATTCATATGGTTGCCGCGAATGCTCGAACGGCTATAACGTTTGCGCTGTCCCCCGGACAGGCTCACTGCCGGTGGAGGGACGCAAGCTGCTCGGCAGCCTGGCCAAGCCCCGCTGGCCAGTTCATCTGGTGATGGATCGCGCCTACGAGGGGAATGAAACACGGCAACTGGTTTTGAACCTTGGTTTCATTAAATGAGTCCTTGCGAAGGCTGCCGGCGACAACGGCGATTTGGTATTGGCTCACTTCTGATTCCTGCGCGTTTTCTTACCTTGGTATCGCCTTGTTCAATCGCATTGTTCAGGTAGTTTTCGAATGCTTCGGCAATCGGTGTAGATTCATCTCTGCCAAAACCTCTCATGTTGTGATAAGTCAGGCCGCTGCCGATAATCAGTACTCCCTCGTCACGCAAAGGCTGAAGCGCCTGACCGGCGCGAATATGTTCCTGCGGGTCATATCCCGATTTCAGCGATAGCATCACAACCGGCATATCTGCGTTCGGGTACATCAATGCAAGTGGAACAAACGTCCCATGATCAAAGCCGCGGCCGGAGTCTTCCTTTGCGGAAAAGCCGGCATTCGACAGTAACGTTTTCACTCTTGAAGCAAGCTGGGGGGAACCCGGCGCAGGGTATTTAATGTGATAGGTATGAGCGGGGAATCCGTAGTAGTCGTACTCCATCGGAGGATATTCCGCCGATGAGACTGTGAACTCGTCGGCTTCCCAGTGGCCGGTAACCATCAACACCGCTTTCGGTTTGGCCGGCGGGCGTTCAGGCAGCGCCCTGAACTCACGCTCTGTCTTGGCGAACTGCTGCCTCATGCCTTCGACATATGGCCATGGCCCGCCGCCATGCGAAAGAAAATAAACAGGCATCCTGATCACGTGTCCTATGCCTTATTACGAAATGAAAGCGACCGGCGTAAATAGCCCCATAACAATCGGCTGCGAGGATCTGAATTAATCGCCAAAGTTATTGCTGGCATCCAGTTCAAAAACAGCGTCATAACGACAGAAAATCATCAACGAATTGCCGCTTGATTAAGCTGCCATACACAACATTTGACTATTTCTCCGCATATATGCATCGAGTGGATGCATGTTCATGAGTAAGCCCCGTTTCAATTTCCTCTGAGTGTAAATTTTCGCATGGCGTGTGCCATCAGTTTTTTGGTCAAAAATAGCTCGGCGTAATCGCTAATCCTTTCATGCAATTCCGAAAATCAACAGAAGCAGAGTCGATTGATCCACTTGCTAGCCGGCCCACGTTTTTGTAGTCAATTCCCGGGTAAGTCTTCCGGTTCAAGCACTCCGATTTTTTTACCGTAGGTTCACGCATACAAATCGTTCAGGCCACCAGTGTAACCTCTCCCGTTTTCAGGCTATATACGCCGCCCACTACAAGAACTTTTCCTTTCGCGACCAGGCGGCTCAAAATCGGCGGTTGTTTTCTCAGTTTGTCCACATTGCGAATGACGTTCATTTTAACCACATTCTCAAAGCGCTCGCCTGGCAAGGTTGCAGCCGCTCTGACCGCTGGCGCCAGCGCACTTGCCATGGATTGAATATGTCCGGGAAACTGG
Source organism: Nitrosospira briensis C-128 (assembly GCF_000619905.2). Classification (NCBI taxonomy): domain Bacteria; kingdom Pseudomonadati; phylum Pseudomonadota; class Betaproteobacteria; order Nitrosomonadales; family Nitrosomonadaceae; genus Nitrosospira; species Nitrosospira briensis. The sequence goes on along the minus strand of NZ_CP012371.1, from coordinate 454,887 downwards.
GTGTTGTTGTCAACGGAATCAATGGCTGCCCGGACAGCGCCACAGCTTTCGTGGTCGAGCACCATGATCAGTGGCGTATGCAATACAGCTGCCGCATACTCGAGAGTCGCCACAAAATCCGTGGTTAAATAATTACCGGCCACCCGAGCCACGAACAGATCGCCGCGTTGCTCATCAAAACAGAACTCCGGACCAACCCTCGAATCGGAGCAGCTTAAAATGCTGGCATAGGGATTCTGCCCACTGACCAGGGCTGCTCGATCATTGCTGAAATTCAAAGGCGTGGACTGCCCGGCTACATAACGTGCATTACCTGCCATTAATCGTTCCAACGCTGCATCGGGCGTCATCACGTTTTCAGGCAAGGGCGGCATTTTGACTTTTGCAGCGAAAGCCGTTCTTCCAGTTGCCCCGGCAATACCTGCACCGAGAGCAGAGGCTGCGACCAGTTTCAGAAACAAGCGTTTGCTCGAATTTCGATGAAGGTGGGCGTTCTTTTCGTCACACATGACGGCGATATATTACAAGTGTATTTCCAGTACTGCGAACTGATCTTATCGAATGATCAGGTCAGCGGATTGCTGTGAGTATGCGGCGCGGAAGCGTGTGAATGTCTCTCTTGCCTGATTTCGACCGGCACCATGTGCAGCTTGCCATGCCGAACACCGCGCGTAGCCATGACAAGATTGGCAAAATCTTTAACGCTCTGGATCGTGCCCCGCAGGATGACCACTTCGAGACAGTTATCATGATCCATGTGCACATGCATGCTGGACAATGTAAGGTCATGATGATCGTGCTGTATCGAGGTAACACGGCTGGCAAGGTCGCTTTCGTGGTGATCGTAAATATAGCTGAGCGTGGCGACGCAATGGCCTCCACCTCCTTTTTCCAGCCGAGCGGTCTCCAGTTGGTCGCGTATCAGGTCGCGCATCGCCTCCGAGCGATTGGTATAGCCGCGCGCGCGTATGAATTCGTCAAATTGTTCGGAGAGCTGGTTATCCAGCGATATGGTGAGTCGTTCCATATTCCTTACTCAAGAAGGAGACGATAACTTTAAAATTGATACATCAAGCTGACACGGAACATACGCGATTCAATAGGGTGGAACACAATACCGTCTTTCGCTGTGGACGCCGGACTCGTCTGGTAGCCATAATAGTAAGCGATATCGTAGTTTTTGGCGTTAAGTAAATTTAATACATCAAGCTGGATTTTAAATTTCCTACGCATCTCATATCCTGTCGAGAGATTGACGATAGTTGTGCTATAGGGGGCAACAGGATTGTTTGTATCTACCGTCACATTGCCAAAATGGCGCACACGAAGGGTAGTAAAGAAATTATAGGGTAAATTCAGGGTTGCACCCGCGCTGATCGTACGCCCTACCGCATTAGGAATATGAAATCCATATGCCTGGTTTGCAGGATCGCTGGCCTGATTTAGCTGAGCCTGGTCATAGCGTGCATGAGTAAGCGAAAAATCGGCATCCAGGGTCAGCCAATTAACGGGTTTGTAGAAATTGGCCCACTCAATACCGTAGCGGGTGCTTGCGCCGCTCATTTCCGTGGTGCCTGCATCGCCGCTAAATACCAGTTCCGAGGCCGAATGCAAATACCAGATTGCCAGGGTGGATTTCAATCCTTTGATGGCTTCGGTACGGAAACCGACTTCTGCGCCCCTTGCCCGCACCAACCCATTGGCGGCCAATTGAGGCGCAAAATTATTGTTGCCTATTTGATTGGTATTTACAGTTGCGGTTACGCCACGGGCATCGTTGGAATGGTAGCCTTCGCCGGCATTAAGGTAAATTTCGGAGTCGTACCAAGGGCCGAGAATAACGCTCAGCTTGGGGCTGAACAACCCGTCGGTCTTGTTACCGGAATTTTGCGGGACGGTGAAGGCATGTACGTCGAAATTGAATATATCTCCACGCAGGCCTGCAATAGTCCTGAGTTTGGGCAACCAGTAAGTTTGGTTTTGCAGATATAGGCCGATACTGGTTTCCGTGACCTGATCCCTGCTCACATTATGATAAACGACTCCCCGGTTCGAGTTGTTCAGCAGCACGCGATTCATGTCATTACGTACCTGCACGCCTAGCGTATTAATCATATCGAAACCGGCCACCTTGTTGAACCAGCTTTGCTCGGCCCTGCCGCCGAAATAGATGCGGGATTCCCTTTGATTCATCTGGTCACTTGGGATTATTCCTCCCGGAAGTACGATATTGTCGGTGACCGAGTTGATAAAGCCGCTGAAATTGGAGGTAAGATCAAGGTCGTATTTAACCAGATAAAAAGATGCATCCCGCCGGTAGTCCTTCTCTTTTTGCCACCAGTTACCATGAAGCGTATAACGCCCGGTTTTCCCGTTATCGGTGGGGTCTATGTTGCCGAAGCGGTTTATCGAGCCGTCATTAACCGCAAACAGCGGTATCTGATTGGTTGCGCGCCAGTCAGCATGGTATGCCTTAACGCCTACACTCATACCCCAGTTACCTTTGTCGAGACTGTATTTGAGCATACCGTTGAACTTCAGAGCATGTTCGGCCAATACCCAGGGACCATCATAAGTATTCGCATCGACTGCATAGAGCAGATGACCATCCCCCATTCGGTTTGAATTGGCTGCCACCCCGCGGTAAAAGCCGAATGATCCACCCGTGAACTTGGCAAAACCTTGAGGGAGGGCGTTGAAGGTTGTCATCTTGGCATGTCCGGCTGCGGAAAAATCGCCCTGATCCGCATAGTAAGGACCCTTTCCATATTGAACATTGTCTACCAATTCCGGAATAAGACCGTTCAGATCCATATAACCCTGCCCGTGGGCATGGCTAGGCAGATTAATCGGCACACCGTCCACAAACGTAGCGAAATCGGTACCATGGTCAAGATTGAATCCCCGCAGGAAATACTGATTGGCTTTACCATCGCCACTATGCTGGGTGGCAATCATGCCGGGAATGAACTCGACGATTTCACCTGCCCGTGAAAGCGCACGATTTTTAATCTGCTCTTGACCGATAAACCCCTGCGATGCGGACTGGGTTTCGCTGATAAGATTGGTGCCACGTTCTTTTCCCAGTACTACGACCTCCTTCAGCTTGACTACAGATACCTCGTGTTTCGACGAGGTTTCAGGTTTGACGGTAGCGGCATCCGCGGCCTGCTCTGCGTAAGCACTGCCGCTACTGAAAAAAAGAAGTAAAACCGACAGGAATAAGCGTGCGATCAACATACCCATGCCGCACCAAGGCAATGTCGCTGGCAGGATCGCAAGTTGCAGGAAATGAGGTTAGCTAAAGCAGATGTTTCCCGAGCGTGCGCGCTATGTGAAACGCAATGTATGCCCGGATGAGTGCGTTGACCAGGTTTCGTGACAGGCATTTGCGAACTCTCGCAAATATTTACTTGTTTTTGTGGCATCCCCTGCCAGGAAATGCTTGAAGCTGAATTAGAGCAAGTTGTATGAATATTTTGTAAATCTTCATACATTAAATCATGGCAGCGATTTTTATGTCAAGCATTGTAACTCCCTGTTTCCCGGTGTATGAAATATTTATAACTATTCATATCCATCATGAAAAGTTAAACTAGCAAGTCACTCGATATCCTGAAAAATTGGGAATTTCCATGAATGGATCGATCCGTCTTGCCATCAAATTTTTATCGTTTCTGCTAATTCTGGCTTCATCCAGCACAGTCCATTCCTCAAACTCGAATAAAAAAATCAATGTTGTCACTACCGTCGCTCCTATCACAAATATTGTCCAGAATGTCGGCGGTGCTTATACCGAAGTAATTGGCATCGTTCCCGATGGAACCGATTCGCATACCTTTGAGCCTGTTCCCACGGATGCGAAAATATTGCAGTCGGCCGATATCATCATCGTAAATGGTCTGGACCTTGAACTACCCACCGTGAAGCTGGCGGAAAAGGTGAAAAAAGCAAAAACCCCTATCCTGCGGCTGGGTAATCACGCATTGCGAAAGGAGGAGTGGCGGTATGATTTCAGTTTTCCCCGCGAGTATGGGCATCCCAATCCGCATCTGTGGCCGAATATTGCATTGGCGATGCGTTATGCGGAACTCGTCCGGGACAAATTGATTGAGCTGGATCCGGCGCATAAGGGAGATTATCTTGCGAACACATCGGTCTATCTGGCAAAGCTCCAGAAATTGGACAATGCAATCTTTAATTGCGTCGGGACCATTCCGGAGAAGAACCGCAAACTGGTCACCTATCATGATTCGTTTGCTTATTTCGCCCCTCGCTACGGCATGAAAGTTATTGCAGCCATTCAGCCTTCAGATTTTTCCGAGCCGGGTCCGCAAGAAGTCATTCGTATCATCAAGCAGATAAAAAAGGAAAAGGTGCCCGCCATTTTTGGCTCCGAGGTTTTTCCCAGCAAGGTCATGGAGCAAATCGCGCGTGAAACCGGCGTAAAGTTCATTGATCAGCTTTCCGACGACGAACTGCCTGCTCCGCCCAATAACTCTTTTATAGGCATGATGGCGAATAACATGGGCCTCATGGCCGAATCACTAGGCGGCGATCCTGCTTGCATCGCAAATGTCGACACAAGCAATATCAATCCCTGAGCCAATCCCTGGGATCCCCGAGTCAACCCCTGGGCTGCGGCCAAATCTCGCGGTCAGGCTGGGCGGTGTTACCGCTGCCTATGAACACAATGTGGTGTTTGCAAATCTTTCGCTGGAAATTCCTGCGGGTCGGTTTGCCGGCATTGTGGGTCCCACCGGATGCGGCAAGACAACGCTGCTGAAAACCATTCTGGGAACGCATCCCGCCGACTCAGGCAATGTGCAATTGAACGGGGATTGCATAGGGAACGTGAAGCCGGGCACCATAGGTTATGTGCCACAGTTGGGAAGCGTGGATTGGAGCTTCCCCGTCACGGTGGAAGAAGTGATCATGATGGGCCTCTATACCAGCAAGCGCATCTTGCCCTGGTCCAGCAAGGAAGAGCGTGAGCGCATTCATGAACTGGCCCACAGACTCGGCATTTATGGTTGTCTGCACCACCATATCGTGAATATTTCCGGTGGCCAGCGCCAGCGCGCATTTCTCGGACGTGCGCTGGTCAATAACCCGAAGCTTCTGGTGCTGGATGAGCCCACCTCGGGTGTCGATATCAAAACCCAGCATGAAATATTGCATCTGCTAAGCGATATCAACAGCGAAGGCATCACCATTTTGCTGACAACGCATGACCTCAATGCGGTGGCTTCACACCTGCCTTGGGTAATCTGCTTCAACAACGGCGTGGTGGCGCAAGGCCAGCCACGCGATATTTTCACCAACGAAATCCTTACGAAAACCTATGGCGGCGATATCGTCATAGTGAAGCACAACGGGTACTTCCTCATCGCCAACAGCACGCCGCTAAACCTCATGGGTGAAGGCCGGTAATGGAATTTCTTCTATTCCTTCTAGAGCCGCTGGAGTATGAATTTTTTCGGCACGGCCTTCTGGCTGGACTGATGGTAGGCGCCTTATGCGGCTTGATAGGCGTATACGTAATACTGCGCGGCATGAGTTACGTGGGTCATGGATTGTCGCATGCGGCATTTGGCGGTGCAGTGGTAGGGTTTACGCTAAATCTTAATTTTTATGCCGGTGCAGGGGCCATGGGCCTGCTGGCCGCGGTAGTCATCAACCAGATCACAAAAAATAACAAGATCAAGCCGGACGCCGCCATCGGGATTGTCACCACCGCGATGTTCGCCCTGGGTGTGGCTATCGTCAGCAAGTCGCGCAGTTTTAATCAGAGCTTCGAGGCGGCTCTGTTCGGTAATATTCTGGGCATAACCGACCAGGATTTAGTGGTTATCGGGTTGGTGACCGTTGCGGCCATGATCTCGATGTTTTTCATGTATAGGCCATTGCTCTTTTCCACGTTCGATAACGAAGCGGCGCGAATATTCGGTATCAAAACAGGTACTGTTCAATTGGCGTTTTCGATTCTCCTCACGCTTTCGATCATCGCGTCCATGAACGTAGTCGGCGTTACCATGATTGCCGCCACGCTTATTGCGCCTGCAATGACGGCCCGAATGATGACGGACAGCTTCAGCCGCATGCTGATTTATTCGGTTCTGATAGGGGCTGTTACGGGCGTTACCGGAATGTATCTGAGTTATATCCTGAATATTGCCTCTGGCGCCGCCATTGTCCTGTTTAGCGCCTTGGTGTTCTGCTTATCATTGCTGCTCAAACCTGTCCGTAAGAAACGCATGTTGCGCAGGCGCTTTCAGCACCCCAGCCGTTTGGAAACCCTTAAACCCAAATCTGGCAGTTGACTGCTTGCGCTGTGCCAGCATGCTGCGATTTCAGGTGCGGGTGTGGATGTGGCGTGGGAGTAAGCTGAACAGGCGTTTGCATCAATAGGAGATGGTTCCGTCTGCCTCCAGTTTTCCCTTGCCGGTCTTGATATCCTGGCTTCCCTGTAATTCCACGCTCCCGTTTGCTTTTGAATACTGCCCCGTTCCGCCTGTGATCTGAAACGTTGCATTGGAAAAGGAATATACGGGTACCGTATCTGTCGGAACAAGAGAACCGCTATAGTCACCGCTAAGCTTATCGCCATTTGCCGCGGTGATCGTCAATTTGCCGATGAACGCGTAATGATTGTCCACCGGCGTAATGCAATCGCTCGCTGCAAACAAAATCTTGCCCATTTGCGTACTTTTACCTGTGCCGGTCGTCGTGCCGCCGAATCCGGAGGGGCAGTCTGGATTGAGCCCCATTTTTTCCTGCGTTACCACGCTAGCCTTCAAGGGCACGTTTGTCGGGCCTGCCAAGGCGATTAGCGGTAGTGTCAAGCCTGCAACGGCAATGACAGAAGTTATGGTTCGCTTCAAGGACGAGAACGACGGCATGATCAATGCTGGCTCCTTATTTCTAATTTGTAAGAGAAAGTTGAAATTAGTGGCCGATTCTAGTCTAAGGAAGCTAGCCCAACAATACCACTCGTCCTTCAAAAGGCTGTAATTGGTATGCGTCGCTTTGAAGATGTGTCGAAAGCAGTATTCTGGAATGGTTTATCGGGTTTTTTTGCGCGTACCGGGACATATTCAGTACTACCCTATATTTTTTTTCGCCGAAAATGCGATCGTATGCGAGAATTTTTTTATTGCATAAATCGTGCGCAATCTCGAGACTTCCCGCATGTAGCGCGGGCGTTTCGTTTCGAAGGTGAATCACTTTTTTATAAAAATTAAAGAGTGAATCGGAATCCGCCATCTGCCTGTCAACATTTATTTCCTTGAAATTTCCGGCGATTGGCAGCCACGGCTTTACTGAATCGGCACAGAAACCGGCATTCGGTTTTTCGTTCCATAGCATCGGCGTGCGGCATTCGTCGCGATTGAGAATTTCAGCGCTCTTATCCACCAGGAACTGCGGAACCCAGTTATGCTGAATGGCAATAGCGTCTTTTCCTTGTTTTAGCGGAATTCTCACTCTGGGGATGCCGATTTCATCCCCGAAATAGGTGAAAGGAATGCCTCTGCATGTGAATTGAAATAGCGCCAGCAATTTAGCCTTTGCTACACTTCCACCCAAACGGCTGATGGTGCGTGTGCGGTCATGATTGGCAAAGACGAGCGTGGGTATCAGGGGCTCGGGAAAATGCTCTTCAAATGTCAGCAGCATTTGACGGTAATTTTCCGCCTTGAACGGCGTTGAAATAGCCTTGAAAAGGAAGATGGCGTTCAAGCCATTCTTGCCGTTGTGATAGCAGAACTGGTTGATCAGCGCTTCGTCCCCATGCGATTCCCCTATCAAGACTCTTCTGGGATTATCGAACTCGTCCACTACGCTTCTTAACTCCGTAGCAAATTCGAAGCTTTTTTCATGGAGAAAATTGTTTTTCAGATTTTGAAAAAAAATGGACAATGATTCGTCCGACGGGGTCAATCGAAAACTGGGCGGATTGTTGCAGAGTTTGGCGTCTTCATAGATAGCGCTTATGATATCCAGCCGAAAGCCGTCTACCCCTTTTTTCAGCCAGAACCGGACGACATCGAACATGGCTTGCTTGACTTCGGGATTGTGATAGTTCAAGTCGGGCTGAAAAGGGAGAAAAGCCGTGTAATTGAACTGTTTCCGTTCGGGGTAATAGGTCCAGGCTCTGTTGCCGGCCATGGCGCGCCAGTTGTTGGGCGGCTTCATGCCATTCCTGCCTTTCCCATCTTTCCAGATATACCAATCCGCTTTGGGGTTGTCGCGTGAGCTTGCCGATTCCTTGAACCAGGAATGCTCATTGGAGGTGTGGTTCAGCACCAGGTCGAATACGAGCTTCATTTTCCTACGATGCACCTCTTGCACCAGCTTTTCAAAAAGCGCCATATCGCCATACTGTGGAGAAATGGAAAAATAGTCGCTGATATCGTAGCCGAAATCTCTTTGGGGACTTTCCGTAAAGGGAGAAATCCAGATTGTTTCGTAACCGAGGTCTTTAAGGTAATCAAGTTTTTCGATAACACCCGGTATATCTCCGATGCCGTCGCCATTGGTGTCGAAGAAGGAGCGTGGGTAGATCTGGTAAACGGTGGTTTTTTTCCACCATTCGCCATCTGAATCATCAGGGAAGATGGAACTCGTGGAACTGTCTGTCATAGCTGTTGGAAGTTTCCCATAAGAATTATTTACGATTTTGGCGATAACTGCCTTTCGGGATTGAAAGCCTGGGTTGATCTATTCGAAGGGAGCAGGATATATAAAGGGCGAAGGATATACGGGTAGACTTGGGATCTCCGGTCTCGCCGAAACCTTGATCAGGAAAGAAGGGGCAGCGCAGTTCGAACACCGGCCGAATATGATGAGCAAGATTCTCTCATTCAGCAGAGTCTTACCGTATCAAGGATGATAGGACTGCTGATTACCGGCCCGAGTTCAATGGCGACAGATAGTTCTGCGGAAACTCGATAGCTCTTGCATTGGGGTAGGGGTGCTGCAAAGCGCGGTACGACTCGGATACGATTACTGGACTATGGCAATCCAGTACACCGCGTTTAGAGAGCCCGGTAGAGGTGGCAATCGCAGGTAATCACGATTTCGCGATCAAGAATTTCTCAGGCAAACAGAAGCATTCAAACCTCAGTATTGCTATCGCGCAAACGTCTCGTCATTTTGAAGCTATCATGAAACAAGAGCAGTGTATTGACGATGATTTTCGCAGCCAGATCATCCCATCATGCTAGTACCTTGGTCCGATGGTCAAATGATTAATGCGGGGTAAGATAATGTTTTATTACGCCAACCAAAAATTATGACTTTACTTTTCGCTTCGAGATAGCAAGCACCAATTTTATAAGATGAACGTCATATGGAAAACTTGAGTGCGGCGTTATCAGTGGTGGCGGTGTTAGCGGAACCGCTGGGGGAAAATGCTACGCTGATAGGTCCTGTTCATTATCAGTCCTTCGCAGCCAGCCGTTTTGCCCGCGCTTCATTCGCGTATTTTCACCTTGAAGATTTCGAGAACGGTATCCTGGATACTTTCAACGCCCTGGCACCGCATGGAATGGTGTTGCAGCCTGCCGGCCAGGCCGCGCCGGCCGAAGCAGAAGATGGCTCGACAGATAATTCGCACGCTTTGCGTAATACATGGTATGCAGACGGCGACTCGATCCTGACATTCTCGTTCAGTAAGGAATTACTCGGCGAGCTACCTACCGATGCCGGTTTGATATGGACTGACATGGGACTTGCCAACATTCGGGGCGGTTTTAAAAGCGTGCTTTTTGAAGCTTTCGATGCATCAAATAATTTGCTGGGAGCGATCGGCCCATCCGCGATGGGAGATGGATTATTCGCGGGTCAAACGGCGGAAGACCGGTTCTTTGGCGTCAGCAGCGCCAATGGCGTCGGTTCCATACGAATAACTTCGTTGAGCAGTACCGAGCAAGGGATGGATCAGTTCCGGTACCACCTCCCGGAGTCTGCGCAATTCGACGCGAATTCTGAATCAGCCGCCCTTGCCTTGCTTGTGGTCGGACATGGGGGAAGCGGCTTCAAACGACGGCATTTGCAAAGCTGAAACGGTAAGGCCCGGATTCAGGCACGCATAAGCAGGGTTGCGCAATGTGAGATTCAGTTGCGACGAACAGAACGCCAAGCTGATCGATGCGGATATACGCGCATCAACCGCCCGCCTGCTGTTTTCCCAAATGGCTGTGTTTGCGGGCATAAGCGAAATAAACGATGAGGCCGGTCAAGGCCCAGTACAAAAACAGTCTTATCGTATTCCAGCCCAGGCTGACGAATAGCAGCGCGCATCCTGCCATGGCCAGCGGGCCGACGATCCAGATCATCGGTGTTTTGAACGGTCTGTGCCGCTCAGGTTCGCGGCGGCGCAGGATCATCACGCCCAGCGCCACCATGAAAAATGCGAAGAGGGTGCCGGAGTTCGAGACATCCGCCAGCATTCCGACCGGGAACATCGCAGCGAAGAACGCTACGGCGATACCTGTGACCAGGGTGACGACATGCGGGGTATGAAAACGCTTATGCACATGGGAAAAGAATTTCGGCATAAGCCCGTCGTGCGACATGGTAAACAGAACGCGGGTTTGCCCATAAATCATCATCAGCACCACAGAGGGCAGGGCGACGATGGCGGCAGAAGCCACCCAATTGCCGACTACCGGGTAACCTACCTCACGTAACACAAAAGCCAGGGGTTCCTTGGATAAGGATAGCTCGGCACCTGGCTGGGCGCCGACAGCGCCCACTGCGGCATATGCGACGATCAGGTAAAAAACCGTGCATATCGTCAATGAACCTATGAGCCCAATGGGTACGTTACGGTTGGGATTGGTGGTTTCTTCCGCCGCCGTCGAGACGGCATCAAACCCGATATAGGCAAAAAAGATGGACGCGGCGGCGCCGAGTACGCCCACACCGGAAAGCGGTGTACCCCAGCCATTGGGCAGCATAGGTTCAAAGTTGGCGGCATTGACGGCGGGCAGGGCGAGAATGATAAAGGCCATGAGCGCAACTATTTTTACGATGACAAGAATAGCTGTGAATCTGGCACTCTTTGAAGTGCCTATGATCAGGAGAATCGTAACGAAAAGCGAGATCAGGAATGCCAGCAGATTGAAACCGCCTGCGGAGGTTGTGTTCGCTATTGCGCCTGTATCCGTTTCAGTTGCAAGAACAATAAAATCATAAGGCCCCGCGGTCAAAGCCATGGGCAACCCATACCCTATCTCATGGAGAAAGCCATTGATATAGCCGGACCACCCGACGGCAACCGCGGCGGCTGCGACTGCATATTCCAGAATAAGCGCCCAACCCACCATCCATGCCGCCAACTCTCCAAATACCGCATAGGAATAGGTATATGCGGATCCCGCAACGGGCACCATCGATGCGATCTCGGAATACACCAGCGCTGCCAGTGCGCAGACAAAACCGGCAATGACAAACGAAAACATCATGCCTGGCCCGGCTTTATCTGCAGCAACCGATGTCAGCACGAAAATGCCGGTGCCGATAATAGCGCCGATACCAAGCATGGTAAGGTCGAAGGCCCCGAGCTGGCGCTTGAGTCCCCTCGTGCGTGCTGACTCAAGTATGTGATCCAGGGACTTGACGCGCTCAAACAACATCTGTTTCTCCGGTAAAAAGGGAGCAAAACGAATTTGCTCGCGCTCTGAATTCAATGAGGATCTAATGAGCTATCGGCGAGCGCGTTGTACTCCGCGGAGACGTACTCAGCGGTTCCTCAGGTCCAGTGGGAGTTTTCGCAAGGCGCATTCTAAACCAGCCGAGCGCGACGCGATGAAAATGCTGCTTTGAACCGCGAAAATTGCCTGAAGCGCAGCAAAATATCGGCATTAACCGGTTTAATCCGGCAAATTGCCCGGATATACCAGACTCGCTACCCTTTCTTCATCCTCTTCTTAATTTTTGTATAGCCAGGCAGTGAGGGGACACGCCATAAATACCAGGATGCCACCGTTCGATAAGGGCTGCAGAGCATGCCGGCTGTTTCCATCGCTTTGCGAGTGGGAATAGTATCAAGAGTTTTCAGGAACCGGTAGCCCTCGCGCACGCCAAAATCATCGGCCGGCAATACATCGATACGGTCGAGCGTGTAGATGAGCAGCATCTCGACCGTCCAGCGGCCAATACCCGGCAGCGCTACAAGGCGGGCGATGAGCTCATCGTTGGACATTTCGCCCGCGATATCGCGAGTTGGTACAAGGCCGCTCAATGCGCCTTCAGCAACGCTTCTTATCGTGCTGATCTTGCGGGTCGAAAAACCGCACAAACGAAGTTCTTCAAATTGGGATGCCAATATTTGGGCCGGACTGGGAAATGCATCTTCGGGGTACAAATCCAGAAATCTGCCGATAATGGCGTCGGCCGCCCGAGCGTGCAACTGCTGGTATGCCACCGCTCTCACCAGTGCTTCGTAAGGCTCACGCGCTGGTTCTGGCTGATGCATGCATGGCCCCACCGATTTTATCAGTCGTGACCAGTCCTCATCAATGAGAGAGAGATGGCTGGCGGCAAGCCAATATATATCAACTGGAGAACTTGTGCCCTTCGTTGCTGTGTTTGTCATTTGTTCGATCTTTTACCTGATTTCTGAACTGAATCGTTGCCTCTCTGCAACCCGGCGCGATAGTCACTGTACTGGATAAGGAGAAATTGGAATGATAGCGTTTTCCTCGAATTGTCGTTTGGTCGTTCCCGACGCCCGTCGATGTTGGACGAACTGTAACAGGGTAACCTTGCACACATTAATGGCGGGGGTAGTTTTTTTTGAGTGAGCGCACTACGGTGTGAATGATCGCCGGCGCTATCGGTATGAGAACTATATTGCCGAAGATTTTGAAGGGACGAAATGCGGGAATTTCGACTCGACATGGATCGATCCAATTGGACAGTACGGTATCGGTGGTTTATTCTTGCTGGAAACGAAAAGCAATAGTATCTGATGCACACGCAGCGGCTAAAAAGCATTATCGCCAGGCAGCATGAATAGAACCGCTGATGCAGGAATTCAACCGAGGAGAGCAATCAATGGATATTCGTGGATGGGCCGCGCACGGTGCAAAACAGAAGCTGGAGCCATTTTCATACAATCCCGGTCCCTTGGGTCCGGAAGAAGTGGAGATCGCTGTCGAGTATTGTGGCCTCTGCCACTCTGATCTGTCGATTTTGAATAATGATTGGGGACTATCCCAATATCCGGTCGTACCGGGCCATGAAGCGGTAGGCCGGGTCGTGGCGTTGGGCCAACATGCGAAAGGCTTACGGATGGGCCAGCGTGTGGGCGTGGGCTGGAATAGCAGTAGTTGCATGCATTGCCACCAGTGCATGACCGGCAACAACAATCTTTGTGCGGAAGCGGGCGCGACCATCATAGGGCACCATGGCGGCTTCGCAGAAAGAGTACGTTCGCATTGGGCCTGGGCAATTCCTTTGCCTGATGCGCTCGATATTTCTTCCGCCGGTCCGCTGCTGTGCGGGGGAGTCACGGTGTTTGCGCCACTGGTCATTTATGGCGTCAAGCCAACGGATCGAGTGGGCGTCGTAGGTATCGGCGGCCTCGGCCATATGGCCATACGATTTGCCAATGCCTGGGGTTGCGAGGTCACGGCGTTTACCTCGAATTCGTCGAAGGCTGACGAGCTACGGAAACTGGGTACGCATCGCATAGTATCGAGCCGCGACGGCGCCGATATTCTCAAGGCGGCCAATACACTTGATTTTCTGCTCGTCACCGTCAACATTCCGCTCGATTGGAGCGCGCTGCTAAAGACATTGAAGCCGAATGGCCGCATGCATGTCGTGGGTGCTGTACTGGAACCGATGCCCATTCCGGCATTTGACCTGATCTTTGGCCAGAAAAGCGTTTCCGGATCGCCGACGGGCGCCCCCGCGATAATGTCATCCATGCTGGATTTTGCCGCGCGGCACGATATCGCGCCGCAAGTCGAACACTTTCCGCTAAGTAAAGTGAACGATGCGATCGAGCATCTTGCGGCTGGCAAGGCGCGCTATCGCATTGTCCTGGATGCTGATTTTCACTGAGAAAATCGGGGAGAAGCTCTATTTGCAGGGGTATATCGAATAGAAAGTAGCAAAAGGTATTGCGATAGCCGGGATAACCCTTCCGTAACGTCTTGTTACAGAAGAAAACAGGAGAACGGGAAAGGAAAGATGGTATTTCCTGTATCTTGAATGGTTGAGGCGTTTTGCCAATGTCACTTTGTGGGACCAGGCCCGTGTTGCGGTTTGGTCAATACCTGTCCCTGATCGAGTGCTTCCGCGGTCTTGCCGTTCTTAAGACGATAAACGCGTGCTCCGGATTTGTTGCACCCACACGTTAATCTGGACCGGTGGAAGTGGATAGCGCTGGCATATCATCAAAATCAACAGTTGCAAGCGAGCTGTAAGAAAACCGGGACAGTATCGGGTGTGTTTTTAGCGTTATGAGATCTGTCATCGTAAGGCCGATAGCTGATGCTGATACTGATACTGTACTGATGTAAATCGGTGATCACGGCAAGATGCATTTGAAATGATTCTCCTACAGCCTCGTCAGGTGGCGGCAGGCCTCATCTTATTCTTTCATGATGCACTCTGAATTCCATCATACGGAGCGTATCGGGTGGCTTCGAGCCGCTGTGCTCGGCGCCAATGATGGTCTCATCTCGACCAGCAGCCTCGTGGTGGGCGTTGCGGCTGCCCAAGCTGGTCGCGAGCCGGTTCTCCTCGCTGCTTTGGCCGGGTTGGTCGCTGGTGCTCTCTCCATGGCCGCCGGCGAGTATGTTTCAGTTAGTTCGCAGGCCGACGCCGAATGCGCCGATCTTGCTCGCGAACGTCGCGAACTGGCCTCTGACCCGGAGCGCGAGCGCGCCGAATTGGCCGGCATCTACGAAGCTCGCGGGCTGACTTCCGATCTCGCCGACCAGGTCGCTGGTCAGCTCATGGCTCATGATGCGCTTAACGCCCACTCCCGGGATGAACTCGGGATTTCGGAGACGACCCGAGCCCGGCCTCTTCAAGCCGCCCTGGCCTCTGCGCTGGCATTTTCAGCAGGGGCGGTTCTACCCGTTCTTCTGGTCTGGTTTATTCCGATAGCTCACCTAAACTCATTGGTTGTCGGAAGCTGCTTGATCCTGCTGGCAATTCTCGGGGCCTTGGCTGCGCACCTGGGCGGCGCCTCAGTTCTCCGCGGGGCAGCGCGAGTCACCTTCTGGGGAGCGGCAGCAATGGGTGGTAGCGCACTTGCTGGCCATCTTATCGGCACTGTTGTCTAAGTGTTCTCATTGAACTCCATATATGGGGTACCGCACAGACGTCAAACTTCCGTGAATGGAAAGATATCTTGCTTGCAGGTGCCGCAACAATGGACGATTGCTGTCGTATCGCTGAGTTGCTTTACGGCGGAGTACCTGGCTCTTCCATACCTCTCACTGTCGGCTTCCTTGAGATTATCAGTGATCAGGAGTTGCACGTAACAGCCTCTATACAGCCTCTGACCTAAAGGGTAACGGACTCAGTCTCCAAGTAAAGACCGTGCCCCAGAGATTGATTTAGATATAAAACGGGATTCCACGCATCTTAGCTTAGGGGTGGTGATTGAGCCGATGGTCGGGCGACATTTGACGTTTCCCGACCGTTTCCCGATACGGCTACCATTACATCGGTGTCGCACTTCAAATTTGATAAAGCCATGATTGCATCAAGGACAGTAATCCCCAAAGTTCTAGTCCTGTTAGTGATGTTCCTTGCCAGCGTTGAAGTCAAGGCTTTGCCCAGCTTTGCCCGTCAGACTGGCATGCCCTGCATCACCTGTCATTTACAGGCCTTTGGACCCAACCTTACGCCTTTCGGCAGAAATTTCAAACTGACGGGCTACACAATGTCTTCCGGTAATAATACGAAACTGATTCCACTCGCCGCCATGGTCCAAGGGTCGTTCACGCATACCCAAAGAGGCCAGCCTGGCGGTGCGGCTGATCACTTCGGTTCCAATAATAATGCCGCCATGGACGAAGCTTCTATTTTTTACGCCGGTCGTGTTACATCCAAGGTGGGCGCTTTTGTGCAAACGACTTTTGATGGTGTGGAAAGAAAAAATCTGATTCTCGATAACACCGACATTCGTTTTGCAGATCAAGCAAGCCTAGGAAGTCAGCAATTTGTTTATGGCATATCCGCGAATAACTCCCCTACTGTTTCAGATCTCTGGAACACTACGCCCGCATGGAGTTTGCCGGCAACGTCGTCGGCCCTGGCGCCGACCCCGGCCGCAGGAACACTGATCGAGTCGCTGGCCGGTCAGGTCGGTGGCGTAACCGCCTATATGATGTGGAATAACCTTCTATACGTTGAAAGTGGTGGCTATGCCAGTCTTCCCAAAAATGTGCAGCAAACGGTGAATACGTTCGACCCCGAGCAAAATAAAATCGACGGCGGCGCGCCTTACTGGCGTGTTGCGCTACAGCACAATCATCAGGGACACTACGGCGCAATCGGCTCTTTTGGCATGAGAGCAAATGTAAATCCGCAGCGAATGCAAGGAGCCGGCACCGACCAGTATACTGATTTTGGGTTTGATGCTACCTATCAGTATCTGGCAAATCTCAGGCATATCTTCGAACTCACTGCCACTTACATTCGGGAGAATCGGAACATGAATGCCAGCATGGCGTTAGGACTGGCAGAAAAGAAGCACAGCAGCCTTGATACGGTCCGCGTCAGAGCCGCGTATACATACCAGCAAACCTATAGCCTTAGCTTGCATTATGGCCAAACTTCGGGAACAGCGGATAATGTCATATATTTCTCTACTGACCCCATCAGCGGCAGCCGGTCGGGCAAGCCGAATAATCAAGCATTCACTGCTGAGCTGAGCTACGTTCCTTTTGGCAAAACTACCTCAACCTTAAGTACATTAGCGAACGTACGACTTGCAGCGCAGTACGTTCACTATTTTCAGTTCAATGGAGGTATTCGCAATTACGACGGTTCGGGTCGCAATGCGACCGGCAACGATACGTTGTTCCTGAGCGGTTGGCTGGCGTTCTGATTCAACGAATAACAATCGGGCGTTCGTGCAGTTCTCCACGATGATCGTCGATATCCCTCGCGAGGCGGGCATGCCGCAGATGGGCCATACGGTGGTCGATCAGGCGCCTCCCACTCCCAATGCGTTATGGATCACAGCGGCCGGGAAGCTGGAACGAGAGCCACCGGATCAGTCACTGCTAACGTTTTGTCCAATGGCAATTCGCCGTAACCCATTGGGTAATGGGCGACATTCATTGCAAGTAATCTGGCGCATTCCGCCCACTCTACCTTATCTGGAGTATTCATCAGTTTATCTATGTGAGCTATACGATGCTCAAGTCTTGTCAGGTAGGACATAGTATTTTTTTCTTGTAGGTTGATTATGGACGAAAAAGAGGCCCACGCAGGGGGCGTGAGCCTGTAAAGAAACGAAGCACTATCTAGTCAAGGATGGCTTCACAATTAATTCTGCCTCAATACGAATTATTTGAACCCGAGAATAGAGGGGTAATTTCCTTCTTAACTGATGAGCTTGAGGTATAGAAAATGTGATTCCCGTGTTCGGGAACAGCAAACAAAAAACACCTTTTGGCGAGGGTGGGGGTTATTCCCGTATACGGGAATAACCCCCACCGAAGCGGATTTGAAGGACCTTAAAGAGAAGTAAACCACCTCAAGTTTTTTGGCCGGATCAGGATCGAATTTTGAATCTTCAAACAAGATCGAATTTGAAAGCAAGACGCGGAGTGCGACGGGGGTACTGACATTGATAAATTGATAACGTTACCGATGTCATGCAACTTCTAAAGGAGCCCATCATGAACACTTTAGCAAAAAAAGCACAACGCACTGCTGAAACGGTTAGTGACCCCCGTTGGGCCTCCGTTATCGCGCGTGATACCGAAGCTGACGGCAAGTTTTATTACGCAGTCAGGACCACGGGCGTGTATTGCCGTCCTTCCTGCGCAGCCCGTCCGGCGAGGCCCGAGAATGTCGTTTTTTACGCCACACGCGAACAAGCGGAGAAGGCAGGTTTCAGGGCCTGCAAACGCTGCCAGCCGGACAAGCCCCCTCGGGCTGAGCAATATGCGACCAAGGTCACACAAGCCTGTCGCATTATCGAAGAATCGGAAACGGCCCCAACCCTGGAAAAGCTGGCAATGCAGGTTGGCATGAGCACCTATCACTTTCATCGCACGTTCAAACAAGTTGCCGGGCTGACGCCAAGGCAATATGCGGCGGCGCAGCGCGAGAAAAAGGTGCGCGATGAACTTGGCCGTGGCAGTACGGTAACGGATGCCATTTTTGATGCGGGCTATAATTCCAGCAGCCGCTTCTACGAAAAATCCAACCAGGTTCTGGGCATGACGCCGAGCAGTTATCGCGCTGGCGGTACGGATAGCGAAATTCGCTTTGCCGTTGGGGAATGCTCACTCGGATCGATATTGGTTGCTCAAAGCAGTCGTGGCATTTGCGCGATTCTCCTCGGTGATGATCCCGATAAGCTGGTACATGACCTGCAGGATGATTTTTCGCACGCCTGCCTCATCGGCTGTGATGCCGATTTCGAAGAACTTGTCGCAAAGGTGGTCGGTTTTATCGAGGCGCCGGGTATCGGCCTGGATCTGCCGCTGGATGTGCGCGGGACCGCGTTTCAGCAACGGGTGTGGCAGGCCCTGCGCGAAATTCCAGTCGGACAGACCGCAAGTTATACTGATATCGCCAAGCGCATCGGCGCGCCGAAGTCGGTACGGGCTGTGGCGCAGGCATGCGCGACAAACAAAGTTGCAGTCGCGATTCCGTGTCATCGGGTGGTGCGTAACGACGGAGTGCTGGCAGGTTACCGCTGGGGCGTGGAGCGTAAGCGTAGCCTTCTTGAGAAAGAGGCGGAGGCGAAGGTGAAGTTGAAAGTACAGGCATGAATACGCCGACAAGCGAATCGTGGAGTATTGCTCCTGTGCGGAACACAGCACGCCGGGTGAATGCGTTTGATGGGTCGCGGATATCGAATGATCTGGACGCGCGGGGCTGCGCGGTGATCAAAGGATTTGCTTCGCTTGAAGAATGCGAGGCGTTGGCACGATTATATGTGCGGGACGACATTTTCAGAAGCCGGGTCGTCATGGCGCGCTACGGTTTCGGGCGCGGGGAATACAAGTATTTCAGCTATCCGTTACCCGGCATCATCACCGAACTGCGCACGTCGATATATCCTCGGCTTGTGCCGATCGCCAATCGCTGGAATGAAGCAATGGGCATAGCGGTGCGCTATCCGGAGAAACTTGCTGATTTCATCAAACGCTGCCATGAAGCGGGTCAGCTTCGCCCGACCCCTTTGTTGTTGCAATATGAACCGGGTGATTATAATTGCCTGCATCAAGACTTGTATGGAGAGCATATATTTCCGATCCAGATCACGATACTGCTATCCGAGCCGGGCCGCGATTTTACAGGTGGTGAATTCGTGCTGACCGAGCAG
Organism: Nitrosospira briensis C-128; assembly: GCF_000619905.2. Taxonomy (NCBI): domain Bacteria; kingdom Pseudomonadati; phylum Pseudomonadota; class Betaproteobacteria; order Nitrosomonadales; family Nitrosomonadaceae; genus Nitrosospira; species Nitrosospira briensis. The sequence continues at coordinate 435,341 of NZ_CP012371.1, read as the reverse complement.
CGGCCACGCATGCAATCACGCCCCGAGGTCGTGCCTCTCAGGCAAGGAGACGCAGTGGCGTTTGCCGTGCATCATCGGCCTGTGCAAGGCACACGGGGCGTATATCGGGTCAACTTGCGCCACGGCGTCAGCCGCATCCGGTCGGGCTGCCGTCAAACCGTGGGCATCATTTTTCACGACGCAATTTGAGAGCCAAAGGGATAAACATGACGCTCAGCCTATTTGAAGGCGTGACGCAATGCCAGGCACAGCGGGAGGAGCTATGCGCCGGCGCGACCGTGCTGCGCGGCTTTGCGATGCGGGATGAAGCTGCCATTTTTGCACAATTATGTGATATCACAACCGCTGCGCCATTTCGCCACATGGTTACGCCGGGCGGTTTTCGAATGTCCGTCGCGATAACCAATTGCGGTTCTTTTGGTTGGGTAACGGATCGCACGGGCTATCGCTATGATAGGGCAGACCCGGAAAACGGCAAGCCATGGCCTTCCATGCCGGGCGTATTCCTGAAGCTGGCGCAAGACGCCGCGGCAAGCGCCGGTTTCCCGAATTACGCGCCAGATGCATGCCTTGTCAATCGCTACGAGCCGGGAGCGCGGCTATCGTTGCATCAGGACAAGAATGAGCGAGACTTCGGCGCACCTATCGTTTCCGTGTCGCTAGGGATTTCGGCAGTGTTTTTATGGGGTGGCTTGCGGCGCGGGGATAAGCCGGTGCGCATACAATTGGCACATGGTGACGTGATGGTGTGGGGCGGACCAGCGAGACTGCACTACCATGGCGTGCTCCCGCTTAAGGATGGGTATCATCCCCTTGCGGGTGCCTGCCGGATAAACCTGACTTTTCGTAAGGCGGTTTGAGGGGATCCAAAAATCGCGCGGCTCCGGCAAATGAATTCGAAAGCAAGCATGAGGTTCCTTAGCACCTGGTTCTGTGCTATGTTTTTGAGAGTAAATGTGGGATGCCGCCATTGGCGGCTGCGTCCTCACGATATAAACGAAGACAAAAAGAGACAATGAGAGACAGGGTGAATCTGCCTGAACGAAATTTATTGATAGCGTTCGGTTTGGCATTCGACATAATGATGTCATTCGGGTCGGCCGCCCATGCGCAACAGGCTGAGGTTATCTCCGGCGGTACAGCGAGCCTTTATCGTCCTGATAATCAGGCAAAACAGAAAGAAGCTTTCACCGGCGGCACATGCGTCATCGAAACCGGCGCGTTCCCGATCGGCTTCAATGCTTACGTGGTGCCGGATGGCGATCATCCTTCTTACCCTCCATTTTGCTCTCCCGTACCGGCAGGACCGCTGAATCTGGTGATGGATATACTGGTGTCGGAGATTCGCGAAATACCACTGATCGTAAGGTTGGTGAAAATAGAAGGTGGGGAAGCACGTGAGGTAGTGTCGATGCCCGCTCAAGCATACACATCCGGCAACATCCCGCTTGCCGTCAACCTGGAACCGCTTGCCAAGTACGAGGTGCTGCTGATAGGCGATGATGGCAGCGGCAATGTTGCCAATCTGGTCAGCATCCCCTTTGATGTGAGAAGAGCGGGCGACTTTGTCAATACGGGTACAGGCATGGGGTTTGGTTTTCTATTTCTGGTTTTGGGTCTAGCGGGACTTGTCGGTGGCTTGATCCATTTCTGGCGCCCCAAACCGTCGACGACGAATAGCTCCGTTAACCGCCTCTAGCAGTCTCGAAAGACTGGCAGTTTGCGCTCACCTCGGGCGGGATATCGTCTATATTAAGGACGCGACTTAAAGCACAACGCCGTGTGCGGAAATCCGCTATCCGTATTAGCGTGTATTGCCGATTTCAGAATTACCGAGGGTAAATGATGCTGCGGTTGAACGCGGCCACGACCTTATCGGCTGGGACACGAAACGGCCATATTCATTCAAATTCATATCGGATTAACGTCATTTTACAAACGATAAGGAGACAGCACGTCATGAATCAAACGATTCTCTTTGCAGCTTTTTTTGCGCTCACTACCGCATTCACAGCAAATGCAGGCGTACTGGAAAATGGGAGTTGGTCCGCTAGTGGATGCGGCGCCATGCCGGAAACACCGGTTATCGACTCGAGTAGCGTTGCTGCTTTCAATCGAAGCGTCGGTGCAATTAACGCCTGGCAAAAACAAATGCAGGTCTACCATGACTGCATGATCAAGGAAGCAAATGCCGACAGCGCAACTATTAATCAGTCTGCAACGGCAGGGCAGGGGCGGATAAACGGGATAGTGGAAAAGATAAATGCGGAAGTCGCCGCTGGAAAGCAGAAAGTAGAGCAGAGCCAAAGCGCTTCTCCGCCTTTATCTTCCCCACCCGGAGCAGCCCCTGGCAGTCTGGCGTATTAAACCCGGATAATTCATTAGGTGATTCTGCGAGCCTACGCGAGTGCTGGCGGTCAGTTTGCGGCCATTTTCGCCGCCATTTTTGCTACCTGCGCGGCGTTCATAGACCAAGTTATGGACTTCTCTCAACCGGCAAAACTGTCTCGCAACCCGCCTCGCCATCATCTCGCGTCCTAATGGATTATCTGGGTTAAACGAAAGAGGTTATTCTTTCGGCTCATGGCGGCAAGGACGCTATGCTATGCCGATTATGTCAATGACAGCTTCAACTAACAGCTGAGTAACTCGAAATATTGTCCCTTCTTCACATTGGAATGTATCGGCCACAGCAAAATCATTGAAGACGTTAAGTTCGATACCGGCCACTGCGGTAGTCGTATTGCTCATTCTGGCGCCGGCATCAGGTTCCTTGTTGGCACAGCCGGATGCTGAGTTGGATACTCAGTTGCCGGCTCAATCAGTCACCCAGCCAAGCGCCTCATCGTCAAGCGCTCCGCCCACCCTCCATCCTGTTGTCATTACAGGTACTCGTATGGAACAATCGAGTTTCTCGCTGCCCATGTCCATTGACGTGGTGGAGGGGTTGGTGATCCAGGACTCCCAGCCACGCGTCAATCTCTCTGAAGCGCTTTCGCGCGTTCCCGGCCTGGTTATTCAAAACCGCCAGAATTATGCGCAGGACCTGCAGGTATCCAGCCGCGGCTTTGGCGCACGCTCCACTTTCGGTATTCGCGGCATACGGATGATTGTTGACGACATCCCCGCCTCAATGCCGGACGGGCAGGGCCAGGCTGCTAATATCAACCTGGGTTCGACCAAGCGCATTGAAGTGCTGCGCGGCCCCTTCTCGGCTATCTATGGCAATGCCTCCGGCGGCGTGATACAGGCATTCACCGAAGACGGCCCGGCGGAACACACGATATCCGGCACGCTGCTGGGGGGCAGCTATGGCACGACGCGCGGCGAGATCAAGCTTGGCGGCACGCTGGGTGGGTCGGGTGCGGCAGATACGTCAGGTACAGCAGGCGCAGTGGCAGGCCCATTCAACTATGTGGTCGATATTTCACGTTTTCAAACAGATGGTTACCGCGACCACAGCGCTGCTACACGCTACCAGGCAAGTGCAAAACTTACCTACCGGGTCAATCAGGACGCCACGCTCACCCTGATAGCAAACGAGCTGCACCAGGGCAATACGCAGGATCCGCTCGGGCTCACGCGTGCTCAGGTGAGCGCTAATCCGCGCCAGGCGGATACAACTGCGACTACCTTCAACACCCGCAAGAGCATCGACAATACACAGGGCGGCCTCGTCTATACGCATAAGTTTTCATCCGCTAACACGATCAAGCTGATAGGTTATACGGGGACCCGGCAGATTGAGCAGTTTCTCGCCGTGCCGCGCGGCGCCCAGATTCCAGCCACGAGCTCGGGAGGCGTTGTCGATCTGGATCGCGAATTTGGCGGCCTTGGTTTGAGATGGATGCATCGCAGTAGCGGGCAGCGTCCTCTGACGGTCACTGCGAGTATCGATTATGAGATTTCTAAAGAAAGGCGCAAGGGATTCGAGAATTTCTCGGGGATGGCGTTGGGTGTACGCGGAAACATGCGTCGTAACGAGGACGATACGGTCTCCAGCTTCAGCCAGTATGTACAAGCCGAGTGGCAGTTCGCCCCAGCGTGGATACTTTCTGCCGGCGTGCGCCATACGGAAGTGAAATTCAGGTCGGAGGATTTTTTTATCCGGTCCGATAACACCAATGACAGCGGCAATCTGGCTTTCCGTAATGTTATTCCGATACTGGGATTATTGTATAAGGTCACGCCCACGCTCAATCTGTACGTCAGCGGGGGAGAAGGTTTCGAGACACCCACTTTTGCCGAGCTTGCCTACAGGCCAGACGGTGCAACAGGCCTCAATTTTGCGCTTCGGCCGAGCAAGAGTCGCAATGTCGAAGCGGGGGTTAAATGGTTGGCCACGAGCAATACACGTATCAATCTGGCACTTTTTGAAACACGGGTTAGCGGTGAGATACTGCCCGCGACGAATTCCGGCGGCCGAACCACTTTTCAGAATGCAGCCGATACGAGACGCCGCGGTGTGGAAGTTTCAGCCGACTCCCGATTTGGCGCTGATCTCTCCACCTATTTATCTTATACCTATCTCGATGCCGAATTCGAGGATTCATATACCTACCTCCGAACCGGAGGGCTTTCCACAACCGTAGCCAAAGGTAATTTTCTGCCTGGCGTGCCCCGCAATACCGCTTACATGGAGTTGGCATGGCGGCGCGGCCTGCCCGGTTTCTCGGCAGTAGCTGAAGCGATCTATCGCGACAAGGTTTATGCGAACGATACCAATACCGAAGCCGCTAAACGATATGGCGTCGCAAATATCCGGTTCTCCTATTCGCATCAAATCGGCGGCTGGAAGCTCAGCGAATTCTTGCGGTTGGACAATATCACCGATACGCGATATGTAGGCTCGGTAATCGTAAACGAAGGGAACAGCCGCTTTTACGAACCCGCGCCGGGGCGGAACGTAATAGTGGGGATGAGCGCAAGGTACACATTTTAGCCAGCGGTTGTTTATGCCTTGTGTGCTACCGTACCGAAACGCGCAGCGGTATCCCTATAATAAAAAACTGGAGATGATGGGGGAGATAGCATGGACGGGCTGCGTTTAAATTTTCGCATTATTTTATGTGCTGCTTTACTACCAGCACTACCACTCGCCTCTGCAGCAGGCTCCTTCGCCCAAGTGGCGCAAGCGAGCTTGCCGCCTGGCACGATACCCGCCGGCGAGGAAAAGACGGCCAAAACACGGGCGCTGGAGTTGGGTGCAAAACTTCTGCAGCGCAATTCTCCATTAAAGCCGTTTGACATCTATCTTGTCGGTTTTCATCCGATGAAGGATTCTCCGGAAGACCAGATGGAGGCACATCATTACTGTCACCAGGTGAATGAGGATTTTGCACAATGCATATTATTCGATGACAATACCGAGGACGCGAACCTGAATGGTATCGAATACATTATTTCCGAAAAGCTTTTCGCTGCCTTGCCTGAAGCCGAAAGAAAATACTGGCATCCTCACAATGGTGAAATTCTTACCGGACAGCTTGTTGCGCCGGATATTCCGAAAGCTGCGGAAAAAGAGTTGATGAAGGGGAAGATGAACAGCTACGGCAAAACCTGGCATGTCTGGAATACCGGTTATGAAGGAAACCCGGGCGATAAGATGCCGTTGGGCACGCCGATGCTGGGCTGGTCTTTCAATCGCGATGGCGAGGCGATACCGGAGCTGGTCGAAAAGCGGGATAAGAAGCTGAAACTGAACACTGCGGAGACGCGTAGACAACGCAAGGACCTGGAACAGTTTGCCAAGCCCCAATCAGGCGTCGATGATCTCAAGGGGAAGTTCGCCCGGCCCACGAAAGATATCCCCGGCGTCATCGATCGGAAGAGCGCTGGCAAGGTTGACTAAAAAGCGGCTCCCAGCTTTACCAGTTCCAGCTACGTGATTTTTTTCCAACCTGATTCCAGAGATGCTAATGCAAGCCAACTATTCCCGGTCATCATATCTTTCAGGGCACAGGTTTCACTCGAGCCCTGCTCCGCACCGCCAGCATAATTGAAAATTGCGCGGGTTTTCCTCGGTGCAAGCCCGGCAGAAAACGACGCGAGTTTCAACCGGGGTTTTTTCGAAATCCCTGACAATTGCCTGTCCTCTTGCAAGATCATTGTCGTGAACGACCCACACCTCCGGATATGCATGGGTAAAAGGGATATCTCCGAGGCCGCCCTGCGCGTGTTCATTAAACAGTCTTGCGTCTATGTTGGCGTGCGCAAGGAGATCGAGCTTGATTTGCGCTTCCATGAGATTGGCGGCAGTACAGAGTTTTTTCATATTCGAAATTTCCTGCACGGTTATTCGCCAAGCTTATCAAGAAATAGCCTGCAATAATTCTCTTCAGGGTACATCGCGGATAGATTGACGCGCATGAGCGATCTGCTGATCAGCATAACATAGAAAAAATATCGCAGTTCATGGCGACAGAAGCCGCCAGCGAGCAAGGAGAACGGTGGAAGCAGCAGTAAAAGATTGGCTCTCCATCTGGAAAACTCTTCAGCGGGACCAAGGGCTACTGACTGTAGATCAGCGCTAATACCCACTAATCAGTTGGGGTAGTAGCCAATACTCGTCCATGATATAACGGCTGCTGAGCTGTCAGCTCGGATAGGTTGTAATCGGGTTTAAGTGCAATAACGAAATTATTTATCGCCGTTACGGGTTCAATGAGATGGGCGAGTTGCGACGGTCGTGGCGTATCGGGAGGCTCGAACTTCCAAGATGAAATAGGGTGTGATGGGCATCTCTCGGAAGCTCTGGCTCGTGTGATCGATTTTTCTGCTCTTCTTCCTGCTGCCGATGTTCATGGACAAAAGCCGGAGGAATGAAACCATACCAAGGAGATCCGAATGATTGCATCGCGAAGCATGCGTATTTTAGGCATGATGATAGTTCTGATGGGCTCATGCTGCGCTTCAGCAACCACATGGGCTGACAGCGATCTGCTTGTCGCGGCCAGAAGGGGTGATCTTCCCCAGGTCAAAACACTGCTTGGAGCCAAAGCCGATGTGGATGCCAGAAGGGGAGATGGCGCCACGGCATTGATGGCAGCATCGACCACAGGTCATCTGGCAGTAGTGCAGGCATTGCTTGCCGCGAAGGCCGATGTGAACGCCAGGATGACCAACGGCGCCACCGCACTGATGGCGGCTGCGGCAGTGGGCAACCGGCAGGTGGTGCGGGCGCTTCTCGATGCGCGAGCCGATGTGGACGCTAAGGCAAGCGATGGTTTGACAGCGCTGCTGATCGCGTCGGAGGGCGGTTTCCCCCGGATCGTACAGGCGCTGCTTGATGCCAAGGCCGATGTCAACGCCAGCACCGGCAATGGCGTGACCCCGCTAATGGCGGCGTCGCAAGAAGGATACCGGATAGTCGTGCAAGCGTTGCTCACGGCCGGGGCCGATGTAAATGCCAGGACAAGTGATGGCCTCACAGCGCTGCTGATCGCGTCCGAGAATGGTCACCAGCGGGTGGTCCAGGAACTGCTGGCCGCTGGAGCCAACGTCAACGCGGGCATGGACAATGGCACAACGCCCTTGATCATGGCATCACAGAATGGGCACCAGATGGTGGTGCAGACATTGCTCGCGGCAAGAGCTGAAGTAAATGCCAGGACGCAAGATGGTCTCACGGCTTTACTGATGGCATCGGAAATGAACCAGCCCGACGTGGTACAGATGCTGCTCGCCGCCAATGCTGATGTGAATGCCAGGACGAGCAATGATGTCGCCGCATTGATCGCGGCGGCGCAGGAAGGTCACCTGATGGTGGTGCATGAGCTGCTTTCCGCCAAGGCCGATGTGAATGCTCATGCAGACAACGGCGTGACCGCTTTGATACTGGCATCGGAGAGGGGCCATCATAAGGTGACACAAGCACTGCTCGCGGCTAAACCTGATATCAACGCCACGACAACTGACGGGGTTACCGCACTGATGGCGGCGGCGAAGGAAGGCCATCAGTTGGTAGTGCACGAGTTGCTGGAAGCCGGGGCGGATGCGAACATCAAATCGAACGGCGGTATTACTGCCTTGATGGCGGCTGCGAAGGATGGCCGGTTGGAAGTGGTATATGTGCTGCTTGCCGCCGGCGCAGACGTAAATGTCAAATCGAAAGATGGCTTCACCGCGCTGATGATGGCGTCCCAGGATGGCCGCCAGGAGGTTATACGCGCGCTGCTCGACGCGGGCACCCGCTTGCATGCCAAGTCAAAGGATGGTGCCACGGCGCTAAAGATAGCAATGCAAAATGGTCACCAGGAAATAGTGCAGCTCCTCGAAAAGGCCGGCGCCAAAAAATGAAACAGCGAGTTCTTCCGCATGGTCGGGCTTGGTCACAGCGCGCTAAAGCAGAGAGGTTGCTTCTTGGAAGAATTACTTCCATATGGCAATTCTCGCTGAGGTGATACGCTCGGTTTGCGAGAGGTCGCGTTCGCCGTCCCATTAATGGATCGTCTAAAGTGCTGCCACGCGAGGCCGGCGATTTGATATGCTCATCTCTCCCAATCCCGGCTCCAGTCCCGAGCTCGCGGGATAACGGCACCATCGTCAAGTGCATTGACTTCAACGCATATTGGCCCTTTATCGGCGAGCGGAGCCGTATGCGTAGATCATCACGTCAATGTGCTTTATTAAACGTAAATCCGGCAGTTGGACGGGATGGAGTGAACTCACCAAAAAGGTGAAGCTCACGGAGTACGAAAAATCCTTTTCGGTTATAACGCTGAACTGGCAAGTGAGCGGTCAACTGCCGGATTCAGGTTGATTCATGGCGGAGTTTCATCAGGGCAAGTCAGTGGTGCCGGGGCTTCAACTCCTATTGAGGAGACGACGTGCAAAATATCAGAACAATTCTTGTGGCAACCGATCTATCCGAGTTTTCCGGCCGTGCCGGGACACGCGCCGCAATGCTATGCGCCAGCCTGAACTGGAATTCGGTCGAGTTGTTGAATGTCAAGGAAAGCGGCTTACCCAACGCGCTGGGGCTTGTCCTCAAAAAAACGCCCGCAGTGGCCGAGGCCGCCTTGGTTGAGCGCGCCATGCGCGAGTTGCGGCATATCTGCAGTCTGTTGCAAGACAATTATGGCGTTCGCTGCACCAGTACTGTCAAGTTTGGGCGGCCAGAGGCGGAAATTGTTGCCAGGGCAGATGAATTGGCCGTGGGATTAACGGTGATAGGTGCGCACGGCGGCAATTTCTTTACTGACCTTTTTCTCGGCAACACCGCCGATAAATTGGCCCGCATGAGTAAAACTCCCTTATTACTGGTAAAGAATCAGACTACAGAGCCTTATCGCCGGGTATTGGTTCCAGTAGACTTTTCTGAAAATTCGCGGCGCGCGGCGCAAATGGCGCTGGAAATTGCGCCGGATGCGCATATAACTTTCTTGCACGTGTTCGATGTCGTGCTGGAAGAACAAATGCAATACCTGAATGCTGCTCATGACACCATCCACGACTATCATGTCAAGGCCGCGGAAGAGGCGCGTCTCGATTTAAACAAGTTTATAGCGGGCCTTCAAGCGGGTCGCGAGGCTGATCATCGGCCCAGCCGCCACTCTTTTTTTCGGACAGTCGCTTTCGGTCATCCGGGGCACGTCATTTACGACCACGCCAAGTCTATAAAGGCGGATTTGATCGTGATGGGAAAGCATGGGCGGTCCCGCTTCGAGGAGTTGCTGCTGGGAAGTGTCTCACGCCATGTCATCGAGCAATGTTTTTGCGATGTGCTGATTGTGACGGGGCCGCTCCAACTGGCGTAGCGGAAAAGAAACTTGGCCAGGTCTTCCCGGCATTCCCCGAACTCAGCAACGCGCAACGCTGCTCTTTTCCGTCTACAATAAAAATGAGCTGGAAAAATGGAGCAAGCATCTCAATTTCCGTGATATTGCAGTTGAGAGAACATCCGTTATTTAGTGCTATAGGAAATAACCTATGGTTCGTGCTCTTGAAATAACTGGACGCCTCCGGTTGGCGTTAACCATGGTCTTCCTGGTGACGTCTATATCCGGATGCGCCAGTTTCAAGGAAATAAAAGCATTTGCGGCGCTTTCGTCGAGTGCTGCCACCCATGATGCGCTTACAAGGGACTACATCGGGGCACTCGACAGGCGCAAGCAATATCAGCCGCAGAAATTCCATAGCGAGCTGGAAGCGCAGAAGATGCGCCGGGAAGCGCAGCGAGCCAGTCTCGATGTGCTCCAGCAAACCGTGGCGGATTACATGCAGGGCCTTGGCGGTCTGGCCGCCGGCGAAATCCGAACCTATGACAAGTCGCTTGACGACCTCAGCGACCGCCTCAATAAAGTGACGCTGCTCAGCGATGACGAGAAGGACGCCGTTGGCGCGCTATCGACCCTTCTTGCGCGTACGGTCACGGCCGCATACCGGGAGCACGAAATCAGGAAACTGATTCGCGATGGCAATCAGCCGCTTCAGGAGGTGATCAAGGCGACCCGCAAGATTGTCGTGAAGGGCATGGCCGCGGATTTGCAGGTCGAATCCGCGCTGGTGGGAAGGTATTATGATAATTTCATATTTGCGCCAAATAATCCCCAGGAACCCATTGCAATGGCATTGGCAAATGAGGCCAAGGTAGAAGCCCTCGGCCGTGTGGATAATCGGCTCCACGCCGCCCGAAGTTATGACGTTATATTGGAGAAAATCGCACAAGGCCACCAGTATCTATTTGACCATCGGAATAGCCTTGGCGATGAAGCGCTGGAACGGCAATTCAAGCCGTACGTCGACGCGCTTCGGGCAGCGTATGCTGATTTACTTGATGTCTCACGATAAAAAGAGAACAAGGCCATGGACAAGCTTTCAGCGGATGAGGCTTTCGAGCTAGGCCACCAGTTTCGCGATGCTGCGATTATGCTTGGAGACTGGCGTTTCAAAAACCGGGCCAGCCTGAGCAAAGCCCAATGGGATGAACTCGATGAACAGGAGATTACGCTTCTAAACGCCGCCTCAAGCATTTACGCCAGTGCGGTAAGCCTCGTCCTGAAGGATAGCCGGGCTCCGGTTGTACGCCTGCAGTCCAGCGTAGAAAGTGCCAAGTCCGCGATTCAGCATATCGCAAGCTTCAAGCAGGTGCTCGACCTTGCCTCGGCGCTGATCCTGCTGGCCGGCGCAATTTCATCCGGCAACGCGGCGTCGATTCCCGCCGGGATAGTGGCGTTGGAAGATGCCGCCGAAGCTATTATCGGACCCCGTGATCCGGTTTGATGGTGGCGCTGAATAGCGGACTGATGTCTTCAGCGCAATGAGGTCCCAGCTTCTTGTGGCTGGCATTGATCTGAATTTGAGCTCCGCGATGGTTTAAACCGACCAATCACTCATGAAGAAAAGGCTTGTCCTGGTGGCTGTGCTTGTCATCATCGTCGCGGTGACGGCAGTTTGGTATTTCACCCGGCAGCAGAATGATAGCGATACGCTGGTGCTCTTCGGTAATGTCGATATTCGCCAGGTCTCGCTAGCTTTCAACGGCAGCGAACGGGTCGCCGATATGCGCGTGCAGGAAGGCGATCGGGTGGAGACCGGACAAATCCTGGCCACGCTCGACACCCGCACCCTGAGCCTGCAAATCGCTCAGGCCGAAGCACAGATCAACGTACAGGATCAGGCCTTGTTACGGCTGAGGAACGGAACGCGCCCCGAAGAGGTGGCTCAAGCCAAGGCTGAGGTCGCTGCTGCTCGCGCCGACGCGGATCTCGCCGCACAGCTCCTCAAACGTTTGCAAAATATCGAGCACGCTGCCGACCAGGCGGTCAGCCAGCAGGATCTGGACAGCGCGCGTTCACGCCAGCGTGTGGCCCAGGCACAGCTGGAAAACAACCAGAAGGCGCTGCAATTGGCTGTGATCGGTCCACGCAAGGAAGACATCGCCCAGGCCGAGGCACAATTGAACGTTTCGCAGGCTGAGCTGGCTTTGCTCAAGCACCAGCTCAGCCTGTATGAATTGAAGTCGCCCATCAATGCCGTCGTGCGCTCGCGCTTGCTGGAACCGGGCGATATGGCTTCACCGCAACGTCCGGTATATGCGCTGGCGATTACCGACCCAAAATGGGTGCGCGCCTATGTATCGGAAGTGGATCTGGGCCGCATCAAGTCCGGTATGAGTGCGCGCGTGGTTACTGACAGCCATCCCGATCAATCGATTCCGGGCCGCATCGGCTATATCTCCTCAGTCGCGGAGTTTACCCCCAAGATTGTGCAGACCGAAGAACTGCGCACCAGCCTGGTCTATGAAGTGCGTGTCTTTGTCGAAGATGTCGGTGACCGCCTGCGTCTGGGCATGCCGGCCACGGTGCTCATCCCCTTGCAAGACGACAAGAGTTTCGCTGGAACGGCGCATTGATGAGCGATCCGGCAGTCGCGCTGATTGCAAATCGCGTCCATAAACGTTTTCTGGTCAAGGAAACGGGGAAATCGACTCAAGCGGTCGCTGACGTTTCGCTTGCAGTGCAGATGGGTTCGCTCACGGCCCTGGTTGGTCCCGATGGCGCGGGCAAGACCACTTTGCTGCGGTTGATAGCCGGACTGATGACGGCCGACGAAGGCCGGCTCGAGGTGCTGGGCATTGATGTGGCAGCCGATCCACAGGCGGTGCAGGACCGCATCAGCTATATGCCGCAGCGCTTCGGCCTGTATGAAGACCTCAGCGTGCAGGAAAACCTCGACCTCTACGCCGATCTGCATGGCGTGCCGCAAGCAATTCGCCGGAAACGCTACGCAAGGCTCCTGGAAATGACCGATCTGGCATGCTTCACCGCGCGTCCGACAGGCAAGCTCTCGGGGGGCATGAAGCAGAAACTGGGCCTGGCCTGCACCCTCGTGCGTTCGCCCGAGCTGCTATTGCTCGATGAGCCGACGGTGGGTGTCGATCCATTGTCGCGCCGGGAGCTCTGGGAGATTGTTCAGCAAATGATTGACGACGAGCAGTTGACGGTATTGGTTACCACTGCTTATCTGGATGAAGCCGAGCATTGTGCTCGTGTTTTCGTTCTTCAGGAAGGCAAGCTGCTGGCTGAAGGCACCCCCGAAGAAATTCGCCAACATGCGCGCAACCTGTGTTTCGTCGTTACACCGCCGCAAGGCCAACCATCGCGTATTCTCCAGGCGCGCTTGCTGGATGACGCCGATTGCATCATCGATGCGGTTCCTTACGGCGGCGCTGTGCGCTTCATCCGCCGATCCGAGGTGGACCGGCAGCGCCTGGACAGCTTGCTTGGCGGTATTCCGGCTACAGCGGTCGAAGCACGCGTGGAAGACGGGTTCATGGTGCTGCTGCGTGAACGCCACGATGTGGCCCCGCTGGATACGGCGGCACTGAAGGCCACTAGCGGGATGAGAAACGAAGGTAACGGTGAAGATGATGCTAAAGGAGGTGAAGATGACACTAAAGGCGAGCCGGATGAAGTTGTCATCGAGGTGCGTGACCTGGTGCGCAAGTTCGGTGATTTCACCGCGGTGGACCATGTTTCATTCTCGGTTCGGCGCGGCGAAATCTTCGGCCTGCTGGGCCCCAACGGTGCAGGCAAGACTACGACCTTTCGAATGCTTTGCGGCCTTCTGCCGGCCACGAGCGGTTTTCTTCAGGTTGCCGGCTTCAATCTTCTGCGTGCTCGCGCGGTAGCACGCCGCAGGATAGGGTATATGTCGCAGAAGTTTGCGCTTTACGGCGATCTCTCGGTAATGGAAAACCTGGCGTTTTTCGGTAGCGCATATGGTTTGTACGGCAAGCGCTTGCGCGAGCGCATCGATACCGTTATGCAACAGTTCGACCTCGAGGGCAGGGAGAAATCGCCGAGCGGGCAATTGCCCGGCGGATTCAAGCAACGCCTGGCGATGGCGGTCGGCCTGCTGCACGAGCCTGATATCCTGTTCCTTGACGAACCCACCAGTGGCACCGATCCGCTCAAGCGCCGGGAATTCTGGCGGCGTATCACTGCGCTGTCGGAGGTGGGTACGACGATTATCATTACGACCCATTTCATGGAAGAGGCCGAGTACTGCGACCGTATTGTCATCCAGGATGCCGGCAGGCTGCTGGCACTCGGCACTCCGCAGGAGGTACGGATGCAAGCGGGTGGAGAGGGCGCCCGATTGGATATGGAAGAGGCCTTCATCCGCATCGTCGAGCAGGAGCGGCAGAAAAACAGTGAAAGTCCCGCCAGGGAAGCCAACCCATGAGCAAAGCCGGAACAGAGGCAGGGAGCAAGGAACATACCGCGTATAAATCGGGCAAAGCGGATAATGGGTACAAGAGACATAAAGGTATCAGGGGATTCTTGTCGCGTCTGATCTCCTTGACCCGCAAGGAAATTCGCCAGCTACTGCGTGACCGGAGCAACCTGGTCATCGGCATCGGCCTGCCTTTCGTATTGATCCTGATTTTCGGCTATGGACTTTCACTCGATGTCAGGAATGCCACGGTGGCGGTGGTGCTGGAAGATCCTTCGCCCATGGCGGCTGATGTCATCGCAGGCCTGGAACTCTCCGCATATATCTCGCCGGTAGTGGTTACCTCCATGCATGATGCGCAGCGCCTGATGCTGGCGCGCGAGGTGGATGCCATTGTGCAGGTGCAGAGCGATTTTTCGCGCCGCCTCGCGGCTGGGAACGCGCAGGTGCAGTTACTGCTGCATGGTTCCGATGCCAGTCGTGCCCTTATCATACGCAGCTATGTCAGCGGCGCCCTGGGCCAGTGGGCGCAACGTCAGAGCGATCAAGGGATGGTTACAGCAGCAGGCGTGGACAGTGCCGCCTCGGGTTCGGTTACGCTGATTCAGCGGATGTGGTTCAACGCCGCCAATACCAGTACCTGGTATCTCGTACCCGGGTTGATCGTACTGATCATGACGCTGGTCGGTGCCTTCCTCACGGCGATGGTAATGGCCCGGGAATGGGAACGCGGCACGCTGGAAGCATTGTTTGTCTCCCCAGTGCGGCCCAACGAGATACTGCTGGCGAAGATTATTCCGTACTTTATGGTCGGGATGCTTGGCCTGGGCATGTGCCTGCTCGCCGCGCGCTTCCTGTTCGAGGTGCCCATGTACGGTTCACTGCTGATAGTGCTTGGCAGTTCGATGCTTTACCTGCTGGTAGCGTTAGGCCTGGGCCTGCTGATTTCTTCGGTGACCCGGAACCAGTTCCTGGCCAGCCAGCTTGCACTGATCACCAGTTTCATGCCGGCACTGATGCTATCGGGCTTTTTTTTCGATTTGCGTAATGTGCCGACTGTCATCCATCTTATCGGCAACGCGCTGCCGGCTACCTATTTCATGGAACTGATCAGGACGTTGTTCCTGGCGGGCAACATATGGCCGCTGATTTTCAAGAACTGCGCGATCCTGGCGGGCTATGCCGTGGTGCTGCTGGGGCTGGCACGAGCCGTCACCCGCAAGAAGCTGGATTGAACATGCTGGATTTCCTGCGCCGTATCGCCAGCCTGTGCCGGAAAGAGTTACTGGCTATTTTCAAGGATCCCGCTAATCGCGTCATTCTCGTCGTTCCCTCATTGATAGAGAGTTTTCTTTTCGGTTATGCGGCCACCTATGATCTGACCAATGTGCCTTACGCCTTGCTGGATCAAAGCCGTGGCTCCGCATCAACCGAATTGATCGCTCACCTGGACGGTACCGGCGTATTTCATCGTATCGCAATGCTGCAGACGCAGAGCGATATCGCACGGGTAATCGACAGCGGAGATGCGCTGATCGTGATCCAGATCGGGCCAAGGTTCGAGCAACAACTGAACGCAGGCGAATCCGCGCCGGTGCAATTGATTCTGGACGCACGCAATTCGAATACGGCCGGCTCCGCTGCGATCTATGTTGGCGCAGTCATCGATTCGTTTAATGCGACGCTGCGCGGCGGGACCGGACCGCCGCTCACCGTTGAGTCGCGTGCCTGGTACAACCCGAATCTGGAGACCCGCTGGAATCTGCTGCCCGGCTTGATTGCCGCGCTGAGCATGATACAGACGCTGATGCTGTCTGCGCTGTCCGTTGCTCGGGAGCGCGAAAATGGCACTTTCGACCAATTGCTGGTGACTCCGTTTTCGCCGATGGAAGTCATGATCGGTAAGGCTATTCCAATCATCATGATTGGCCTGACGCAATCCACCATCGTACTGGTAGTGGCGCTGTTCTGGTTCAATATACCGATGGCAGGTTCACTGGTGACGCTCTACACCGGGTTGGGCCTGTTCACTATTGCCAGCGTCGGCATGGGGCTATCGATCTCGGCGATTTCGGCAAACATGCAACAAGCCATGCTTTACACTTTCATGCTGATCATGCCGCTGATGCTGCTTTCCGGACTGGCCACGCCGGTACGTAACATGCCGCAATTCCTGCAAACCGCCACTTTGATCAACCCGTTGCGCTTCGCGATCGATCTGGCGCAGCGCGTCTACCTGGAGGGTGTCGGGTTGCTCACAGTCGTCCATGACCTGATTCCACTGCTGGTCATATCTGCTATTACACTACCGCTGGCTGCCTGGCTGTTCCGTAACCGCCTTTTGTGACGGTCGCAGATACATTCCCCGGTCGTTTTGCTCAATCTCACTCTTGCCTTTTCTATTTTCTAAACTATAAAGAACATAGAAGCGGATACAGAGCATAGCGATGTCTGGCCCATCTTCAACGTTCTGGGGAACTGGTATGGAAAAAATTCTGGAAGTTACCGAAATCGCGCTTGCCGTTCTGGAAAGTTTCCCGCCCAAATTAAGTATTACGGCATCGGGTACCGTGCCCACCGGTGGCTGGTCCAATCCCAAACTGGATCCTTACATCTATATCCAGGCGCCACCGGACGGTATTTACGATTTCGATTTTGTTGCAGATCCTCCCGAGGGAGTTGCGACGCAGGTAATTTCTCCCATCGAAGCCGTTTACATCAGGGAAAATTTAACGCCGGATGTGAAAGGGGTCCGGATACATGCTTCGCAAATTTCAAAAACTGCGATGCTGGATGATTCCGGTCAATCTGATCGGCATCCCAATCACTTCACCCTGAGCGATTGCGACGGCCGTACGCACATCGTATTTTTCCCCCGGGCGCTCACTCCATTGGGAGCAAGCGAGTCTCCCGCGGGTGCACAACTCCAATACGATGGTCCGGAAGGTCAGTTGATATTCCATGGAGAAGATATCACCCAGGAGCAAACTATTCTCGGGTCGCTTATTTCAGTCACTCTCAGACCGGATGCCGATGCGGGTGGTATCGATTTCGCGCTTGTTCTGCCCCCGGTTAATCTGGGAGGTGAAGCACGGCAGGATTTCAAAACGCTGGGAATCAAAGCACGCAGCAGGGGTCGGGTGATAAACCCGGCCGGCGCGGAATTATCTTACGATGTATTGAACCTTAAAGGCGTCGCGGAAGATATTCCCATTCTTTGAGCCATCGTTTGAAAGGAGCGCCCTGAAAGGCCCTTTCAAAATTCTTGATGTTTGTGTGTTGCCGCACCGAAGAAGTCTAGACACACTTTTATATTACTTCCAGATTATAGCGAATGGCGTTTAGTTGGCTCGAAAATCGAATACAGGATTTCAGCTCACGGACAATCAGCGGCGACGAACTACCGAATTTATGACGTTATGATAAATCCAATGGGAAACTGGTGAGCGCTTCGGACTTGCACCCTCAGTTGCATCATATGGCCACTGCCGCATCCGGCGATCAACCACATCATACGGGTTCCGATCACACCCACCCGGAGGCGCATCAGCACGTTGCGCACACCGAGGAATGCCCCGCGTGTGCAGCGGGCCGTAACGACCACCCGCTTCCTAAAGAAGTAATCGATATGATGGCCAGCCGCGAGCACCGTATGCACCACTGGCTCTGGCATGAGGTGCGGAACAACTGGTATCAATACCCACATGATATTCAACAGAAGATCGATGAGCTTGGCTGGAAACCACCCCGGCCGGTTCTGGATGAAGGCGGTAATCCGAATATCGAAAATGATTC
Organism: Nitrosospira briensis C-128; assembly: GCF_000619905.2. NCBI lineage: Bacteria > Pseudomonadati > Pseudomonadota > Betaproteobacteria > Nitrosomonadales > Nitrosomonadaceae > Nitrosospira > Nitrosospira briensis. Next base: position 417,365 of record NZ_CP012371.1, on the reverse strand, counting down.
CGGCGAAGATTTTCTTTATATGCACCGGCAGATGATTGGAGACGTCAACGCTATCCTCAAGCAAGTCGGGGACCCGAATTATCCGCGCGTACAGGGCTGGCTGGTACCGCCGCCGCCGGATGATGCAAGCTACCCCGTACCGCCAGCCTGGTTTGATCCAGGGGGGCAAGATCAGGCACCTTTCGCGAATCTTGATCGGATCAAATCCAACATCTTCTATGAGAAACGCTTCCATTTCTGGCAAAAAGCGTTCATTGATCCCGTATTTCTACGTAGTGTAACCCTCGGAAAACTCGGTGTAATCATAGAAATGACGATTCATAACGCCATGCATATGAGATGGGCGGCCTCCACTGGCACCGTTCGTCCTGATCCTCTGCAAGCCACTGGAGATATCGATCCAACGAGAGGTGGGGTGATTGGCGTGGAATGGGATGATCCACGGTACGATTTTTTGGGAGATACGTATTCAAGTCACGTCAACCCCATATTCTGGAAACTGCACGGCTGGATCGATGATCGGGTTGAGGGCTGGAAGATCGCCAATGGCGTGTTCGGGAATAGTTTCTGGAAAGGAACATGGATAGGGAAGATGCCGGGCCACGAGGAGATGGCTGCCCCGCACGCATTGCACGGGATGCCAGAGCATGCGGTTTCCCTTATGGCCGAGTCACAGCAGGTCGTGAATCTGATCGCCCAAACAGGCGTTTTTCACCATAACCCATTCATGCCATCGTTTTCGATTGAAGCATGGTAGGAAGGCAAGGCTTTAAGCTAGTTCTGGCAGCCAATTAAGAAGGGCCTGGAGAATTGGCAATAAAGGAATTTGCATGAGAGGGGATTTTTACCAACAGCAGCACATAAATGAAGGAGATTCTTATGAACGGTTGCCCACAATTTGAAGCCCAACGCGGTTATGGCGGCTATCCGTCACTGGAAGCCCAACGCGGTTATGGCGGTTATCCGTCACTTGAAGCCCAACGCGGTTACGGCGGTTATCCATCACTGGAAGCCCAGCGCGGTTACGGCGGTTATCCGTCATTGGAAGCCCAGCGCGGTTATGGCGGTTATCCATCACTTGAAGCCCAACGTGGTTATGGCGGCTATCCGTCACTGGAAGCCCAGCGTGGTTACGGCGGCTATCCGTCACTTGAAGCCCAGCGTGGTTACGGTGGCTATCCGTCACTTGAAGCCCAGCGTGGTTACGGCGGCTATCCGTCACTTGAAGCCCAGCGTGGTTACGGCGGCTATCCGTCATTTGAAGCCCAACGCGGTTATGGCGGCTATCCGTCGCTTGAAGCCCAACGTGGTTATGGCGGCTATCCGTCGCTTGAAGCCCAACGTGGTTACGGCGGCTATCCGTCACTTGAAGCCCAGCGCGGTTACGGCGGCTATCCGTCACTTGACGCCCAGCGTGGTTACGGTGGCTATCCGTCACTTGACGCCCAGCGTGGTTACGGTGGCTATCCGTCACTTGAAGCCCAACGCGGTTATGGCGGCTATCCGTCACTTGAAGCCCAGCGCGGTTACGGCGGCTATCCGTCACTTGACGCCCAGCGTGGTTACGGTGGCTATCCGTCGCTTGAAGCCCAACGCGGTTATGGTGGTTATCCGTCGCTTGAAGCCCAACGCGGTTATGGTGGTTATCCATCACTGGAAGCCCAACGTGGTTACGGCGGCTATCCGTCGCTTGAAGCCCAACGTGGTTACGGTGGCTATCCATCACTTGAAGCCCAACGCGGTTACGGCGGCTATCCATCCCTGGAAGCCCAGCGCGGTTATGGTGGCTATCCATCCCTGGAAGCCCAGCGTGGTTACGGTGGCTATCCGTCGCTGGAAGCGGTACGTGGTTGTCAATAATCCATGAGCAGCCCGCGAGCCTTTTCCGAGAAACGTTTTTGTAATTGAGGAAAGATTCGGTGACCCCTCCCGTTCCTGAACAACTTGTCGATGCGATGGCTGCCCGAGCATGTCGAATGCATTACTATCTTTGGCATGAGGTGCGTGACAATTGGGTAAATTATCCAAAAGACCTGCAGGATGAGTTGCGGAAGGCCGGGTGGGAGCCACCCCGACCAGCCTTGGATGAAAATGGCGATCCGTTCGTGAACAATGGTTCTGGCGAGGATTATCTCTACATGCATCGTCAGACCATCCAATATGCAAACAAGATTCTTGCACGGGCAGGCGATCCTAGCTATGGGCGTATAGAAGGCTGGCTGGAGATATCATGTCCGGATGACCCCGACTTTCCCGTTCCGGCACCGTGGTTTGATCCGGGAGAGTTCCCGGTAGTCATTCAATTCATGACGCGATCCAAGACCGACCTTACCTTCGCGAAGTACCTCAAGCCCTGGGAGAACATGTTTACCGATCCGGGGTTTTTGAAGGATATAAGTCTCGGCATGCTGGGCGAGCTTATCCATACTACGGTACATGACACGGTGAAGCGGAGATGGTCGGCTGTTCCCGGTGCCAGGCGCCCCGATCCTGGTCCCGAGGTTGAGACAATACCAGTCGAATGGGACGACCCTCGGTACAACTACCTCCCTGATTTTTATTCGATGCAGGTTAATCCCGTGTATTGGAAGTTTTATGGGTGGGTGGATGATCGGGTTGAAAGCTGGAAAGTAGTTCATGGCGTTTTTGGAAGCAATTTCTGGCAGGGCAAATGGATGGGGAAAATACCTGATGCGGCAGAAGGAGCGCCCGCTGGGCTCTACGAGAGACTCGAAGATCCGGCAGTTGCCAGCGCGCACGCGGCAGAAACTGAAAAGCTACTTCTGGCCATCGGACGCCGACTTGCATCCGGAGATTCACCCACATAACCTGGCGAGATGGGCAGCTGGTCATTATTGATAAACAAAGGTCTGGAAAAATAATTTTCCCGTACCGATACTGGAGAGACTGCTATGGCAGAGATTGATCCCAAGCTAAAACAGGCTAAGACGGCCGTGGAAAAAAATCTGCTGAATCGCCCGGGAGTTACGGGAGTAGATATCGGCTTTAAGGAAGTAGGAGGCCGGCCCACCAATACCATGGCGATTCGCGTGCTTGTCGAGAAAAAACGGGATGTTTCGCCAGCGGATAGTATTCCCCAGGCCATTGAGGGATTTCCCACTGATGTGATCGAGCGAAGGTTCGTATTGCAACCTTTGGCCGTGGATGCCCTTGATCTCGTCCTGGAGGCGGATATGAAAGAGTATCCCGTTTTAAAGGGCGGGATGAGCATCGGTCCGTGCCGCCTGGTGGATCGAATGACTTGGGGTGGAACCTTGGGCGCGCTCGTCACGGATAATGCGACCGGCAAGCCCATGATCCTGAGTAATTTTCATGTGCTGTGCATCGACAAGTCGTGGTCCGTCGGCGACGCGATTGTGCAGCCCTCCCGGATTGACGGGGGCAAGTGTCCCGGTTCGGAGGTCGCTATACTGAAGCGCGGGATATTCGGCGATCAGGTTGATTGTGCAGTAGCGGAGCTTTCGGCCCGTCAGGCAGACTGGGAGATCCTTGATATCGGCAAGATAGCGGGAACCAATAAGGCAACCCTCGGCGAGTCCGTGCGGAAGCGCGGACGGACCACGGGGCTGACCTACGGCATTGTCGATACGGATGAACTCAGCGTGAATCTCGACTTTGGACATGGTATTGGTCAGATTCAGCTTACTAACCAGATCGGAATAAAGCCCGATTCAACCCGGAATGCGAAGTTTGGCGACAACGGGGACTCCGGCTCCTTAATACTCAATGATGCCAACGAGGTTGTCGGCCTCTACTTTGCGGGTGACCCGAAAGATCCTTATGGCTTAGCAAACCCCATCGCGGCGGTTTTAGCGGCTCTGGATGTGAGCATGAGCACTCAGCCAAATCAACCGGATCAGACGGGCCAGCCAAATCAACCGGGTCAGACGGGCCAGCCAAATCAACCAGGTCAGACGGGGCAGCCAAATCAACCAGGTCAGACGGGCCAGCCAAACCAGCCGGGTCAGACGGGCCAGCCAAATCAACCGGGTCAGACAGGTCAGCCAAATCAGCCGGGTCAGACGGGCCAGCCAAACCAGCCGGGTCAGACGGGTCAGCCAAATCAGCCGGGTCAGGCGGGTCAGCCATGCCAGCCGTTCGAGGAACCGGCGCTTATTCCCTATCCGCCCCCTCCGCCGTTTCCCCCGCAGCCGCCATTCCTGATTCCCTATCCGCCCCCTCCACCATTGCAGCCCGCGCCGGGGATTTGCTAATACCATGGGCGCCACGCCTTAAGCCTCACCGGTCATAAAAAATACCGATGAGTTTCATAAACAAAATCAAGAGGTTCGAACCATGACCATGCAAAACTGCATTTTGCCTCCACATTCGGTACTAGGAAGCTGGACGTACAGAAGCTTTATCAACGAACCCGATGTTTCGAAGGAATTCAATGCGCTTGAGTTCGGAAGGGGAGAACTTATCATCGAAGAATTCGGTCCGGAAGTGTTTGCGGGGCGACTGTCCTTCGGTGATACCTATCAATTCCGGTTATCGGGCTGGACGACTTTTGTTCTTCCATGCACGGTACGATTTCGGGGGATTGGCGACACCAAGGATTCCTATGGGCAGGTCTATGACTATGTGGGTTTTTTCACTCCGATGTGGTCGAATGGCATCAATCAGCGTCCAACGCTGACAGGTTCCGTGGTACGCACGGTCCCTCACAGTGATGGCCGGGCCAAGGCGGGTGATGTCACTTCCTGGATTGCTGTAAAGAGGGATTAGGAATCTTCTGAGCAGGTCGTTCCACGGCAGCTTAAAGATTATTCCTTACGTGACATTAGCTCGCAATCCCACGTTGGCAGCGGCGGCTTTTGCCAGACCGTTGTTGACACTGTCGTCAGGCGTTACACTTTACCCGGTTGCCGTATTCATGCTAGATCGTAGCCAGAACCTGGGCTTTGGATTCAATCTGTTTCCACAGATGAGATGCTGCGATTTTGTGCCGTCCCTCGGAAGGTTCGTATGCACCTTCCGCCAAACTCATCCTCTGGAAAATTGTGGATGCAGAAGGAGCTTCCTGGGCTACCCCATCATCATTTGCCGTGATGCAGTTAATGTCTGGCATGATCCTGCCGTATACCCTCGACGATCAATCGCTTTAACGGAAACTATCAGGCATCAATAAGGAGAGCTTCATGCCGAAATGTGATGGGTGCGGTAATGACTACGACAAATCTTTTCAAATTATCGCTTCCAGTAAAACCTATACTTTTGATAGCTTCGAGTGTGCAATACAGATGCTCGCTCCCACCTGCGCGCATTGCGGTGTGCGAATCGTAGGTCATGGTCTGGAAAAGAACGGGGTAATATTCTGTTGTAACCATTGTGCGGAGAGAGAGGGTGTGACGGAACTGCGTGACCGCTTATAACGCATCCGCGTATTGCGCTTGCTCGACGGTTGCATCGATCCGGTGTCCTTTCGGTATTCGTTGCCCCTGCCGGCACCTATTCATGAGTTCGCAAACGAAGAGTATGAATTTCAGATCAGTGAATGACAGCGGCCGCTTAGGCAAGCCGCTGTCGGGCGTTACGCTTTATCCCTTATCGTGATGCTCATGCCCGTCATGCCCGTCATGCCCGCCATGCTTGTGCTTCGAGCGCATCTGTTTCATCTGTTCCCGTTGCGTATCAGTCAAAATCTGCTGAATATCACTGCGTATTTTGCTGCGCTCAATGACCAGGTTTGCCACCAGGTCACCTCGTTCTCGTGCCAATGCTTGTACCCGGCTATCGTCGCTGCTGCCATCTCGCCCGAGTTCTCTTAATGCCTTGCGATTTGTCCGCATCTTCTCTTTAATCGCTGTCATTTGCGGCTTCGACTTTTCCAAAACGGTTTTAACTGATGAACGCTGTTCCGTAGTAAGTTGGAGGCGATCCGCCATCCTGTCCAGGAAACGCCCTTCGCCTTTCATGCCATGCCTCATCATCCCGGCATGTGCGCCGTGATGACATCCCCGCGCGCCATCTTTGGAATCTGCATCGGGTTGCGGAGCTGCCAAAGCGATACTACTTACTAATAAACCACCGATCAGTGAAATTTTCATGATTGTTTTCATTAGCCAAATCCTCTTGATTGCGTTATTAACGAATGTCGCCATGAACCTACACGGCTTGAACAAAGAATAAGACCAGGCAATGTCAAGTAGGGTTAAGGAAGCGTAAATTTGTGTAAAGAAGCCAGAGGCCGCTATATTTGTTCGCCATGATTTGGCAATATTCAAAACAGAATGGATTACGCTTGCATTTGCAGCAGCTTGACTTGGGAAAACGGATGGCGAGCATACTCCTGGCGGATGACGATATCGAACTGAGCAGCATGCTGGTCGATTACCTTTCGGAAGAAGGATTCAGCGTCGACGTGGCTTATGATGGCGACATGGCCTTGAGCAAGGCGCTGGCTAACGAGTATGATCTATTGATACTGGATGTCATGATGCCGAAGCGGAATGGTTTCGACGTATTGCGTGAACTGCGAGTGCGGTCCTTGCTGCCCGTGTTGATGTTGACCGCGCGTGGAGATGACGTCGACAGCATCGTCGGGCTTGAGCTCGGGGCGGACGACTATCTGGCCAAACCATCCAATCCCCGCGTCATGGTGGCGCGGATTCGCGCAATCCTGAGAAGAGCAGAGGCGCAAGGTGAGTTGCATAATGGAAACGAACACCCTGATCAGATTGCGCTGGATGATCTTGTCATGCATTTTGGCTCACGTACCGTAACGCGCGGCGATAATCCCGTAGCCATGACCAGTACGGAATTCAGCCTGCTGAGCATACTGTTGAGCGAAGCCGGCAATGTGGTGTCGAAGGCGGATCTTTCCGAACGTGCGCTCGGGCGTAAATTGAGCCGTTATGATCGCAGTCTTGATATGCATGTAAGCAATCTGCGTAAAAAGCTGGGTCCGCTATCCGATGACCAGGAGCGGATCAAGACGGTCCGCGGCGTCGGTTATATTTATTCACGGAACTGACGGTGCACAGACTTTTCTGGAAAATATTTCTGTCGTTCTGGCTTACGCTGATTATCTTTTCTGCATTGGTTATGTTTGCTGCTTCAAGTTATCTCGAACATACACGAACACAACAAGATATCGGCAGCATGCGCGTACGCCTGTCGGAATACTTCAATCAAGGTCAGGCAGCCGCAAAACAGAAAGGTATCGAAGGTCTCAAGGAATGGCTGGAAAATCTGGATCGCAGCGAAGCAATACCCATTTTTCTTATCGATGAAACAGGACAGGATGTGCTTGAGCGAGAGATTCCCGCTTATATCATTGCAAGACTGGATCGAAGGCGGGAATACGCTGAACGCATGGAACGAAAAGGATCGCGCCACCTGCAGTCCATACGGTTGGCGGATGGAAGCGCCTACCGCATGGTTCCCGACTTCCAGAGTATTACCTTGCGTAGAGTCTTGCAGCGCCCAAGAGTTATTGCGCTTCCCGTGGCGGTGGCAGCTCTGGTCAGTGCGCTGATTTGCCTGTTGCTCAGCCGTTACCTGACCTTTCCGCTCGAGCGGTTGCGCCGCGCCACCCAGCATATTGCAGCGGGTGATCTTACCCAGCGTGTTGCCCCATCCATGGGTAACCGCCGCGATGAAATTGCGGATCTGGCGGGCGCATTCGACAGAATGGCTGAACGGCTCGAAAAGGTATTTGGCGCACAACGGCAGTTACTGAGTGACGCCTCCCATGAGTTGCGTTCTCCACTCGCGCGTTTGCAGGTCGCGTTGGGCCTTGCCCGGCAGCGATCAAACGGTCAGGCGGAAAAAGAGCTCGACCGCATCGAAACCGAGATAGAACGGCTGAATGAATTGATCGGGCAACTTCTTGAACTCTCTCGCCTGGAAGCAGGGGTGGATGCTGCGCATATCGAGAAGGTCGATATACGCGAACTGCTCGAAGGACTCATCAATGATGCACAATTCGAAGCGGAATCAAGGGGCTGTGAAGTCAAGCTGAAGAACGCTTTTCCGGCCGGTGTCAAGGCAAATACCAGGTTGCTTCGCAGCGCCATTGAAAACGTCGTGCGCAATGCCGTCAAGTACACCAAACCGGATACGGCAGTAGAAATAAGCATGCTGGCCGATGCGGGTAATCCGGATAGCATCGTTATTCAGGTTCGGGACCATGGACCCGGCGTACCCGAAAAAATGTTACTCCGTCTTTTTGAGCCGTTCGTGAGGGTAGAGGAGGCCAGAGATAGTCTAAGCGGCGGACACGGGCTCGGGTTAGCCATCGCTGATCGTGCCATTCGGCTGTATGGTGGCGAAATTGTGGCAAAAAACGAATCGGATGGAGGGTTGAGTATTCTCATCCGCTTGCAGCTTGCCGCGAATTGATTGCATAAGAGAATTTGCCCACGGAAGGGAGGGGGACCAGAGGCCCTTTTCTGCCGGAAGGTTCAGGATGGCGCCCGATTAATATGTTGTCGACATGCTGCGGCATGTCCGGCCGCAGGCTATGCTCTATTGATAGCGTTCTGTGATGCCAGCCGGGCATGCACCTGCGCCGCCGCCGCGGCGCCTTCGCCCACGGCGGCGGCGACACGCTTGGTTGAGTTGGCACGCGCGTCACCGATCGCGAATACCCCCGGTACCGACGTTTCAAGCGGCAGGGGATGGTGACCGTCCGTCGAATACGCCGACCGCGCGTAGTCGGCCGGTAACAGATCGAGGCCGGTGCAAACGAATCCTTTATCATTTACTTTCACGCCGCAATTATCGAGCCAACCAGTGTTTGGATCGGCTCCCACGAACAGGAATATGCGCCGGGTAGATTTCGTCTGCATGCTGCCGTCTTTACGATGGCGCCAGTGAACGCTGCTCACGCCTTCCTCGGAGCCTTCGATTGCAACAATATCTGATTCCGGGTGCAGCGTAACATTCGCGAGTGCCCCAATGCGGTCAATGAGATATTTCGACATGCTTTTTGCAAGGTCGGGGCCACGAATCAGGTGATGCACATGCGCTGCGTGGTTCGCCAGGAATACTATTGCCTGCCCGGCTGCATTGCCGCCGCCAACCAGTATGACTTCTTCCTGTCCACACAGCGCGGCCTCGATCGGCGACACCCAGTAATAGATGCCGCGACCTTCATATTTCTCGAGTTCGGGTATGGCGGGACGCCGATATTTTGCGCCCGTCGCGATCACTACGGTTTTGGCCGAAATCCGTGTGCCGCAATCCAGCTTGATTGCGTGGGGAACAGAGGTGCAATCCAGCGATGTCACTTCGACGGGCACCACCATTTCAGCACCGAATTTCTGCGCCTGAACGTAAGCGCGTCCGGCGAGCGCCTGGCCGGAGATACCGGTCGGGAAACCGAGATAATTTTCGATCCTGGCGCTGGCGCCCGCTTGACCGCCGAATGCAAGGGTGTCGAGCACCAGCACGGAAAGCCCTTCCGACGCCGCATATACCGCGCACGCAAGGCCGGCGGGCCCGGCGCCGACGATCGCAACGTCGTAAACGCGGTCAGCGCTCAGCTCGATATACAAGCCGAGGCGGTGCGCAAGTTCCCTTTCGGTGGGACACTTGAGGACCGTTCCATCGGGGCAGATAACCAAAGGCAATTCATTCGGGCGCGGTTCGTGGAGCTTCATCACGTCTTTCGCGATGCTATTCAGCTTCGGATCCAGCGCCAGATGAGGATGGCCGTTCCTTGAAAGAAATCCCCGCAATCGCACCATGCCTGCACCGTCGGCGGGACCGATCAATATCGGGCCGCCTGCGCCGGTTTCGATCAATCCCATACGCCGCAGGATCAGGGCTCTCATGATTCGTTCCCCGAGCTCGGCTTCGGCCACGACCACGGCGCGCAACGAAGGTGAATTTATCACCAAGGCTTCGACCACGTCGAGCGCGTGTCCATAGACAAGAGAAGGGCGTCCCGAAAGCTGGCCGATTTCGGCCATGAAGTCGCCCGGTCCGTTTTCAACGATGGGAACCTCGATTCCAAGACAATTTTTGCGCGTAACCAGGACGTGCCCATCCAGCAAAACGAACATGCCGGGCCCGGTCTTGCTGGCCTCGAATAATAATTCGCCGGGCTGCCAGGTATGTACCTCACCGAAACGCCGTAACCGATCAACTTCTGCCGGGGCGAGCTTGGGAAACATCTGCTCGCGGCGCGATGCCAGACTTGGAGGCAGGGACATATCCGCCGCGTTGGCGGAAACGTCGTCCACCGGACCGGGCGTCGACGAGAGCAAACTACCGGAAACTTCGTTCATCATGGCTTGCAGCCGATTTGGCCATACTGGCGCACACGGGAAGATGTCCCTCTGAATGGTCTTCAGGCGATTTCCACAGCCATTTGCCGCAGGTATGGTCTTGCGCGAGATGCGTATGAATCATGCAACCTCCAGAACTCAATGTTTCATGTGATCCGGACTTCACCATTTATTGCTGCCGAACGATCCATCCAGGATCTATCCGCATGATCGCCTGTGTGGCGATTCGGAACCGCGATGGCCGCGTTTGTGCATTCACCAATCTACACCATTGATCGAATTGCGCACCATTTAATTCAAGCATACCCAGGCACCATTATTTCTGTTTTACCTAAATCTCGCTCTTGCCGAACTCTCCCTGGCCGCCAACTTTTCCATATAACGGGAAACATTATGCGCTCATCTCCAATTTCAGCATGATAACTCTGCCCACCGCCCAGGAGGCACCGCAACCTATCGGGAAGATCCAGCGATGCATGATCTCGTATCATACCGGCTTGTTAAGTTGTCAGGCTCGCGCTTCCTGGTCGTCTGGATTGCCGTAACGTCTTATGGCCTCTCTGTAAAGTCCGGGTGCATTGATAATATCAAGTTTCGATATGATATTGTTACGATGGCTTTTTACTGCAGATACTGATATTCCAAGCTTTCGGCTGATTTCCTTAGTCGTCAGCCAATGAGCAAAAAGCCGCATCACCTCATCTTCGCGTCTGGTCAACTCCGGCGGGCCCAGAGCCCATCTTGGCTTTGGTATTGGACCTAGGGCCGGGTCCAGGTAAGTCCATCCTCCCATGATTATTTCGATTGCCTGTTTGATAACCGGAAGGTCTGCTCCCTTCAGCAAGTATCCGCGCGCACCCGCATCCTTTGCCCGGCTGGCGAGTTCCGCATTGCCGATGCTGCTATATATGAGAATAGGCAAATCTTGATAGAGATTGCGTAATTCCGCTGTCAGCTCAATGCCGATGACACGAGTCGAACCACCTTCAATTTCAGGAAGGCAAATATCCATTATCACCAGGTCGACTTCATTGTTTTGCATACCGTGTCTTGCTGCTTCGGCATGTCTGGCTATGGCAATCACTTTAAACTTGGATATCGTCTGCAGAAAACCGCACAATCCTTCAACTATCGCTGGATGATCATCCACGATCATGATTTTGACAAGTTGCGTATTAGCCATAATGAAAGATAATCAAGGAAGAGGAACAGTAGCGACTACACATGTACCGCTGGATGATGAAGTAATCGTTAATTGCCCACCTACAGATTCGATACGTTGCTCGATGTTGCGCAATCCGATACCTCGGCCCGGACTGTTCAAAATAAGATCTTTGTCGAAGCCTATACCGTCGTCGAGGATTTCCAGTTTTATACAACTCGTCGTACCCGCCAGATGAACCGAGGCTTTATAGGCTTTTGCATGCTTCGATATATTGTGCAATGCTTCGCTTGCAACGTAATCCAGGGCTTTTTCTGTAGCGCTGCTTAGACCCTCTATCTCTCCCAGTACATTGAACTCTACCAGAAAAGTATCATGCGACATGTCGCTGCAAAGTTTGCTCAGTCGAGCTACCAGGTCGCCAGCGGGGTAGATGTCGTCTATGATTTTACGCAGTTCGGTCAGCGTTTCTTTCAATAGCATTGCTGCGGATTTAAATGCTGGTTGAGCCGAGGCTACGTGTTCGCCTGCCCTTGTATGGAGCAGTTGCATGCCAGTCTCGATTTTCAGCTTAGCTGCGACCAGCATCGATTGAACGCCATCATGCAAGTCGTTCTTCATTCTCTCACGCTCTCTTTCTCGCGCGTTTACAATGCGTTGCCTGGATTCCTCCAACTCGGTATTCGTCTTGACGAGACCGGCGTTTGCGGCAACCAGCCTCTCATCGAGGAGGCTACGCTCCTTGATATTTATCATCAAGCCTAAAAATATCGCGATCACACTCAGGAAAGAGATAGCGATAATCCACATCATCGTACGGGATATGTTGTGCGAAGCCTGTTTATCAATCTCCGTTAATGCCACATCAATATCATCCAGGTAAACGCCGGTTCCGAGTACCCAGCCCCAATTTTTTAATACGACGACATAGGCGCGCTTCGGTTCAGGGACAGTAGTCCCGCTTGATGGCTTCTGCCACGTGTAGTCTTCAAAACCGCCTCCCTCAAGTGCCCGGCTGGCCAGTTTCTGTATTGCCGGGTTGCCATTGGTATCCGTGATATCCCACACATATTGCCCCACCAGTTCTGGCTGCCGTGAATGCATCAGCATGATTCCCTGCAGATCGAACAGGAAAAAGTAACCGTCCAGCCCGTAATTCAAACTTGCCAGGATAGCCTTGGCTTCATTCAACGCGGACGTATCCGTCCGGCCTGAATCGTACAGATGGGCGATGGATTGCTGGGCCAGCGTGATGTAGTTCTTCAGTTCCTCATCCTTGATGTTCTTGTAGGTTCGCCCCATGGATTCGCGTTGCAATTGTTCCAGGGAGGTTGCCTGGTAGTAAACCGTGGATGCAACCGCTAAAAGCGCCAATACCAGTGGCAGGACCGCAAACAGGATGATTTTTTGTCGTAGTTTCATGTCGTCATCGTACAAGGTCGCTTCATCGGTGGCCTCAACTTTTGGTTGAGATCGCCTCATCTTCAGAGAGGTATCGGGCAACCTCCTCAACTGTCATATTTTCTTCCTCAACATCACGCGAGACAACCAGGTGTTGAAAACAAAATTTTTTATCTGCAATTCCAGATCATGACAAAGATGTTTTTACTAAGAGGAAAGAGAGAATGAATCGTCTAATCAACAAAGCAGGTTGGGCATTGATAGCTTTGATCGGCGCTTTTGGATTTGGCTACATCGCCCTTCAACATGATGAGCCAATCGGTGCCATCTGGATTGTAATCGCCGCCGTCTGCCTCTATACCATCGCCTATCGCTTCTACAGCCAATTCATCGCTCGCCGGGTATTGCGGCTGGATGCCACCCGCATGACTCCGGCGCACAAACACTGTAATGGGCAGGACTACGTACCCACCAACCGCTACATTCTGTTCGGGCATCATTTTGCCGCCATTGCCGGCGCCGGCCCGCTGGTAGGTCCGATCCTGGCCGCCCAGATGGGCTACATGCCCGGCATGCTGTGGTTGCTGATCGGTGTGGTGTTTGCAGGCGCAGTGCAGGATTTCATGGTGCTCTTCATCTCCACCCGGCGCCATGGCTGGTCGCTGGGTGAGCTGATAAAGCTGGAGCTGGGCAAGGTTCCGGGCATGATCGCCCTGTTCGGCACTTTCTTCATCATGCTCATCCTGTTGGCGGTGCTAGCGCTGATCGTGGTCAAGGCGCTGGCGGAATCGCCCTGGGGTACCTTTACCGTTGCGGCCACCATTCCCATTGCCTTGCTCATGGGGGTTTACAGCCGTTTTATCCGCCCCGGTGCCATCGGCGAAGTTTCAATGATCGGCTTTGTCCTGCTCATGCTGTCGATAGTAGCAGGACAATATCTGCCGGAATTCCCCACCTTGGCGGAATTCTTTACCCTGACGGGCGAGCAGTTGGCCTGGCTGCTGATCGGCTACGGTTTCGTTGCCTCCGTGCTGCCGGTCTGGCTGCTCCTGGTGCCGCGCGACTATTTGTCCACCTTCCTCAAGATCGGCACCATCGTTGGCCTGGCTATTGGCGTCATCTTTATTTCACCCGAACTCAGGATGCCGGCCTTCACCCAGTTCGTGGACGGGTCCGGCCCGGTCTGGTCGGGAAGCCTGTTTCCCTTCCTGTTCATTACCATCGCCTGCGGCGCGATATCGGGCTTCCATTCTCTCATCGCTTCCGGGACCACGCCCAGGATGATCAGCAATGAGCGCGATATCCGTTTCATTGGCTATGGCGCCATGCTGATGGAATCGTTTGTCGCCATCATGGCCCTCATCGCCGCCTCCACCATCGAACCTGGGGTGTATTTCGCCATGAACAGCCCGGCCGCGATCATCGGTACTACAGCGGAGTCCGCGTCGCAGGCGATCTCGCAATGGGGCTTTTATCTCACCCCTGAGATGCTCGCGCAGACGGCACGCGATGTGGGCGAGCACACCATCATTTCCCGTGCCGGCGGCGCCCCCACTCTGGCGGTGGGGATGGCGCAAATTCTCTCTGAAGTGGTCGGAGGGCAAACCATGATGGCGTTCTGGTATCACTTCGCCATCCTGTTCGAAGCCCTTTTCATCCTCACAGCGGTCGACGCGGGCACGCGGGCCGGACGCTTCATGTTGCAGGATTTGCTCGGCGAATTTATCCCCTCGATGAAGCACGATTCAATGGTTGTCAGCCTGATCGCGACTGCGCTTTGTGTCGCCGGCTGGGGTTACTTCCTATATCAGGGAGTAGTGGATCCCCTGGGTGGCATCAATACCTTGTGGCCGCTGTTCGGCATCGCTAATCAGATGCTGGCCGGCATCGCGCTGATACTTTGTACGTGTGTCTTGTTCAAGATGAAGCACGACCACTTTGCGTGGGTCACCATCGTTCCCGCAACCTGGGTGCTGGTCTGCACGTTGACCGCCGCCTGGCAGAAGATATTCGACATGAATCCGCGCATCGGGTTTCTGGCACATGCCGACCAATACAAGGAGGCATCCGCATGTGGGATGTTTCTTGCGCCGGCCAAATCGATGGAGCAGATGCGGCAGGTGATCTTTAACGACTATGTCAATGCGTCGATGACGGGCCTCTTCATGCTGGTGCTGGTCAGCTTGCTGGCATTCGGTATCCAAACGGTGATACGTGCACGCGGTACGAACGCGCCCACCGTCAAGGAAGCGCCATTCGAACTATTATCCGCGACCGCTGCCACTCACCGGCCTTCGAGCCTTACCTGAAAGATAAGGAACAAAAACCATGCTGAATAAGATCGACAGTCGAAAAATTAGCGCACTTGCCGGATTGCTGAGAATGACAGGTTATATCGGGCAAAGCCTGCGTTTGATGGTAGGCGTGCCTGAATACAGTACCTACGTTGCGCATATGCGCAGCAAACATCCTGATAAACCACCTATGTCCTATCAGGAATTCTTTCGGGAATGCCAGGCGGCACGGTATGACGGCCGGGTGGGGCGGTGTTGCTAGGATCGAGATGGACCACTGGTAAAACCAGCGGTACGTATTTTTACGTAGCTCTTAGACGTAATTATGCGGATTCGAAGGAAGGCGGACATAGCTACATTTCAACCTGAGCAGTAAATGAAACCGATACAAAACCAGTCAGCTTTTTTTAACCCAACCTGAGGAGATTTCATGATACATCAGAACCGAAATCGGATGCTGCGCACCATGCGCGTTGCGCTACACGGCGGACTGCTTCTGGCAGGCTGTCTGTCCCTGGGAACGGCGGCATATGCGGGCGTCACATTCCAGTTTCAATATGGCGATCCCGCGGGAACCGGATTCCTTGATCCTATCTACGGAACAAGCCGGCAAGCAGCCCTGAACACGGCAGCCAGCAATTTCTCCAGCATGTTCGGCAGCCATTTCAGCAATTCGGCCACGATCGTGCTGACAGCGAGGGCTCAAAACGATCCTTACAGCGGGACGTTGGCGTCCGCAGGCAGTTACTTTACCAATCCGGGCAGTGCGGGATTCAACCTGGGAGAGGTTGTCCGGACCAAGCTTCAAACTGGAATCGATCTGAACGGGAGTGATGCGGATGGTGTTGTAAATGTGAATTTTGGTAAAAACTGGGAGCTTGATTTCAATACGCCGCCCGCTTGGGGATGGGGATGGTATCCAGGCACATACGACCTGTACGGTACGTTGTATCACGAATTTACCCATACGCTTGGTTTCAGCCCGGTAATGACACAATCAGGGGCGAGCGCATTCGGCACGAAAGATGGAAGCTGGAGCACGTTTGCCAGCTTCATTGTCGACCAGAACAACAATCCGATCATCGATCCGAATACCTTCGCGCTGAACCAGGGAGTCTGGGATACCGGCAGTGTCGGCAATTGGGGCGGAGGCGGCTCCGACGGCCTGTTCTTCAATGGGACTAACGCCGTGGCCGCGAATGGGGGTTTTTTGGTCACTCTCTATACAGCGGACGCTTGGGAACCGGGCAGCAGCGTTTCCCATCTGGACGACCGGATGCCGGGTATCGAGGGAACGCTGATGTCACCGGCCACCTACGCAGGCCCGCAGATGCGTGACTTCAGTGCGATCGAGGTCGGCATTCTCAAGGATCTCGGCTATGTGGCGGTCGTGCCGGAACCCGAAACTTACGCCATGCTGCTTGCAGGTCTGGCTGTTCTGGGTGCGATTACACGTCGCCGCGCATCCGGTATCGCGATGGGCTAAACGACTCGGGACCCAAAAACGGGTGCCGAATTTCTTGCCGGTTAAAACTACCGGCAACAATTTTCGAGAAGGGTGAAGTCAAATGATATCCGAAGCCAACAAAGCCGATACGGACCAATTGGCTAATTCCAAATGTGAGCTTGGGGATGCGCGATTCTTCGTCGGCACTCTGCTGATCGTTATCGCGTGCCTTGGGGTGCCGGCGGCCATGGCTGCGGAACGTAATCCTGAATCGGGCGGCCCGCCATTGACCTATCGTATTGACGACGTCCACATCCGTCTGACCCGTCATCCCGGCAACGCCGCCTTTCGGGTTCAGCGGGTCAGCTTGTCCGGTTCCGGTAGCGCAACGCTGGAGCGGGACGGAAAAATCATGCCATTCACCTACCAGGTGACGAAGCTGCTGGCCCTGATGAACGAGTTCTACAGGATTCATTTCTTCGACATGCCAGATGATTATACCAACCGATATTCGGTGTTCCTGAAGGATGGGGGAACTGTCGAAACGGCTGCACTCCATCTTCTGGACGCTGGCGGCATGCGGATCTGCTTTACCGCGGCCAGCTATGAAAAATGCGTCAACCATGGCGACGAGGGGCCTTCCGAACTGGAGGATATCGCTAGGCGGATTTTTTCCGAGGCCGATGTACTGGTGAAGAAATAGAGTTCGGAGCGTTGTTCCCACCATCGGGGAAATGTATTTCCAACTTGAATATACCGCTTCGTTGTTATAGCCACTTTTAAACACAATTACATGAATTATCGTAACAAGAGTGGCGCTCCAAAGGAAAGCCCGGATTCATACACATTAGTCATTAACTTTCGAGAACATAAAAATCATGACACATAAGCTATTGGCAGTATTTCTTCTCGCGCCTGTATTGATCTTCAACTCGGGATGCTCGGTTTTCATGGCGGCGAAGCAACCCGACAAGAAGAATGTGGATTTGTTCAGGTCAGGCACTTCAAGAAATATGCTTCTGGGTGAGTTTGGTCCTCCTGCCGTATCGGAGACGAGGGATGGCAGGAAATATGAGGTTTTCAAGTTCATCCAGGGTTACAGCACCGGGGTAAAAGCCGGCAGGGCGTTGTTTCATGGTGCTGCCGATGTAGCAACGCTGGGTTTGTGGGAGGTTGTCGGCACACCCGCGGAAGCGGTTTTCAGCGGTGATGAGATGGCTTACCAGGTTTCATACGATAAGGACGACAGGGTCGATCAAGTTACGGTATTGAAGAAATAAATGCACCTGCTGATGAACACGAATATTTTAACTTAAAAAAGGAAATATCAATAAAATGTACTATTCAATCAAGATATTGCGGGTTGGTCTCCTGGCGGCGATAGGCGCCGGACTATTGCTTTCCGGGTGCGCGACAACATCCCCTAACGCGGCATTCAGGCAAGCATTACCGAAGGACCAGCGCCTGGACGCGAACGACACCGCCGATGTGAAAATAGAAGCGGCAGAGGGCATTTTTATCGACGAATATGAGAAACAGCGGCTGGCCCGGAACATTCTGGGAAAGATCGACATGCAAAAATTGCAGAATCCCGATTCTTCGGGCAAGCGTGAGTATGAGATCGCGGTGTTGCTGACACGATATGAAAAAGGCAATGCTTTCGCCAGATTCATGCTTGTCGGGCTTGGGCAAATTCATATTGATGCCAGAGCATCCGTATTCCTGCTGCCCGAGCGTGTGAAAGTTTCCGAATTCGATATCGACAAGACGTTCGCATGGGGTGGAGTCTATGGTGGCCTCACAACGATTGAAGACGTGGAGCATGGATTTGCGGAAGGCGTGGCACAGGCGGTGACGAGCGCGAAAGAATAAAGAGTCGCCCCGTTCTTTTATCGAACGCGCAGAAGGCAGCATGTGGAAGTGGAAGACTCCACGATACGTATGCTTTCTGCGCCGGGTTCTCAACGTCAAGCATTGCGAACAATAAAAGTGCATGACACAGATATCCGCAGCCGCGTGTGTACCCAAAGTAAGTATAAGCCGTGCCGCTGGTCGATAATCGACGATCGAGGCTATCGTTAGTGTGCGCCGTAATAATTTACGAGAATGTCTCAATTCTAACCGATGCGTTCGATAGCTTACTCTATGCCGGGTCAGCTATTGAACAGCCAAGCAGCGAAAGGGCAATGGTGGTCTCAAAGACGAGGCGCACTCGCCAAAGTAATTAGCGAGAGGATCCATCTTTCATTTTCGCATCAATGATGATGGGGAAGGGACAGCGATCTCTATACCTTGTGGCAATATTTATCAGAACCGTTGGATTCTCGCTGTCTTCTTCCGACAGATATTCTTTTAATTTATCCCAGATATTGGAGCGATGCTTTTCCACTGTGCGCTTAGTTATACTGGTTTCACGGAGCTTGGCAGCAATATATGCATTGGACTTCCCATCGCCAAGAAGCCATAGGACTTGTCGTTCGGTCGGAGTCAGATGCTCTTCGGGTTTCAGTACCAGAGGAAAGACTTTGTGGCCTTTAACGATCCTATGGATTGCTTCGATGACAGGATCTACTGCCGTATCCTCGTCTTTCATTACATAACCCCACGCACCCGCCTGGATTGCTTGAAGTATGTATGCTTCTTCATCGTGCATGGTATATACCAGAACGCGTAAAGCGGGAAAGTCAGCGAGCAGCTTCTTGGTCAATTGGATACCGTTGATAGTTCCGCGGCGCATCGCCAGATCGGTCACCACCAGGTGTATTGCCTCCTTACCGTTTGCCTTGTGTAATTCGTTTACCTTATGCAGGGCTTCTTCCCCGCCAGCTGCCTCCGCAACCACTCGAAAAGCTATCTGTGTTTCCAGCAGGCCTCGTAACCCGTTTAATATCATCTTGTGATCATCGACCAGCATGATGTTGATGGGTTGACCGTATATCATGGTTTTGGAAAGAAATAATTGAATAAGTAGCGTAATAAAGATATCGGAGCGGTGGCGGTTATCGTTGTGCCGCTGGTTGTAGAATTGATATCCAGGTGCCCGCCGATCTTTTCCATCCGCTTTTCCATATTACGTAAACTCATGCCGAATTCTGGTTCGGTGTCGAGCCGGTTTGTGTCGAAGCCGGTGCCATTATCACGGATGGTGAGCACTACCCGGCGCTTGCCGCCTTCCAGCCGCATCCATGCCTGGTTGGCAGCGGCATGCTCCATGACATTTCTCAGGGCTCCCTGGGCAGTCCGGAACAAGACTTCATTAACCGCAGCGGATAGATCCTCTGTATTACCCACTGCGGTGAAATCGATAGAGGTCGAACCAGTTTGCATATCACGGGCCAACTGACGGAGCGACGGCATCAAGCCGGTTATATCCGAATAAAGTCCAAGGCCCAGGTTGCGAGTGTCCCTGAGGATTTTATTCAGTTCGGCCGCCGCGCGCTCGAACATGTGCTGCGCCTGCATGAACTGCTCAGGTATTCCCAACCGGATAATACCTGTTTTGGTTAGCAATATGGCGGATACCAGTCTTTGGCAGATGTCGTCGTGCAATTCGCCCGCCAATCTGATCTGTTCCTCCACTCGCGCGGCGTGGCGCTCACGGATGCTCAGCACAAGGCCGGAAACAACCACCAGGACCACGCCTAGAAATGCAATGACGCCAATCCAGCGCATAGTGTTGAAATTATTGCTCGACACCTGGGCATCCACGGTAGCTAATGCGTTCTCGACATCATCGAGATAAATCCCGGTCCCCATCACCCATCCCCACTCCGGCAGGGGAATTACATAGGTGAGCTTGATGGCGGGTAATTTAGTGGTTGGTTTTTCCGTTGCGTACTGTACATAACCGCCCCCCTCATTCGCGCGGCTGATCAGGCTGTGGATGGTTGGATAGCCGTTAACATCCTTGTAATCCAGGCGATTGCGACCGATCAGCTCCGGCCTGCGTGAATGAACAAGTAGTGTGCCTTTGAGGTCGTATACAAAAAAATAACCATCATCCGAGTAATCCAGCCGCGTCAGGATGGCTTTGGCCTCTTCCATCGCCGCAGTATCGGTGCGCCCCGATTCATAAAGATGGGCGATCGAATGCCTGGCAAGCGTCACGTAGCTCTTCAATTCCGCCTGCTTGCTGGCACGAAAAGCCGGTTGAATAACCTCTTGCTGAGCTTTGCTTAATTCCGTTGCATGGTGATAGACAGTGAACGCAATGATGCAAAGTGCCAGAACAAGCGGCACAGTGGCAAATACAATGATTTTTTGTCTTAGCTTCATAAACTCCATTTTATCGCTCGCGTGTCATGGGCATATGCGTAGAACTACGTATCCGTGCTACGTATTTGTGCGCTTGCTCAAGAAAACAGATTGTTGCCAAATGTCAGCTGCATGAAAGCAATCAGCATTGATGAGTTGCAGATCTGGCTAAACCGGTCTTCCACGAACGAAATTGCCTCGACCATGCTGCATGCTGTTCGAATGGGAAAAACTCTAATTCAGCCAGAATAGGTGGGGCATAATATCAGCCGCGTTTTTCCCGATCAATCACTTGTATGGGCATCGACCGGGATGTAGGGGGCTCATTTTGCTGTCTATGAACAATTATGGTAAATGCGTAGTCATTTATATTCTTTCTTGCCTTTTCACGGCACAAATTCGCCAACAGATGACTGTTGTGTTTGGGTGATATGTCGGCCCTGGATTCAAGATAAGCGGTTGTCCATTTTTACCTGGGAAAATTGAGCAGCATGGATTTCCTTCTGGAACTGGCCATCATTCTTGCCTGCCTGGTTTACGGCACGCGAAAAGGGGGCGTCGCGCTGGGCTTGCTAAGCGGCATTGGCCTCGTCATATTGGTATTCGTTTTCCGGTTATCGCCAGGAAAACCGCCAGTGGATGTGATACTTACCATCATCGCGGTCGTGGCTGCCTCGGCAACGCTGCAGGCCTCGGGAGGATTGGAGGTGGTGTTGCGGGGAGTAGAGAAACTCTTGCGGCGCAATCCGAAATTCATATCGGTGCTGGCGCCTTTTACGACCTGCGGATTGACGATGGTATGTGGCACAGGCCATGTCGTTTATACGATGCTGCCCATCATTTATGACGTCGCGATCAGGAACGGCATCCGCCCGGAGCGCCCCATGGCTGCTTCCGCTGTTGCCAGCCAGATGGGCATCGTCGCGAGTCCGGTATCGGTGGCAATGGTTTCGCTGGCGGCATTTCTTGCCGCCATACCCGTGGAAGGTGCGGCAATCGATTTCATTACCGTGTTGTCAATTACAATCCCTTCAACATTGGTCGGCGTATTGATAGTCAGTATTTTCAGCGGGTTCCGCGGCAAGGAGCTCGATGACGATAAACGGTTCCAGGCATTTATTGCCGACCCCGATAACTGGAAGCGCGTGTATGGCGAGACCGCTTCATTGGAAAAGAAGCAGTTGCTGCCCGGCCAATGGATCGCAATGGGCATATTTTTCGGCGCGATAATGGTGGTGTCCATGCTCGGCGCAATCGAATCGCTGAGACCCGTTGTCGATGGTAAACCATTATCGATGGTGATCACCATTCAGATATTCATGCTGCTGGCCGGTGCCCTCATTATTTTATTTACGGAAACGGATCCCGCAGCCATAGCCCAAAACGATGTTTTCCGTGCCGGCATGGTTGCTGTCGTTGCGGTATTCGGTGTTGCCTGGATGGCTAACACCGTATTCGAAGCGAATCTGGAAGATGTGAAGATCGCGTTGTCGGGGTTGGTGGAGGCCCAGCCCTGGACTTATGCGATTGCGTTGCTGATGGTTTCCAGGCTGGTAAATTCCCAGGCAGCCGCCATCACCGCAATGGTACCGCTGGCTCTGTCGATCGGCGTGGCGCCCGGATATGTCATCGCTTTTGCGGCTGCGAGCTATGGCTATTTTATCCTGCCCACTTATCCAAGCGACCTGGCAGCCATCCAGTTCGATCTCTCCGGCACCACGCATACCGGCAAATACCTGCTAGATAGCAGCTTCATCCTGCCCGGACTGATTGGCGTATCCACTTCGTGCGTGTTCGGATATTTGTTTGCTGCGACACGCGGACTCGTCTAGCGCAGAAGCAATCTGTCATCCCGACCTGGATCTATCGAGCGGTATGTCCGCTTTGATTGGCATTCAGGCTTTTTCATACGATCGTCATGATGGGCCCAGCAGATAACGATTGCCGGTTGTCCATGAGTAAAGCCGGCTAACCATCCGGAATCGGTTTATACCATCCCGATCCAGTGCGCGACTTACCGTATGACCTCCAGGCTTTTTAAAAAACTGCTGGACGCCTTTATACAGCTCAGGTTGGAAGCGAGACATCATGCATTTTTTTCACGCTTTCCCGACGCATCCATCGCGTGCGCGTCACGACATCCATATAGGCCATCAACTGCTTCAGGTGCGTTCATATACTCCAATTTATTTATGTTTTTATTCAATCGCTTGTGGCAACTACGTATCTGTTCTCCGTATTAATACGCTTACCCAGGAAAATGAAATATCGTCGAATATCGATTGTGGGTTACGGAACGAAGCAATGAGCACGTCAGTGACATACCGGGAGAGTCATGAACGTGAGCGAATATTTGCCGATGAAAGCAATAGTTCCATTGAGGCCTTTCCTGAAAGAAAGGAAGAACCACACTCGGATTTTTGAGCCGATCTTCTTTTATGGGGTAGTTGTCGTTATGTATGGAATGTTTAAATGGGTGGCGGAAGCAAGCGATATCGTGCTTTTTTTTCTTTATTTAAGCTTAATTCTATTTTTTCCATTGTTTCAGGCGAAAAGACCTCGAAAAAAAAGACCCCGAAAAAGTGCGCAAAACGGATATCGTTCCGCTTTCATTAATGAGTACGCGTTCCCCGATTCAATAAAGGAACAAGTCAGGAATCATTATCCTCATCTATCCGACGAGCATCTGCGCCTCGTCATGCAAGGGCTAAGCCAGTATTTTCAATTTTGCCATATGAGCGGGAAGGAAGAAGTTTCGATGCCTTCCCGCGTGGTGGATTGCGCCTGGCATGAATTCATTCTGATCACACGATCTTACGAGCGTTTCTGCTGGAGTACCATGGGTCGTTTTCTCCATCATGTCCCTGCAAGCGAGGCAAGTTCGCCGACTTCCTTTGCCGAGGGCATAAGCAGAGCATGGCGATTGGCCTGTGATTGGGAGGGAATAAATCAGTACTCGCCTGAGCGGCTCCCACTTCTGTTCGCGATTGATAACACGCTGAAGATATCTGCCGGATTCAACCATGTCCTGGACAATGACTACGCCATCGGTGGCGAGCGGCATGATGATGCTTCAGAAGGTGGTTGCGGAGGTGATGGGGATGGTTGCTCAGGTGATGGAGGTGGTTGTGGAGGAGGTTGCGGAGGTGGTGGTTAAACCGAAACCGAGCCACCTCTCCACTTTGCTCTACCATGGCATCCGGCGCGCGGAGCTTGGCAAAACTGAAAGTGTAGGGGGTGTAGGGGATGGCGCATCTGCGGATCAGGGCCGCAAGACGCGCTTCATGCCCCACCTATCTCAGTACGCTTACGAGGATCTATGGTCCACCGCAAGCCCTGTCGGAAGGTGGTTCGACATTTAAGGTGAGTTATTGAAACTACCCTTAATATTGCCTCGACTTAAAATCTACCGATAGCTCGCTTGAAGTTCTTGGCTCTGATTCCCTGACGTCGCATGGTTTTCGTCGAGTTTTGAAGCCATTTGACGATGCAAAGCGGCTGCTTGCATATCTGCTGCGATAGTGCGCTCGTAATTCCGAATTAACGCTTCAGTATGGGATTGCAAGTCTTGCGCCCGCCGACCATAGAGATAGCTTTTATTCTGATACTGTTCCAGCAACTCCTTTTGTTCCTTTACTTTTACCTGCATCTGCGAAGCCGCGTCTTCATAATGTATTGCTATCGCCTCATGATCGCTCCGGGTGGTGGCATTCTGAATCGCCGCACGGATTTCAGGGGTGTCGGCAGAATTATCAGCCGCAGTAGCGGGGGCGCTTAGCGAAGCCAACAGCCCTATCATCGATATCGCGGCAAGGAACTTTCCAGATTTTGTTTTCATAATAGTAATGAACCCAAATAGATTAGTTGACCCTATCCTAGCTCGATTAGTACTATGAGTATATTGGGGAAACTCTGGTTTTATGCTAAGGGAAACTCCTAGGAATCTCTTGACGCGACAATTGCTTGCGCCAACTCGGGCAGTGGATAAGCCTGTAAGATCGCAGTCATACTAAAACCGTTTACGAATCTGAATACCCGGCCGGTTATGAGTCACCGGTCACGACGGCCTCATTATTCGTGGCAAAAAATGCCTCCACCTCAGCCAGTTCTCGCGTGCGCTTCATCGGCGGCAGGCTTTGCCAGATTTTCTTTCCATACGATTTGGTGATGAGGCGCGGGTCGCAGATCATCAGTACGCCACGATCGGTTTCATCGCGGATCAGCCTGCCCGCGCCTTGCTTGAGGTTGATGACCGCGCGGGGCAGTTGATATTCCATGAAGGCATTGCGTCCTTCCTTGTTGATTTTGTCTATGCGCGCGGCGAGCACCGGGTCGTCCGGCGGGGCAAAGGGCAGTTTGTCGATTATCACGACCGACAACGCTTCACCGCGTACATCTACACCTTCCCAGAAGGATTGACTGCCGATAAGTATGGCATTGCCCATTTTACGGAAGCGTTCCAGCATATGGGAGCGCGAACCCTGGCCTTGCAACAGTATGGGATAGTCGAGTTTCTCCCGCTCGAATGCCTCCAGCAGCAGTTCGTGCGCGCGTTTCATTGCGCGCAGGCTGGTGCACAGGAAAAAAGCACGGCCACGGCTGGCTTTCAATACTGGCAGTGCGGCTTTTATCACTTCTTCGGTGTATTCCCGGCTGTTGGGTTCGGGCATGCCGGTGGGTACATAAAGCAGGGACTGGTTGGCAAAGTCGAATGGGCTCTCCCAGCAGGCTGACTGTGCGGGATTCAATTCCGTATCCAGGCCCATTTCGTTTTTGTAGTGCGAGAAATCGCCTTTTACCGAAAGCGTGGCGGAAGTGAATACCCATGCGCGGGGAGACCCGCTCAACTGTTTGTTGAAAATTTCCGCGATGGAAAGCGGCGTGGCGTTGAGCTGCAGCGCGTGATTGAACACTTCCACCCACCGCACAAACCCTTCGGCTTCTGCCTGGTCACGCCAGCGTTTTATGTTGCTGGAAATCTCTCGCGCACGTTGCCAGCAGTTCTCAAGTCCTTCCGAGCGCTCTGCCTGGCTTTCCAGCATATCTACCAGCGCATCGAGTTTTTTCAGCAGTTCATCCAGCGCACTGCCGAATTTGGCATTCTTCATCGTGGCGGCCAGCGGCAGGCGCGTATTCTCGCCCTCGATAGTCAGCCGAAAGTCGCGTGCCGCCTTTTCCATTGCCGCTATGGCCGGGGGCAGGGCGGTAAAATCTTTTGCGCCCCGCACCGTTTCCGCTTCGGTGTCGCGAGCAAGCTCCAGCAATTGACTGGTGCTTACCGATTCTCCAAAAAACAGGCTGGCGGTTTCCGGCAACTGGTGGGCTTCGTCGAATATGACTGTGTTGCAGGCGGGGAGCAGTTCCGCTAGGCCTTCATCGCGCAACATGACGTCTGCGAAGAACAGATGATGGTTGACTACGACCACATCCGCTGCAAGCGCCTGCTTGCGGGCTTCCATGACAAAGCAATTCTTGTGGTGCGGGCATTCCGAACCGAGGCAATTGTCGCGTGTGGAAGTCACCTGCTGCCAGACCGCGGCGTTTTCCGGCACTTCGCTCAATCCGCTTTTGTCACCGCTTTTGGTGACGGCGGCGTAGCGTTCAATCAGCTTCAGATATTTCACCTCTTCACGGCTGGCAAGGATGGCGCGACCCTCCTGCACCGTGCGCTCCAGGTGGTAATGACAGACGTAGTTGGCTCGTCCTTTCAATAACGCCACGGTGACCGGGGCCTTGAGCGCCGTCCGCACGGTAGGAATGTCGCGGTTGAAGAGCTGATCTTGCAGGGTCTTGGTGCCGGTGGAGATAATCACTTTGCCGCCAGCCAGCAACGCCGGGACCAGATACGCAAAGGTTTTGCCTGTGCCTGTGCCTGCCTCGGCAACGAGGAGAGAATTTGCGGCGATGGTTTCCGCTATTGCCTGCGCCATTTCAAGTTGCTGCGCGCGCATGCTGTATCCCGGCACGGTACGGGCAAGCGCGCCGACAGCGGAAAAGAAGGTTTCGATATCAGGCATGGAGGGGAGTTAAGTGAACTGCCGCCATGATAACGCAGTGCTTTGTATAAGGCACCGCTAAACCCTGATCGGTTGCTGGTTTAATTCCTGTCGTCGGTCCGATTGTTCAGCAAAGGTTGCATACTTCCCATACTTCCGGTTCAAACATCCTCATCCGCTTCTGTAAATAGCCGGGTATCAGTATTTTGGTCTCAGATGATATAACGTTGGTCTAAACGCTTTTTCTGCCTTTAACCGTTTTGATCTTTTCTGGTAGCGTGCTTTCGTGAGGCAAATCGTGGCCGGCATGATAGGTTTTTTTCCATAATGCCTCGGTGCACAACGGATCGCTGAAAAAATCCCTTTTCTGGGCGATATTTCTCGCCAGCCCGTTCAACGCAGCGATACTGATCAAGGTAAAGATAACAAGAATTACGAGCGGAAAGCACCTCTTTATCAATGACAGCAACGATGCTCCCCTGCATATTAGCCAGATTGATTTCATATTCATCGTTTAAAGGCCACCTTCCAATAGCCTGATTCGGCTGCTATCGGTGACCTTGAATTGCGGGTCTACAAATATGGCAAAAACGGTCGCCTTGATACGTTTACCTCAATTGTTTTCAGTAGTTTTAGGATTATTGGCGGGTGTTATCTGTTTGCCGGATAAAAGTACCATAATCATCCTGCTTGAGTTTTGCCGCCATTTGCCGGTGAGCCGCTGCTTTACTGAGGCTTGTCTTTGCCGCTTATTCATACCGGTGCATTAAAGCCCAGGTATGCGATTTTCGGTCCTGCGCTTGTCTCCCGTAGAGATAGCTTTTTTCCTGATAATGCTCAAGTAATCTTTTTTGTTCCTCTGCTTTCATGCGCATTTCCTTGGCGAGATTTTCAAAACGCTTTGCCAAGGCATTGTGGTCGCCATATGTTCTGGCATTCTGAACGGCTTTAAGGATCGCGGGACTTTTAACCGCTTCATATCGGCTCATCGGTGCACAGGCAACCAATAAACCGAAAGTAGATATCATTGCCAGAGACCTGTTTATTATCATGCAAAAGCTGCGAAGAGTCTGAATTGACGCCGCGACATTCGCTGTATGCAAACCCGGCCACCAGAGGATAGAGTACTAACTGCATAGCACTTTGTCAACTTTGCTATGTTAAAAGTATCTCAGCTATCGCCAAGAATATTTATTGGTGTAGCATATTCAGTGGTTTGCGAAAAGTGCAAAGAAGAATAGGCCACCGCCTGAACGGGAACGCGGAAAACAGTCGTTATTTCCAGTTCACCGCGCCTGCGACGCAGTGGGAAATGGGTAATGGCGGCGAAATTACCGGCTGTGCCGACATATTCATGGTGTTGCCGATGACATTGCGGATTAGCGCTGGCAAGCTCCAGAGTGCTGAGACGGTACTGCGGATTTGAGCTTGGTTTTCGTTAAGAAGCCAGCAGGCCTTTCTCGATGGATGAGATCGCAAATGGGGTAACGATCTGCGGATCCGAAAGAATCAGCCGCTCGTCCTTGTCTGCGTAATCAAGCCGGCTGAGTATATCCTTGATGACATTGAGCCGCGTCAGCGGTTTGTCGTCGGCATGCACAATTATCCATGGTGATATAAAGCTGTGCGTGTTGGCCAGCATTTTGTCGCGCGCAAGGCTGTATTGGTCCCACTTCTTCAGCGCATGCTTGTCTAGCCCGCTGATTTTCCATTGAGCGAGCGGGTCCTTCTTGCGCTCATCCAGCCGTTTTGCCTGTTCGGGTTTGCTGATGTCGAGGTAATACTTGAGGAGCTTGATACCGGAACGGATCAGCATATGCTCGAAATCCAGCACCGAGTTCATGAATTCTTCATACTCGGCTTCAGTACAGAAACCCATTACCTTTTCCACACCCGCCCGGTTGTACCAACTGCGGTTAAACAGCACGAGTTCCCGCGCTGCGGGCAGATATGGGACATAACGTTGAAAATACCAGGAACTCCGATCTCGGTCTGACGGTATGCCGAGCGCGACCACGCGTGTCTCGCGCGGACTCAGATGCTCGGTAATACGCTTGATCGTGCCATCCTTTCCGGCCGCATCCCGGCCCTCGAAGATGACCAGAATCTTGTCGTCACACTTGATGAAGTGCCGCTGCAGCTTGACGAGTTCAATCTGCAGTTTGTATAGCGTGTCCTCATAGGTTTTTTTGGATATATCGGACACGGACTTGTCCGTTTCTTTTTCTTTTTTGTCGGCTTTTTTGTTCATGGCTGGAAGACCTCGATTTTATAGCGCATACTTGCTCTACATGGAAGAAATACGCATACTGGATTACATGATGTTGCGGACACAAACGTTTACACTGATTCTAATCATGTTGGCACTGCCGCTGCAAGGTGCGCTCGCTGCCATTATGCCGTTGTGTGCGCAAGCCAGGAATATGTCAGCCGGGCTTGAAGCTCATGTAGTTCAACCCTCTTCCACCATCCCATCCGCGAGTCCCCAGTTTGCCTGCAGCCAGCATGGCGGCAGTAGTCATGAGCAACTGCATGGCGATTATGACGCCGAAAGTGAAACGGGTTTCGTCCTTTCCTGCGATGGAGTTGTTTGCCACATCAGCGGCAACGGCCTGCCTTCGGCACCTGCGGCCCTGAATTTCGTCGGCGGATTTTCTTATGCTACCTCTTTTAATTCTCATTTTTTCTCCTTCAGTCTGCAGCAACCGCAGCGTCCTCCCCTCGCTTAATTCTTCGACAGAAGAAATCCGCCTGTTGCATCGGCAATCGTTTACCTAATTCATACTTAAGATTTTTTGCGGTAGCGCCTCATGGCGGTTGCAATTGCCGAGAGCGCTAACGAAAACCGCTAGCCGATGTACTGCCTTATCGGCTGCTCTACCACCATATGTTAAGGAAATCAGGATGAACCTCTCATTCCCTGTTGCATCGCAGCGACTCGGCGTTGGAAACTTCGAGGCGCTTCCAAAGGAAATGCCGTCCGCAGCCATTCAGATTCCAGTTACTCATGCTCAGCGGCGTCTTGCCGCGAGAAGCCTGTACAAAATCGCAAAGAGCACTGGAAGCGCCAGATCAATAGATGCCGGAAAACCGGCCGGAATGATTCAAAGCGCGGCAACCGCCGCATTTTTTGCCATAGCTATATTTTCAGCGAATGTAAAAGCAGAAGCCTCCGTTAGCGCCGTTGTGCCAGAAAGTACCTCGACTACTTTTGGACCCGCCATGGAAGTCTCTGCAACAAATGGCGCTACCGCATTGGCTGCGCTGATCGCGGAAGCAATGGAAAGCAATCCGGAAATCCAGGCCGCTTTGTGGGAGCGGGAGGCCGCCAGCCAGAGAATAGCCCCGGCCGAAGCGCTCGACGACCCCATTCTCGAAGCAGGGGTGATCAATGCGCCGCTGGTATCATCAACTTTCAATCGCGATGACATGACCATGAAAATGATCGGTCTGTCCCAGCGCGTGCCGTTCCCCGGTAAGCGCGGCTTGCGCAAGGACGTCGCAATGCGGGATGCGCAGAGTGTCGGCCATGGTTATCAGGAAACCGTGAACCGTGTAGCACGCGATATCAAGGCTGCTTATTTCGAGCTGGGGCTCATCCTTGAAAAGACTCGGCTGGTCGAGAAAAACAAGCTGATCCTGGAAGATATGCGCCACATCGCCGAGCAACACTACGGGGTAGGCATGGGAAGTCAGGCCGATGCACTGAAGGCACAGACGCAGGTATCCAGAATGCTGGACGAACTGCTCAAGCTCGCGCGTGAACGACCGACAGTTGAAGCCGAGCTCATTCGCGCGTTAGGCCGTAATGCAATCCTTGCATCGCCTGTACCTGAGCCGCCGCAATTGCGCGAAGAAACCTTGAGTCTGGAATCGTTGCGCGAAACTGCTCTTTCGCGGCGACCGCAATTACTGGCGCTGCAAAGTATTGTGGCACGTAACGAAAAAGCGCTGGATCTGGCGCGCAAAAATTATTACCCCGACTTCGATGTGCGTCTGGCGTACGGTCAGCGCGACAACATGCTGGACGGCAGCAGGCGCCCCGACATGGTAACCCTGACTGTAGCGGTCAATCTGCCGGTGTGGCGCGAAAACAAGCTCGCGCCACGCGTTGCAGAAGCCCTGGCGAAGCGCGATCAGGCCCAGAGCATGTACGAGGCGCAACGCAATGAGGTAGCCGCCAGCCTGCGCCAGCAGATGGCGCTGGCCGAGCAAAATTTGCAATCGGCGCGGCTCTACCAGACCGCCATCCTGCCGCAGGCCCGGCTTACGGTTGAATCGGCGATGTCCGCATACCAGGTCAACCGTGTCGACTTTCTTACGCTGCTCGATAGCCAGATGACGGTATTCAACTATGAGATCAGTCTGGCGACAGCCATGACAGGCTATAACAAGGCGCTGGCGGAAATTGATTTACTCACCGGCAAACCGCCGTCACCAGTCCGCCTGCCCATCCCAGCGGAGCCTCTGTGAAAACCATCACCAGCTTGATAGCGATTATCGCCTTGATCGCAGCGGCCCTGGCCGCAGGATATTGGTGGGGCAGCGCCAAATCCGCAACTTCTACGTCTACGGTTGAGCCGCAAAAGTCCGAGGCGTCGATACATAAGCCGAAGATTCTTTATTACCGCAATCCGATGGGACACCCTGACACATCGCCGGTGCCGAAGAAAGACTCCATGGGCATGGACTACCTCCCGGTTTACGAGGGCGAAGAATCCCCATCTGGTAGCTCCGTGGTGAAGATCAGTACCGAAAAAATACAAAAACTGGGCGTGAGAACCGAGATTGTCGCGCTGCGCGAACTCACTCGTACCGTGAGGGCGGTGGCAACGGTACAGGCAGACGAGCGGCAACTATATACTGTGGCGCCCAAGTTCGAGGGTTGGATCCAGCGGCTTTACGTGAATACCACCGGCCAGGCGGTGAAAAAAGGCGAGGCGTTGATGGATGTGTACAGCCCCGAACTGATCACAGCACAACATGAATACCTTATTGCCAGGAAAGGGATGAGGTCGGTCGAGGGAAGCGGGCCAGAGGTTCGGGCGGGCATGCAGCGGCTGTCAGAGAATGCCTTGCAGAGGCTGCGCAACTGGGACATATCGGATTTCGACCTGCAAGCGCTGCAGGAAGAAGGCCGGATCAAACGGTATGTCACCCTGCGTTCCCCAGCCAGCGGCGCAGTGATCGAAAAACCCGCAATCCAGGGAAAGCGCTTCATGGCCGGAGAAGCACTGTACCAGATTGCCGATCTCTCCAAGGTTTGGGTGCTGGCGGATGTGTTCGAACAGGATCTGGGCATAGTGCAGCGGGGCCAGAGCGCCGCCATCAGGATGGATGCGTATCCGGACAAAGTGTTCAACGGCGAGGTGACATTCATCTATCCCACGGTGATGCCCGAAACCCGTACCGCAAAAGTACGCATCGAACTTCCCAACGTTCAGGGATTGCTCAAGCCCGCCATGTACGGCAGGGTGGAGTTCGCCTCGACTCACAGTAAAAACAAGATGCTTACCGTGCCTGATTCGGCTGTGCTTGACAGCGGCACACGGCGGTTGGTGCTGGTTGATTTGGGCGAAGGCCGGTTTGAGCCGCGCACGGTAAAACTGGGCATCCACGCCGATGGTTATGTTGAAGTGCTGGGGGGATTGGAAGCTGGGGAAACGGTTGTGGTCAGCGCGAACTTTCTGATCGATGCAGAGAGTAACCTTAAGGCGGCACTAGGCGGTTTCGACCACCACCTGGGTTCCATACCCGGCGAGAACGGGCAGGCCACGCCCGGCGCATCCATGACAACACCAGGGGCCGCACCTGTATCAGCAAGTCATCATGGCATAGGCACTGTTAAAGAAATGGATTGGGTGCATGCGACGGTAACGATTGCACATGATCCGATCGCCAGCCTCGACTGGCCAGCGATGACCATGGATTTCCGTGCCAGGGACCCGGCATTGCTGCGGTCGCTGAAGCCCGGCCAGAAGGTCGATTTCGAGATCGTCGAGGAGTCGGCTGGCGAATATGTCATCGTTCGCATCCAGTCGCTGCATGCCAGCCCAACTTCAAATCCCGCTGCCAACGATCAGCGGGGGCACTGATATGCTGGGCCGAATTATCGAATGGTCCGCACGCAACGTGTTCCTGGTGTTGCTGGGGACCGCGTTCGTGATCGGCCTGGGCATCTACGCCGTGATCCGCATGCCCCTGGACGCGATTCCGGATCTCTCGGACGTACAGGTCATCATCTATACGGAATACCCGGGGCAGGCGCCGCAGGTGGTCGAAGACCAGGTTACCTATCCCTTGAGCACGGCCATGCTGGCGGTGCCCAAATCCAAGGTGGTGCGGGGCCTGTCGGTGTTCGGCGCATCCTTTATCTACGTCATTTTCGAGGATCACACTGACATCTACTGGGCGCGCACACGGGTACTCGAATACCTTAATTTTGCATCGGGGCGCATGCCGCGCGGTGTTACCCCGACCTTGGGACCGGACGCCACCGGTGTCGGTTGGGTGTATCAATATGTAGTGGTGGCTGCCCAGCATACGCTCGCGGAACTGCGCACCATACAAGACTGGTTTGTGCGTTATCAACTTACCAAAGCCCAAGGCGTGGCCGAAGTGGCGAGCGTGGGCGGATTCGTCAAAACCTATCAGGTTACTGTGGAACCACGCAAGCTGCAGGCCTATGGGATTCCCCTCAATCAGGTCGCAGCGGTTATCCGCGCGAGCAACCGCGACGTGGGCGGGCGGGTGATCGAGATGGCTGAGACCGAATATGTGGTGCGAGGCCGAGGGTACCTGCGCGGTATTTCCGACATCGAAAATCTCGTGGTCAAGGCTACGGAAGGCACACCAGTACTGATCCGCGACGTGGCGCGGGTCGAGTTGGCACCGGATGAGCGGCGCGGGATCGCCGAACTGAACGGTGAGGGCGAAGTGGTTTCCGGCATCGCCGTGGCGCGTTACGGCCAGAATGCGCTTGGTGTCATTGACAACCTGAAAAGCAAGATCAAGGAAATCTCCAGCGGTTTGCCGGAAGGCGTGTCGCTACAGGCTGTTTATGATCGTTCGGACCTGATCCATCGCGCCATCGACAATCTGAAACGGGTCCTGATCGAGGAAAGTATCATTGTGGGGGTGGTTTGCATTGTATTTCTCATGCACGCCAGGAGTGCGCTTGTCGCCATCGTCATGCTGCCCATCGGCGTGCTCATCGCGCTCACCGCCATGCACATGCTGGGGCTCAATTCCAACATCATGAGCCTGGGCGGTATCGCCATTGCCATCGGCGCCATGGTGGATGCGGCCATCGTCATGATCGAGAATGCCCATAAGCATCTCGAGCGCGCGCCGCCCGGTGCACCACGCCTTCAGATAGTGATTGACGCCTGCCGGGAAGTTGGACCCGCATTGTTCTTCAGCCTGCTCATCATCACCGTTTCCTTCCTGCCGGTATTCACGCTGGAAGCGCAGGAAGGGCGGATGTTCGCGCCGCTCGCCTACACCAAAACCTTTGCGATGGCGGGTGCTGCGCTATTGTCCATCACGCTGGTGCCGGTGCTGATGTTTCTGTTCATTCGCGGCAAGATCATGCCCGAGCAGAAAAATCCAATTAACCGCTTTCTGATATGGATTTACCGTCCCGTCATCGCCTGGGTCATGCGCTGGAAGAAACTCACCATAATCATGGCGGTTATTACGCTTGCGCTTTCGGTATTTCCAGCCATGAAATTGGGCAGCGAGTTCATGCCCACGCTGAACGAGGGAAGCCTGTTGTTTATGCCGATCACCTTGCCGGCATTGTCGATCACCAAATCCGCCGAGCTGTTGCAGACCCAGGACAGGATCATCAAGACCTTCCCCGAGGTCGAGTCGGTGTTCGGCAAGGCGGGGCGCGCCAATACCGCCACCGACCCGGCCCCGCTGGAGATGGCGGAGACGATCATCAACCTGAAGCCGGAAAGTGAGTGGCGTGCCGGCGTAACCATAGACAGCCTGATAGCAGAACTGGATCAGGCATTGCAAATACCCGGGGTCAGCAATGCCTGGACCATGCCGATCAAGAACAGGATCGACATGCTCGCCACCGGCATCCGCACACCGATCGGCATCAAGGTATTCGGCAAGGACCTGGGCGAAATGGAGGAGCTCGCCAGGCAGATCGAAACTGTCGTCAAAACGGTGCCCGGAACGACCAGTGCCTACGCGGAACGCACGACCGGCGGGTACTACCTCGATATCGAACCCGACCGTATCGAGCTTGCGCGATACGGGTTATCGGTCGGCGACCTGCTGGAAGTGATTTCGGTGGCGCTTGGGGGCGAGATGTTGACGACCACGGTCGAGGGCCGCGAGCGTTTCGGTGTTACCGTACGCTATCCACGCGAACTGCGGCAAGATCCCCTGACTATCGCCACTCAGGTCCTGGTGCCTCTCCCGAACGGCGGCATGATCCCGTTGGGACAGGTGGCAAGCGTCAAGACGATCAAGGGGCCACCCAGCATTCGTACCGAAAACGCGCTGCTGTCGGCGTACATCTTCATCGACATTCGCCACCGCGATATCGGCGGTTACGTGGCTGAGGCACAAAAGGCGGTGCGCGAACGGGTGAAATTCCCGCCCGGATATTACGCGACCTGGAGCGGCCAGTTCGAATACATGGAACGCGCCAAGCAGAAGCTGAAGTTGGTCGTGCCGCTTACCCTGGCGATCATTTTTCTGCTTCTCTACCTTAATTTCCGACGGTTCACCGAAACCCTCATTGTCATGCTGTCGGTACCCTTTTCATTGGTGGGGGGTATCTGGCTGATATGGCTGCTTGGCTACAATCTCAGCGTTGCGGTAGCAGTGGGCTTCATCGCGCTCGCGGGCGTTGCCGCAGAGACGGGCGTCGTGATGCTGATCTATCTCGATCACGCCTGGGATGCGATAAAAGCGAAACGCGCATCCACCGGCGACAAGCCGACGGTGACCGACCTCTATGCAGCAGTGATGGAAGGTGCGGTGGAGCGTGTGCGGCCAAAGATCATGACTGTGGTGGCGATCATGGCGGGTCTGTTGCCGATCATGTGGGGCACCGGTACGGGTTCGGAAGTGATGCGGCGCATTGCCGCGCCTATGGTCGGGGGCATGGTGTCGTCCACCCTGCTTACCTTGATCGTAATTCCCGCCATTTATGCAATCGTCAAGGAATGGGGTTTGCGTAAACAAATCAATATATGACGTATAATTAATATTGTTTTCACAAGGCATAAATTGACCTGCTTTAAGGGGTGTTTCACCCGAAGAATTCTCTTTAACTTTAATATATAATATTATGAAAATAATGATATATATACTATGGTCAATATGGATGAAGTGAAGCGTAACCCATCAAAGACCAGTTCGGTAGGGCGGGTTGAGCGAAGCGGAACCCGCCAAAACAGCTGATCATTTTAAACAACCCACAAAGGAGAACGCTGTGGGCATTCACCTCAGCTATCACTTTGATTCCCGCCTTATGGCAGGCAGCAAGCCGGTAAGGGGCGAACTAAGGATGCTCGTTCTCGTTCGGAAATGGGCGCACGCAATGAGATAGCCGGCGAGGTCATCGATTGGCATCAGGATGCATCGGAGTTCCGGGCCAAAACCCGGATCTGCCGAGATTTCGAAAGCGGCACTAACTACTGGATTCAGGATCAGTTCTCATAAAAGCGAGCCTCTCGCTGGAGCAAATCGTCGATTGTGATACCTACCGGCAAAAAACCGTCGAATACTGTTCCCAACCTCTTCGTCTTGAAGAATTCCGTATCGGCTCTATAAGCTCTGGGGGGTAGCGGGAAATATTGGGCGCCTCTCACCAGGGCGGAGGCATTTTTGATATAGAACGTAACAAACTCCTTGACTTCAGGTTTCTCCGCTTTCTTCATGTTCACGTAGATAAAAATGGGCCGGGACAAAGGCCGATAGGTTCCGTCTTCCACCGTTTCGACGGATGGAATGATCCCTTCGCCTCTACCATCGTCTATGGCGACAGCTCTGACTTTCTCCTGATTTTCTACATAGTATCCAAAACCGAAGAACCCCAACGCGTTCTTGTCGCCTGCCACACCCTGGACCAATACGTTGTCGTCCTCGGATGCCGTAAAGTCGCCGCGGATGGATCTTGCCTTGCCGACGATGGCCTGCGTGAAATAATCAAATGTGCCGGAATTCACGCCGGCGCCGTAGAGCTTGAACGCCTCATCTGGCCATGCCGGATTTACCTGGCTCCATCTGGTGATTTTACCTTGAGCGGCGGGGCTCCATATTTTCTTCAATTCGGCCACAGTCATGGTTTTGGCCCAGTCATTCTTCGGATTCACCGCCACTGTTATTGCATCAAACGCCACCGGCAACTCGACATATTCCACGTCGGCCTTATTGCAAACCTTCATTTCCTTTCCCTGAATGGGACGGGACGCATTGACGATGTCTATTTGACCGCGGCAGAATTTCATGAAGCCGCCACCCGTACCGGAGACGCCGACCGTTACTTTGATCGCATTTTTTTGAGTTGCCTGGAAATTTTTAGCCACCGCTTCGGTAATGGGATACATGGTGCTCGAACCGTCAATTTTTATAATCGCATCGGCGCCTGCAAAGCCAGCAGTGCTGATTAACGCACTTGATACAGCGGTCATGCCTAATAATTTAACGATACGTGAAATAAACATTTTTTTTCTCCCTTCGGTTAACTCGGATTAGTCGCCACACATCACCGCCTAAGGCCCTGTTGCTTCGCCCAGCGTTCATACAGTTTCATGTAAAGGGATTACATTTTCATGTAAAGGGATGAAACGTGTGAAATGGCTGGCGAAGCGCTCGTCAACTGATAAATATCAGCGTGACATGCTCATCATGGCAGTGTTCCAGCGAAACGTCGAGAAGTTCCTCCTGCCTCGCCGCAAGCTCATCAGCAATGATCAGCTCGGGTCTCGGGTGCTCGGTGCACGTAACCGGCAACACAATAATTCCCCCAAAATCATTCAAATATCAAAAAGTTGGCCTAATATGAATCAGGGCCGAGGAAAACGGGTTCAGTTCGGTGCGTCCTGGCGAACACTGCTTTGCAAGCCTGTTCCACCTATGGGAGATAATCTCCAAGAATCAGCGACGAACATGGATCCGAAACATTCACACCAGCCACACGCAGACGATCAGCATCATCACGATCACCAGCCTGTGGATTCTGCGCCGCCAGGCGTTGAAGCGGCGGCAGCGGGAGCCCAATGGACATGTCCCATGCACCCGGAAATCGTGCGGGATTCAGCGGGTGATTGCCCCCTCTGCGGCATGGCGTTGGTGCCCATTGCCGGTACAGGTGCGGGTGCGGGCGAAGCGGATGATTCCGAGTTGCACGACCTCGCACGGCGATTATGGGTCGGCGTCGCATTGTCATTCCCGCTGGTGCTGGTCGCAATGTCGCCAATGATCGGCATTCGTGGACCGTTCGGGCTTGAGCCGCATTCACGTGGATGGATCGAATTCTTGCTGGGAACCCCCGTTGTGTTGTGGGTTGGATGGCCGATCCTGCACAAATTCTGGTTGTCGCTTTTCCAACGCGCGCTCAACATGTATACGCTGATCGGTCTGGGAGTAGGGTTGGCGTATCTTTTCAGCCTGGCTGCCATACTTGTGCCTGACTGGTTCCCGTCCGAGTTCCGCGAGCACGACGGCGCGGTAAGTACCTATTTTGAGGCGGCGGCTGTTATTGTGACATTAGTGACACTCGGCGAATATCTCCAGACACGGGCGATGGGGCAGACCAGCCGGGCCATTCAGCAATTGCTGACGCTTGCGCCCAATCAGGCTTGGCGTCTGCGCGAAGACGGGATGGAAGAACAGGTGCCACTTGAGGCGGTGGCGGTGGGAAACCGGTTGCGCGTAAAGCCGGGAGAGAAAATTCCGGTCGACGGTATTGTGCTTGAAGGCGCCAGCCGGGTGGATGAGTCGATGATAACCGGCGAGCCCGTGCCGGTGGCCAAGACCGAGGGCGATAAAATCACCGCCGCGACTATGAACAGTAATGGCTCGCTGGTCATCCGCGCTGAACGCATAGGTGCAGACACGCTGCTTGGGCGTATTGTTCGCATGGTTGGCGAGGCGCAGCGTACCCGCGCACCGATACAACGTCTTGCCGACACCATCGCGGCGTATTTCGTCCAAACCGTTATCGCTATTGCCATCGTTACCGCGCTTGCCTGGTGGTTTCTCGGCCCGGAGCCAAGATTCACCTATGCGTTTATCAACGCCATTGCGGTCCTTATCATCGCCTGCCCGTGCGCCGTCGGTCTCGCAACGCCCATCTCGATGACTGTGGCGATGGGGCAGGGCGCCCGAGCGGGCATTCTGTTCCGCAATGCGGAAGCAATCGAACGCATGCGTGATATCGATACCGTCGTGGTGGACAAGACCGGTACGTTGACCCTGGGCCGGCCTACGCTAACGGATTTTGATGTGGAAGGCATTGCACATGACGAGGCGCTTGCGCTCATGGCAGGGGTGGAGCAGCTTTCCGAGCATCCAATAGGGCAAGCAATCGTCGAGGGCGCCAAGGCTCGCAACTTGAAACCCGGAGCCGCGGGAGCTTTCAATGCAGTCAATGGCCTCGGCGTGCAGGCCGATATCGGCGGCAAGCGCGTGCTTGTCGGTAGCCGCAATTTCCTCGTGCAGCATGATATCGATACGCAGCACTGGGAAGCGCGCGGGGAAACCTGGCGGATCGAAGCCAAGACGGTGGTGTTCCTTGCGGTTGATGGCATCGCCGCCGGCATTGCCGCAGTTGCCGACCCGGTCAAGGATGGCACGCCCGAAGCCATCGCGACGCTTCGCAGCATGGGTGCACATATCATAATGCTGACGGGCGATTCAAAACGCACAGCCGAGGCGATCGCCCGGAAACTCGGTATCGATGAGGTGCTGGCTGAAGTGCTTCCCGAGCACAAGGCCGATCATATAAAGCGGCTGCAGGCCGAGGGGCATAAAGTGGCGATGGCGGGGGATGGCATCAATGATGCGCCTGCGCTGGCGCAAGCAGATGTGGGGATCGCAATGGGCACCGGCACCGATGTGGCCATGGAGAGCGCGGGCATCACGCTTGTCAAGGGCGACCTGCGCGGCATCAAGCGTGCCATGGCGCTGTCGCGCGCCACCATGCGCAACATTAGGCAGAACCTTACCTTTGCATTCGGCTATAACGCCCTTGGCATCCCGCTTGCAGCAGGTGTATTTTATCCCGCTTTCGGTCTGTTGCTATCACCGATGTTTGCCGGCGCGGCCATGGCGATGAGTTCGGTATCCGTGGTTACCAATGCCTTGCGGCTTGATCGCATCAAACTATGAAAAAACGGATCGCTAGATGGCCGAGCAGATGAAGAAATAGAATTTGATAACCAGCATGGAGACCATCATGAGATCACGCGTATTTTTCGCCGTTCTGGTTGCTTTCGCCCTGTCGGCCTGTGCGCATATCGATCCTCATCCGATGGATATGAGCAGCGCTGTCCGCAGCGCCAAGACCAAAGCGGACCATAATGCGCTGGCCAGGCATTATGAAGCTGCAGCGGAAGCCATGCGCGCGCAAGCACAAGAACAGAAAAATGGCCTCGCGGAATACCGGGAGCATGGGTACTACTATGGTAGGCAAACTGAAGATCTGAAAGAGCATACCGAGGCTTTGGTGCGCTTGTATGAAGAAGCCGCAGAGGCAAACATGAGCATGGCGAAAGTTCATCGCGAGATGGCAGAGGAGGCGCGATGATGCCGGCAATAGGCTCCACCCTATTATGTGTCTTGCTAATGATTATGAATAAAGCAGGAACAACCCACGGTTCCCGTGTTTATGCTGGCTGATAACATGCCAATTCTGGAGTCGATACTGACGTGCCCCTGCTGTGGGTACGTCAAACGCGAGATAATGCCGACGGACGCCTGCCAGTTCTATTATGAATGCAACGGCTGCCGATCCCTGCTGCGTCCCATCCCTGGCGATTGCTGTGTCTTTTGTTCTTTTGGGACGGTCAAATGCCCACCGGTCCAGATGCAATCATGCCGCTGCGGATAACAAGCAAGAGGGGGACGTAAGCCGGAACCACCGAAAATTCCGTCACACTATCCAGGCATCGCTGCTAGCAATCGTTACTGAGCCTGACCGACCAACTGAGCTGTCTCAGGATCGTAGACCACATCGGTAATCGAGCCATCCAGAATACGCTGCACAGCTTCGTCAATCACATGGAGCGGCACCAGGAACCATTCCCTCGGCTTGACCGGATGGCCGAAGCGATCTTCGATGGTCAAGTCAAGCTGTGCTGTGCCGAACAAGCGATGGAAGATGTTTTCTAGCCTTATACGGTTCACGTTGTGCAGCTTGTAAGTGGCGATTACTTCCACGCTAGCCAACAAGTAGGTGGCATCCTTTTCCGCGCCTGCGATGCGGGCCTCTATCTTGCCCCCGGTCACACCAATCTTGTGAATCAGCTCGCGGTGCTCAACCACGAAGGGGTGGCTGGACAGGCTGCGCAGTACATAGATAGTCCCGGTTTCAATATCGTCAGGCTCTGGCGCATCACCAAACAGCGGCCCCATGTCCGGATCGGTCAGGCGGCGGCCTGTTTCATCCTTGTAGAGTGCCCGTTGCAGGGAGCGGCGCAGCAAGTTGCTTTCCGTGCCGTTGGCGTAGATGACGCGCAGACGCGCATCGCTTGCGCCGTTCGGGGCCTTGATGGTTTCGCCGGTTTCAGCCACATAGGCAAGCTGCCCGCCGACGATGAAGTGGTTGCCGCTGGCAATGCTGGCATCGCGTCCAAAACGCAGCGTTTTGCGAACGCCAGCCTTCAGTTCCCGCTCCACCTGCTCGAACAGTGGTTGGAACTTGTCGAAATCTGCACACGGCGCGCGGTTAGCGATTTCCTCCGCCGCACGTATTTCCGCCCGCGAACGCACGTGGCGCAGCACGGTGATGTCGTTCTGATCGGCGGGTTCATCGCCAATACCCAACTCGGCCAGCAAAGCATCTTCGTCCAAGTCATCTACATCGGCCGAGGCTGCTGCCGTACCAGTCAGCAGGCCGGGACTATCCAGAGGAGCCAGCAGGGTTTGCGCTTCCGACAACTTGCGCAGCTGATCCAGGCGCACCGCATACAGGCGCTCGAAGATGTCACGACCTTCGCCATGCAGCGGGGCGCGGCCATGAGCCTGATGGAAGCGCAGAATGTCCTCGAAGCCCGCAATGATGCGTTCCTCGCGCGGAGTTCGGCTGGCGGACTTGAGCGGGGCGACTTCTACACCCAACGCATCCAGCAGTTCGTCATCGTTCATCTCAGCCATTGCCAGACTCTCCCTGCGCCTGTGCCGCCTTAGCCTGTGCACGGTAACGTGCCAGTGCGGCCACGCCTTCGGCCATGCGCTTTTCCCATGCATCGGCGGAATTGATGTCTGGCAAGCGACCGCGCTCGTTCTTGAACTGCAAGGCCCGTCTTGCCAGCTCGCGAGCTTCGTCTTCGGGAATGCTCACCTTCTTGGCGGCAATGCTGGCCTGCACTTGACGCAGCGATTTCTCATCCATCGCTTTCGCCAGTACCGCATAGGCAGCATCGAAGGGATTGATGCGGTCGATCAGGTCGATGTCCAGGTCACGCACATTGACGAACTTGCGCACGCCATCCAGCAACGTCGTATTGCCCTGCGCTGCTCCGCCTCCGTTGGCATCGGCCCGAGCCAACACTAGCTTGGCCTGCTGCGTGATGTTCATGGCTGCGATGGCGTGTTGCCGGATGGCCTCCTGATCGCCCGCGCTCAGCTCCGGATAACGCTCGCGCACGATCTTGCCCATGCGCAACTGGGTCAGCTCTTCGGGCAGGGTATTTTCCTTGTCGAACAAGCCGCGCTCCAGCACGGTTTTGTCCTGCAGGAAACTGGTGACGACTTCGTTCAAGTCCTCCCTGCAGATGCGCGTGGCCTCCGGACTTTTCGGCGTTGCCAGCCCGTTGATCTCCACATGAATCTGGCCGGTATCCTTGTTCACGCCGATGTTGCGGCCGCCGTACTTATAGTCTTCCTCGCCGTAATCGAAGCCTTCCTTCGGGCCGGCATTTTTGGGGGTAAACTCATGGCGCGGGGCCAGCACCTGTTCCATCAGCAGGCTGGCGGAAATGGCTTTGAGCATATCGTTCACTGCCTCGGCCACGGCAGTTTGTTCGGCCGCGGGTTCGGCGATCAGATTGGTGAAACGTGATCGTTCCTTGTCTTCGGCGTCACGAGTGGCGCGGCCAATGATCTGCACGATTTCAGTCAGGCTGCTGCGGTAGCCAATGGTCAGTGCATGTTCGCACCAGATCCAGTCAAAGCCTTCCTTTGCCATGCCCAGCGCAATGATGATATCCACGCTGTCGCGGTTGTTCTTCTGCGTCGGGTCTTTCAACGCGGTGAGCACTTTGGAGCGTTTGCCCGGATCGCTGTCATCCACCAAATCCGCTACTTTCAGGATACGGCCATCACGGGCTAGCACCAGATGGAAGCCGGTGGCCGGGTCAACACCTTTCCATTCCCCCAAGCTGTGCATGATTTCATCCACCTCGCGCTGCTTGTCTTTGAGGCTTTCGCGGGCATTCACATTGGGAATATGGACGATGGTTTTCAGCGCCGGGTCCAACACCTTGGCGATGGCGTTCACGTAAGGACCTGTGTAGAAGAAGTAGCCGATGTCCAGCGATTTGAGCCAGCGGTAGCCGTTGAGCTGTTCGTAGTAGGTGTAAGTGATCGTCTCGAATCTGGCCTCATCCGCCGGACCCAACACAGCCTCGGTATCGCCACGGAAGTAGGAGCCAGTCATGGCCACTAGATGTACCTTATCGCGGATGATGAACGCGCCCAACTGACTACCCAGCTTATTGTCCGGGTTGCTGGAGACGTGGTGGAACTCGTCGATGGCGATCAGGCGGTTGTCGAACGCTTCGATGCCCAGCTCTTCCACCGCAAAGCGGAAGGTTGCATGGGTGCAGACCAGTGCCTTGTCGGTGCTCTCAAGGAACTTGCGCACCGCATCCACCTTGGACTTGGCCACGCGCGGCTCGTCCACGCCAGGAGCGTTGCACAGGTTCCACTGCGGGGCCACCTGCCAATCCCAATAGAAGCCGTGTTGACTCAGGGGTTCATCGGCAAAGCTGCCGCCAATGGAACGCTCAGGCACCACGATGATGGCCTGCTGCAAGCCTTGGTTGTTGAGCTTGTCAAGCGCGATGAACATCAGCGCGCGGGATTTGCCTGATGCCGGTGGCGATTTGATCAGCAGATACTGCTCGCCACGCTTGGCGTAGGCACGCTCCTGCATGGCGCGCATTCCCAGCGCGTTGGCCTTACTGGAAGTGCCCGTGCGCGCCGTGGTGATGGACACCGACGGTACGGTGTAGGCGTGGGTGGGGTTGCTGGTTTGCTCGCTCACGCTTTCTTTCTCCTTGTCGCTTTTGTGGTGGGCTTGGCCTTGGCCGCTGCCGCCGTCATCTTCGTATAAAGCTCAAACAGTTTTTCCAGCCGTTCGGTGTCGTTCTTGAAGCGGCGGCCGATATAGATACGCTCCAGCACTTCATCGTTGCGTTCGTGGGCGCGACGCAGGTTTTCCGGCATGTTGTCCGGGTCGTAGAGGTCGGCGATGGTGGCGGGGAAATGCGCTTCGCGGGCAAGCAGGATGTTCTCGGCGCAGGCGGTCAGGTCAGCCTTGCTCTGCTCGGTGAGCAGCGGCACGGGGAAGGTGTTCCAGCCGAGGGTATTGGAATAGCGATAGCGTGTTTCTAATTTGCCGCAGACCGTCGCAATCCAGACAAGGTGAAGGCGCGAAGCGATGGGTGCCATGTTCCAAAGAGGCGCGTCGTAGAGAGCG
The DNA here is from genome assembly GCF_000619905.2 of Nitrosospira briensis C-128. Taxonomy (NCBI): domain Bacteria; kingdom Pseudomonadati; phylum Pseudomonadota; class Betaproteobacteria; order Nitrosomonadales; family Nitrosomonadaceae; genus Nitrosospira; species Nitrosospira briensis. Next base: position 372,656 of record NZ_CP012371.1, on the reverse strand, counting down.
AACGCAAGGTTGCTGACAATCGAACGAGGCGGCAGAAGACCAACCGGCAGATACCCTCGGCGTTCTGAACTCACTTGAGGAACGATCAGAGCGTGACTGATGGCGACTCCTTGGATCTGCCGAAAACGGTGCGGATAATCGGCGGCCGGCCTTGTTTCCGCCGCTTTGCTTTCTTCTCGAAAGGTTCGCACCCTCTCGAATCGACGGAGCAACGCCGGAATCTGTGCCGCTACGTTCGCCTCGGCGTCATTCACCCAGATGCAGAATCGTGCCAGCCCCCGAATGTATTCAGCTGCTCCAAAATAGGGGCGCATAAACTTCTCCGTCTCGGGGTTCTCCGCGAGAAACTTATCTCTCTCCTCTGCCGCCAGTGACAAGTTGCCACCATCCGTCGGCTTATTTCCCCAGACCATTGTGGCTTTGTCCGAATCGCGAACCAAGCGTGGAATTGGTTCGATCACAACATTCTGCCCAGGCACAAGATAAGCATTGATGCTGTCAACCTCTCGCACGGCAATCACGCCATCGCCATCATCGTCAAGGAGCTTTCTTTTCTGGTTGGTGTCTCGTGAAATACCAACGACGACCACAGTTACTCCGGCATTGTGGCTTGCCAGGTTCGCCCACTTGAATGACGTATGGGCAAAAGCAATCTCATGCCCCGACGCGAAGATAAGCGGCCAAAGCAGCGCCACCTGTTCGCCTTGACAAATCGAGTTCGTCGCTACAAAAGCTGAAATCGCTCTTGTTCGCGAGCCATAGTCGGCAGCCTTCATGAACCAGCCAGCGACGTAGTCAAGCGACTTCCAGCCTTTCACGCGATGCTCGAAGATGGCTTTCATCTCTTGCTTTTGCTCTGACGATTGCCACGTGAACCCCAGATACGGCGGATTCCCGCAGATGTACGTCTCACCGCCTTCATTCCCGAAATCGATTTCCGTTTGATTCAGTGGTGTGCCAAACAAATCATCTGCCACCAGCTTCACGCCTGTGCTCGTGGGCGGGCAGATGCTCAACCAGTCCAGCCGCAGCGAATTACCACAGATGATCCAGTTCTGCGCATCCAGCGGCAAAAACTCCTCCAGAGCATCCTTTTGCCCGCGATACAGCACGTCACACTGGAATTCGGCAATGATCAGGGCCAAGCGTGCAATCTCCGCCGGGAAGTCGCGCAGCTCGATGCCTCGGAAACTTTTTATAGGAATCTCGCTACCGAGATGCATTTCTCCCCGGCGACGGTTGATCTCTGCCTCGATCTCGCGCATCTGCTTGTAGGCAATAACCAGGAAGTTGCCTGAACCGCAGGCCGGATCAAACACGCGGATGCGCGCCATGCGCTTGCGCAGGTTCAGCAGCTTACGCTCGTTATCACCGGCTTCAGCCAACTGTGCGCGCAGGTCATCCAGGAACAAGGGATTCAACACCTTCAGGATGTTGGGCACGCTGGTGTAGTGCATGCCCAAGGCGCCGCGCTCTTCGTCGTCGGCCACGGCCTGAATCATACTGCCGAAGATGTCGGGATTGATTTCGCGCCATTTCAGGCTACCGGTGTGCAGCAGGTAGGTGCGCGCCATGCGAGTGAAGCGTGGCACTTCGGTGCTGCTGGAAAACAGACCGCCGTTGACGTAAGGGAACTGATCGGCCCACGGGCGGAATTTCGCTTCGGCCCGATCAGCAATCCGGGTGTTCATAGCACGGAAGATTTCGGACAGCACTTGGTGGGTATTGGCGCCGTCGCGCTCGCTGTACTGGTCCACCGTGCGGGTGAATAGTCCCTCACCGTTGAAGATATCAGTGTCTTCGGCAAAGAAGCAGAACACCAGTCTTGCCATGAAATGGTTCATGTCCGGACGGCGCTCGTCCTTGGCCCAGTCCGAGTTCTCGCGCAGCAACTCGACGTACAGCTTGTTCAAACGGCCGGTGGCGCGTACGTCGATGGGATTATCCTTGATCTCCTTGATGGTGGAGATGCCGGCCAGTGGCAGGAAGAAACCGAAGTGGTTCGGGAAGTCCGGATAGTCGCAAGTGATGGTTTCGCCACAGCCCAGCTCTTCGGCCTCAAGGGTCTGCCCGTCGGTGGCGAGGATGAACTTGGCCTTGGCTTTGGTGGTGGCCCGGCTGGCGCGCAACGCCTTGAGGGTTTCGCCCACAGTGCCGGCTTCGCATACGGCAATATGGATGTTGTTGCGCTGAAGCACGCCACCGGGCACATCCGAAGCGTTGTTGTTGCCTGCACGCAGGCGTTTGAGGGCCGTGTCCTTATTGCCGAAAGCGGCCAGGAACGCGAACGGGAACTCGGCTGCGTCGAAGGGCTGACAGGCCAGTTCCGATATGGCTGCTTCGATTTCTACTGCATTCATGATGCATCTTGCCTATGTGACGTCTTGCATACGCTTCCCGCAGAGGGAGCGATTGCTGGTATGGGTTGCGGACACTCGTAAAGGGTCGCCCTCGTCGCCGCCGTCATCGTCGAAGCTCTTCATCATAATGGTGAGCGAGATGTAGTCCTGCGCATAGCAGCCCCTGTGGCGGCCTGGGTGCCCTATGCTGATGCTTCGGTTCGTCATGTGGGTCCAAGTGGTGTCGGGAAACAACTGTTTTGCGACAGGCATTGTTCGTGCGCCGAAATCGCCCCACTCCCACGAAAAATTGTGCGGAAAATAAGGCCGTCATGGTATAGCGTACGCAAATCTTAAGCTACCGATTTTCCGTACATGCTTGTCGGCTATGCGCGTTTCCCTCGACTCAGATCGCCGGACCACCAACCTGCGCGATGCACGGCTGTCTACTACTGCTGTCTACCGGCATTGATGCCGGTCATTTGTTTGAGGATCATGCGTCCACAACGATGGGAAGATCATTGACCTGGATGCGATCGTGGCGAGGCTGGAATTGGGTTGATGGAATTTTCGGCGGCTCCGGCTTACACCTCCCAGCAGACGGAACTCAATAAAAACCGGCAGGATCAGGCTGGATTGCTATTGGACGCAAGCCAGACGGCGTGCGGATACGAGCCGGAATGAGTTACAAGGCTCATGATCAATAACGCCCCATAACAAAATGGCTAGCGATGCCTGCCGAAGCAGATCATCGCTAGCCTATCGAAGCTGGCGACGGAGCTTGATGCCTCCCCCATGAAGGACTTCGCCAGCACATCGACACCTACCCATGTCATCGTAGTTTATGCTTTATCGCCTTAGCGTATCTCGGCGCACTTTCCAGTAAAGCTCTACGATAACGCAGAATCCATAATGGAAGCTTCTGTCTCGCTTTTGTCAGCTTCCTTGTTTGCCAGCTTCCTTGGCTGAGCCATATCTCACGTCATGTAACAGGAAACAACTTTCTTTTCCATTCCTGCTCTTTGCCGCCGAATAGCGCCTACGAGCGCCGGGACGCACGCCACTGCTTCATCCGCTTCGAGTGCATGACTTTATACCCGAGCAAGCTCAATAGAAGCACCACGATCAGTGGCCCTATCGCGGCACGAAAAGTTTTCGCATAATTAACCAGCTCTACGCGCAACGGATATTGATAGCGCACAGGAGGTACCGCCTCCCCCGTAATGAATACGGTATATTCACCCTTATCCAGACTGGTCTCTCCCTTGATCACACCGTCAGGGTGGTAAGTCGGATGCAAATAGGTCACTGTTTCATCTTCTGTCTCGTGGCTCCCTTTGACGATTCGCACACCAATCGGTATGTCACGGAGCGCGGGATCCACGAGGTCCACCACCAGAAAAGTATCGCCTCCCTTCGGGATTTCGGTGCAGTACTGATCGCTGGGCTCGTACTGAGGCTGGTAGGCGCTTAGATGCACCATGCTGTTGTCGCCAAGCCGGCGCATGCACGTGTCTTCTTCCATGGAGACTCTTCCATGCGCAGCCACCACACCGCTGTAGAGCGCTGCGGCGAGCGCAAGAGTCGATACGCCGACCCGTATCACTTCCTTGATCATCATTGAATTACTCCTCTCTGTTTATAACGCTCGCCCCTGCAATGAACCCTTCTATGAGTTACGATTTAGCAGAGGCCAAGCCATTGTCTGGTGGAAGAAATCTCACTCGCACCAGCCATAATGATTTTTCCGGAAAAGCCCGGATAAAGTAAAATGCGCTTTGAATCCTTTACAGCAGCATTAGCTGCCTTGCCGGCTTGGCAGGATAATTTTAAGACGCTCTACATCTGCGAAAATTCGCCCCGCCGCCAAGTTTATTTTATCCTGTATATGAGTTGCGCAAGGAAAGTATAATTGATTAATTGCATAGTGCAACTAAAATAATACGCTGAGGCTGTCATGGTTAAACAAGATCAGATCAAACGCTCTTCCTGTCCGGTCAGTTGTGCACTCGATATCTTGGGCGACAAGTGGACCCTGCTTGTCATTCGCGACATTATGTTTATGCGCAAGCAGTATTTTGGGGATTTTTTGACATCACCGGAGAAGATCGCTTCCAACATACTCTCCGACCGGCTAAGAAAACTGGAAGAGTCCAATATCGTTTTGCGCCAGCGCGATCCCGGCAATGCGCGTAGAGTGATTTATACACTCACTGAGAAAGGCCATGATCTGTCGCCAGCAATCCTGGAGTTGTTGCGCTGGGGCTCCAAGCACGATCCCGCGAGTGATGCGCAAGAATTTTTGAGCCAGCACTCAAATGCGACCTCTCACAATTAGTAGTTGACGCAAGATCAAGCTCGCTATGGATTGCGTGGAAGAGGGCAGTCTGTGGCAGGGTCTTTGAGCGCGCACTTTATAAAACTTCAATAAAAAATCATATTCGTTTTACTCGTCGATTTCTTGTGCCACGGGGTAATTTATGGCCCATCAGTCGGAAAAGCACAAAATGCTCACCGGACAGTTGTACCGGTCCAGCGATGAGTTGCTGTGCAGGGAAAGAAGGCACGCCAGAAAATTGCTGAGGACATTCAATGATACCTCGCCGGACGAGCTTGATAAGCGATCGATCATTCTGCGGGAGCTACTCCGTACGCTAGGCCAGCGTGCGGTGATTGAGCCGCCTTTTTTTTGCGATTACGGCTATAACATCCACATCGGCGATAACTTTTATGCCAATTTCAACTGCGTGGTGCTCGATTGCGCAGAAGTCACCATAGGCGATAACGTGTTTCTGGGTCCCGGTGTTCAGATCTATACCGCAACGCATCCGCTGGTGGCGGAAGAGCGTAATACCGGGCTGGAAGCGGCTAAACCCATTGAACTGGGAGATAGCGTCTGGATTGGCGGCGGTGCGATTATCAATCCTGGTTTGACGATTGGCCAAGGCACAACCATTGGATCAGGCAGCATCGTAACCAAAAATATCCCACCGAACGTTTTCGCTGCCGGGAACCCTTGCAAAGTAATACGGCATCTTGGCTAACCGGCAATTCCGCTGGATAAACACGTCTGAAGCGCTTTTTCTTATAAACCGGAGAACCAGGAACAAGGTTGGGAATTGCTGCAAGGGTAATCCCGGGATTTTTATTTGCCACAGTCTAAAATTACCGGCGACCTCGTCGCCGCTTACCGCTCAGCTCACTATCGGGTTGACCAGCAGGTTGACTGCCGGACAGGCTCCGGTGCGATTATCTTGCGCGTAGATCAGTATTCCGAGCCGCTATCGCGGCTTTTTTCCGCTTCGGGTCATCAATGTACTGCGTTCATCACTGCTTGCAATCCATTCGGCCAAATTCAGAGTCCTGAGACAAATCGGAAGGCTTGTGTGCATCTTTTCGGCAAACTGTGCAGCCTGGTCGGGGCCGGCCGGATTATCGAGGGTGAAGGTTTCGATCCCTCCGGGAAGTGGCCGGCCGAGAAGAGCTTTCTTGCACTTGGGCTGGATCTTGAGGCATCGTGTGCGCTTGGGAAAGCGTTTGGCCAGAACGCTATAGTATGGGCTGGCGCCGACGCCGTCCCCAGACTGATCCTTCTCCGATAATCTTCTCATATATTTTAATGATATTAGAATAAGTTATGATATCCAGAAAAATCCTTCCAAACAAATCGTTGGAATGCTATTATCAGGTTGTTTCTATCTAGTCAAATCCAGATAAAACCCGAATGGAATAAAATAATGAATATAGAACAACTGAATGCCGAATACGGAATTGCCGACCAGGTCAAATTCATCGAAGGTGTGGGAGGATTCCCTTTCATCAAGATTGATAACGTCAAGGCAAGCGCTCTGATCTCTATCTATGGCGGTCAGGTCTTGTCTTTTCAGCCTGCCAATGAGCCGTATAACCTGATGTTTCTCAGCGATGCTGCATATTACCAGACGGGTAAGAGCATCAAGGGTGGAGCGCCGATCTGCTGGCCCTGGTTTGGGCCGGACCCCGAGCAACTGGGGCGCCCAGCTCACGGTTTTGTGCGAAACCGGCTCTGGAATGTGATGAAAACTGAAGTCACCGCGAATGGGGAATGCAAGATTACCCTGGGTCTGACAGATACACCCGAAACACAGGCGATATGGCCGCATTCATTCAAACTTTCGCTGGAAATTACTGTTGGGGAATCGCTGAACCTGGAATTGATTACGCATAACCCGACAGCCCATACATTTCACGTAACTCAGGCGTTGCACACTTATTTCAAAGTAGGGCATATCGATCAGGTAGCGATATCGGGCCTGGAGGGGATCAAGTATATCGATAAAGTTGATAATGGCCTTCAAAAGTTCCAGGCAGGTTCGGTAATAATCGATACGGAAGTCGACCGTATCTATCAGGGCATACACGGTGAGGTGCTGATCGATGATGCAGGCTTGGGCCGCCGGATACGAATCACATCCACAGGGAGCAAAACCGCGGTAGTGTGGAACCCTTGGGCAAAAATTTCGGCGGAAATGGGCGACTTGAAAGATGACGATTACAAGCGCTTTGTGTGCGTAGAAACCGCCAATGCGGGCGTGGATATTATGCAAGTCGATCCAGGCAGGGAAGTGCGATTGGCGGCAAACTATCGCATAGAACAGCATTTGACTGAGTTCGAGAGTGAATTTCCATCTGCCGCTTAGCTGAATACTGTCAAGGTACCGCGCCGATTCAAGCGCTTATTTCTTCCCACAGTTTCTGCAGTCGTTTGGCGGAAACGGGGTAGGGCGTTTTCAACTCCTGCGCAAATAGCGAGATGCGCAGTTCCTCGATTTGCCAGCGGAATCCAGCTAGGGCCGGATCGTGGATTCCGGCCTTGAGATGTTTTTCCATACGCTGCTCATACTGGTTCCATAACCCGGCAATAACGGCGCCGTGGCGGGCGTCACGCTCGGGGTTGGTCGCGTATTTATCCAGCCGCAGAACCATGCCTTTCAAATAACGCGGCAGATGTGGCAGCTGCTCCCATGGGGTGGCATTTAAAAAACCGGGATAAACGAGGCTGTGCAGTTGAATGGAAAGCTTGTCCTTCAGCTTGGGAGTAGCCGATCCCGCTGCGGAAAGACTGCTCGACAATGCCTGGCATTCACCCGCGATACTTTGTATCGTTCGGATAACAGCTTCAGTCACGGCGGGTAGCCGTGCTCTCGCCCGCTGCCGCTGGGCAATAAACTCTTTTTCGCTGCGCGGCAGCGCATCGTCGCCGATGAAAGCGCGGTCGGCGATAGCGTCCAGCATATCTTCCCTGAGTAACTGGGGGCTGATAAGGGTTTGCAATTGCAATACAGCCTGGCTCTGGGATCGATTTTGTCCCGACAGATCTTTTTCCAATCGCTTCATTTGCTCCTTGAGTTCGAAGCACAGCAGCTGCCGCACACCTCCGCGCATCTTTGCTTGTGCCGCAGGGCGCGTATCGAACAAATGGATGGCTACTTTTTCCTCTCGCGTGACCAGCGCCGGGTAGCCGGTCAGTTTCTTCCCATTCCGGATAAAAGTGATTTCTTCGGGCAGGTCACCAAAATCCCAGCGTTTCACATCGTCACGCTCGATTGGGCTGCGTTCGCCCGAATCGAGCCGAGCGAACGTCAGCTGCGCGGCCTGGCCAAGTTGCGCCTTGAGTTGCGCGAGATCACGGTTCATCGCGAGTTCGCGACCTGCATCGTCCACAACGTTATAATTCATCAGCAGATGCAGCGGGGGCTTTTCGTCGTGCCACCTATCCCGCGGAACGGTGATTCCCGTCTTGAATGAGATAAAATCCGCCAATGCTTCGGTCAGAGGTTGGGGTAGGGGCACAGGGGCGGAAGCTGTAACCGTTGACTCATGGCCTTCCAGAAACTGCGTCACGAAATCCGGTATCGGTACCAGGTGGCGGCGTATCTGTTTGGGAAGGGCTTTCAAATACCAGGTTATTTTTTCGCGGATCAGGCCCGGGACGAGGTTATCGAACCAGGTAGCCTGAAGCTTGTTGAGCAGGGGTAACGGCACGGTAATGGTGACGCCATCCAATAGATGCCCTGGTTCGAAGCGATAGGCAAACGGTAGCCGTACTCCATCCACGACCGTGCTATCGGGAAAACGCGCTTCCGTAACGTTACCCGCCTCATGACGCATCAGGTATTCCCTGGTGAGATAGAGCAGGCGCGGGTTTTCCCGCTCGGCCTGCCTGCGCCATTTTTCGAACGTTGCGCCGTTGCATATCCCGTCAGGGATGAGATCGTCGTAAAACGCAACGATTTCTGCTTCATCCACGAGCACATCCGGGCGGCGTGTCTTGTGCTCCAGCGCTGCGACATCGGCGATGAGTTTGCGGTTATGCTGGTAAAACGGTGCCTGGGTCACGTATTCACCCGCCACCAGTGCCGAGCGTATAAAAATTTCGCGCGCTTCCTTCGGATTGATGGCGCCGTAATAAATCCGCCGCTTCGGCATGATCGTCAAGCCGTACAGTGTTATGCGCTCGAATGCCGATACCTGTGCGGGTGTCTTCTCCCAATGGGGGTCAAAATAGTGCTTCTTGCACAACCCGCCTGCTGCGATTTTTTCCACCCAAAGGGGGTCGATCCTGGCTACGCTACGTGCGTAGAGTTTTTTGGTTTCGGTCAGTTCGGCAGCCATGATCCATTTAGGTTTGGCTTTTTTGAGCACCGAACCCGGAAAAATAGAAAACTTGATTCCACGCGCTCCCAGATACTCGCCATCCTCGTCGGCCTTGAAGCCGATATTGCCGAGCAACCCCGCCAGAAGTGCGCGATGGATTTCGTCATAACTCGCGGGAATCTCGTTTGGTCTCAGCCCGAATTCGGCCACCAAGGTATGTAGCTGACCATGGATTTCACGCCACTCCCGCATTCTGCGGTGGGATATAAAATTTTCCTGGCACTGCTCCATCAGTTTTCGATTGGATTTTTTATGTTTCAACAATTCATTGAAGAAATCCCACAGCTTCAGGTAGCCGATGAAGTCGGATCGCTCATCCTGAAAGCGCTGATGCGCCCTGTCGGCGGCCTCTTGCCGCTCGAACGGCCGGTCGCGCGGATCTTGCATGCTCAAGCCGGATGCGATGATCAGCACTTCACTCAGGCAGTTCTCTTCTTTGCCAGCCAGGATCATCCGTGCAATCTTAGGATCGATTGGAAACTTGGCCAATTGCCAGCCTATGCCGGTCAGCGAATTGCTATCGTCTACAGCACCGAGTTCCGCCAGTAATTGGTAGCCATCCGCGATCATTCGGGGCAGGGGCGGATCAAGGAACGGAAAATTCTGTACTTCTCCAATTTTGAGAGACTTCATGCGCAAAATCACGGCTGCCAGCGATGAGCGCAGGATTTCCGGATCGGTAAATTCCGGACGCGCAAGGTAATCCTCTTCCGAATAAAGACGGATGCAGACGCCGCTCATCACGCGGCCACAGCGCCCCGCTCGCTGATTGGCGGAAGCACGTGAAATTTTCTCGACCTGTAATTGCTCCACTTTGTTGCGATAACTATAGCGATTGAGCCGCGCAAATCCTGTATCGATCACATAGCGAATGCCGGGAACGGTGAGCGAAGTTTCCGCTACGTTGGTAGCCAGCACGACACGTCTCAAATTGCTGCCACCGGGTTTGAACACTCGCTCCTGCTCGGCATAGGACAATCGCGCGAACAAAGGCAGAATTTCCATACCGGATATGGCGGCGCCACGGGGGCCGGGCCTGCTCATGCCATGCTTGCGCAGTGCTTCGGCAGTCTCGCGGATTTCCCGCTCGCCGGGGAGGAATATCAACACGTCACCAGTACTGGAACCGGCGGAGCCGGTGATCTCATCCATTGCATCAAGGATGGATTGTTCAATGTCGTCTTCTTCCTTATCCTCATTCTGGGCTTCATCCTTACTTCGGTTTTTCGCCTGATATTCAGGATCAATGGAACCGCGCGATTGGATGGGCCGGTAGCGCACCTCCACCGGATACACTCTGCCCGATACTTCAACCACCGGCGCATCATCGAAGTGGGCTGAAAAGCGTTGCGCATTGATGGTGGCGGAAGTGACGATCAGTTTCAGATCGGGCCGCGCGGGTAGCAACTGCTTGAGATAGCCGAGCAGAAAGTCAATATTGAGGCTTCGTTCATGTGCCTCATCAATGATGATAGTGTCGTAGGCCAGCAGGAAGTGGTCACCTTGGGTTTCCGCCAGGAGAATTCCATCGGTCATGAGTTTGATATAAGTTTCCGAACTCACTTTGTCGGAAAAACGCACCTTATAGCCTACCGCGTGCCCCAGCGGACTATTGAGTTCCGAAGCGATCCGGGCTGCCACCGTGCGTGCAGCGATGCGCCGAGGCTGCGTATGACCGATCATGCCGGCAACCCCACGCCCGAGTTCAAGGCAAATTTTGGGTAACTGCGTAGTCTTGCCCGAGCCAGTCTCACCGCACACAATTACCACCTGGTTTTCCCGGATTGCGCGCGCTATCTCGTGGCGCCGCGCAACCACAGGCAGATCTTCCGGATAGACCGGTTTAGGCAGGTTGGCGAGGCGGCGCTCAGTATCAATCACAGAAATGGCAGGAAGTTTTTTCATCAACCGGTTATTCAAGAAAAGACGCGTATTTTAGCGCAGCGGAAGGGCCGGGTACGAAAAGCGGGATTGGGCAGCGGAAAGCGATTTATTCTTGATTTCTCATTCTCGTCAGCTATGTTTAAAACGGATGCCTCAATCGCCACACCCATTCGAATAGTAAATAAATATATGTCTGCGTTATGCCGGGCAACTGGTTTGTGATGAGGCGACAGTCATGCCATTACCTGAGCCGCTATAGATAAGGTAGCATGACTGAGCATATTTACGCTTCGATAAGCTGCCAAAGGCCGGTCCAGGTTTCCGATGAGCTGGAGCTTCTTTCCGAACTGTCCAGGCCGGCCTGAAAAGATCAGCCGGCCGAACATGGAGCGCAGCCTTATCGACTTGTCAAAGCGAAGCCATGCTTATATAAGGCACTCATTTTTTATCCGGGAAAAATCCAACATGCGGGCTACCATTCAATTTATCCAGCCGGACAGGAAACTGGCTATCCTCACGAAGCTGCTGGGCATCATTCAAGGTATCGGCAGTTTGCGGCCGCATATCCTTGCGCATGGCGTATTACTCGACAAATTGAATAAAAACGATGTGGAGATATTAAAAAAAGCGCTGACAAACCTTGGGTATTCGAGTTATATCGCCACAGACAGCACCATTCGCCTGCTCATCGCCAATGGTGAATTGCGTACCCTGTTTGGGCTGGTGATGCCCATCGGGCGTAGACAAAACGCTTTTGCGGAAATTTTTTGGGAACGTGGTTTTACTATTGAAAATCTCCCACCCGATCAAGCCGAGGATCTGAGAAAACGGCTCGAAACCATTGCTACCGTTATTACTGCACCGGACATCCCGCAACCATCTATTCATACAGTTTGCGGCCAGGTCAGCCAGCCAGACGGCACCCCGATCAGCACTGTCGGCTTTACCGTGCGCGCTTTCGATGCGCTGGCGCCAACAAATCTTGTCCCACGTGGAAATACGGTTGCGCTTCAGACTAATGGAAATTATCGCATCGATTTTGCCTGGCAGTCAGACGGTAGAAAGGGACCCAATCTACTGGTTCACGTTTTTGATCCGCAAGGAAATATCGTTGCGGAAGGCAGAAAAACCTCAGCGGCTATTCAGGAATTCCTCGACATCACGGTCCACCACTTCGAACCTGAAACCTATGCGTTGACAATAACGATTAAAAACCATGCGACGGATGCTTCTTTGCCCAGGATACAGGTTGACGCCGTATTCCAGATTAACGGCCAGCAACTGATTCGCTCAGGTACGACAGATGCCGAAGGCATGACGCTTATCCCGGTTGATGAATCTTTTTTTGGCACAGGACATACTGTCGAGGTTCTGTTCCGCGTATATCAGGATGATCAAGCGCTCGATACCGATACCTTTATCGAAAACCTTCTACCTGGGAACCAGTCGGTGGAAATTCTGGTTACGGTGCCGAAAGCCGGGGGAGAGCTGCGTATTGTCCGAGGCGCCGTTCGACAGACGGATGGCTTCCCTTTGCCGGATGTCATCGTGCAGGCATTCGACCGGGATATGCGGACAGAGACGTTACTTGGACAGGCGGTGGCCGATACTCAAGGGTTCTATGAGATTGCCTATACCACCGGCCAGTTGCGGCGCCCGGAAAAAGCGCGGGCCGATCTGGTCATCCGCGCGTTCGAACCAGCGGGGAAGGGGGGCGAAATCGCTGTGTCGGGTATTATATTTAACGTTTCGCCACAACAAACTATCGATATTGAGGTTGAACTGGAAAAATTTCGCGGGCCGTCCGAGTACGAGCGATATCTTGCCGAGCTGCAACCGCTGGTTGAAAGCGTGCCAATTCACGAATTAACGAAGGAGGATTTGCATTTCCTGGGCGGCAAAACGGGTATTTCACCTAAGCAGCTCAATTATTTGCGGCTGGATGCACAATGGTCATTTCAACACATGCTGCTACCCGCGGTACCCTACGCTCTTTTTCGCCAGGGGTTGCCGACAGATTTGCACTGTTTGCTGGCAGAAAAACCGTTACGCTTACAGGAAGCACTTAAGGCATCGCTGGTGCAAAACATCGTTCCGGCGGCAATAACTCCCCAAATTGATCAGGTTATTGAGCAGCTTTTATCCCTTGATGATTCGCTGGGCTTTGAGCTGGGGTTGGAGGCGGAGGCCAGGCAAGGTGCAGTCAGCGGAGGATGACGCCCAGGCTTCGGACTTGCTGTACGAAACCGTGGAAACGCATGCTTGTTGCATCCGCCTGGATTCCAGCATTCGTTGGAATGATGGCATTTTCTCGCCTGCGGTCTATAGTGATATATCATCTTGTCCGCAATGAGTTTCTAAATCATGTCCAGAAGTCGTCGCACTAAACGAGTTTTATCTATTTTGCTGCTTATCGTGGGCGGCATGCTGATGTTCCTGGCGCCGGAAAACATCTGGATCGGCGCCATTCTTTTCACGCTTGGTCTCGCCCTGGAAATAGCAGGGCTGGTGCTCAGGCGCGATAAATAACGGAACAACTATAATATCCGGACTGCCAGGGCTAACGACATCCCGCAAAAAGTCATCTGAACCAATCGTCATTTAAGTTCCAAACAGATTCACTACCTCATTAGGTCATTTTTTTTCATTCCCTTAATGGATGATAAGGACGTTATCATTCATTAATGTATTTTAAAGTGGCCGAAATATTATTTCATATCCATGTTGGGACTGGGCAATCTCAATCTGAATGATTAGTATTGATTGATATTGTTTCAATAGGATTAAATATGAATACACGTGTCGTCACCGCTCACATTCCTAATGAACTTGCCGAACAAATTGATCAACTCTCTGCTCGACTTGATCGTCCCAAGGGCTGGATCGTAAAACAAGCGTTGACCTCTTGGGTTGCCCTTGAAGCAAAACGCCACCAGCTTACCTTGGAAGGAATGGCGGATGTCGATGCCGGACGCTTGGTGGATCATGCTTCGATTGATGCTTGGGCTACGAGCCTCGACAAGCCGGCTTAATTCATGACGCTTAAATGGACGGTTAGTGCTGAGCGCGATCTTGTTCGCCTTCACGCCTTTCTCGCTCCAGCAAATTCTAAGGTTGCGTCAAAGTGGTGAAGCAACTGGTAGCAGGCGCGCAGCAGCTTCTTGTTTATCCGTAGATTGGAGTGCCGCTCGACGAATTTGCACCCCGTGATGTACGTCAAGTAATTGTGGGGGATAACGAAGTACGTTATGAAGTTGTGGACAGCATTATTGATATCCTTCGCCTTTGGCACGCTCGGAAGATCGATGATGACATAGTGCCAACCTATCTGCTTCACGGATCAGTGGCACTGTCGGCGTTGTTTTCTCCCACCCCGGATGCTGTCGCGTGTAAAACCCCTGCATGCTATCTGCGCTTCTATTGTAAGAATTTAAATCCGGGGGAATTTAGCGGTCATAAAAAAACCCGAAGACGGACGGGCCGGGTTCGGGTTTAGAGTTTCCACTTACAAAGGAGGGATCACTTATCCAACGACTACATGATAAAACTCCCAGAAATAAAGTCAAGCATTTTTGCGGCATATCCCAATCAGCGAAATCAGACCGGGGCATGCCGATTTATGTCGATCAGCCGATAAAAACCCGGGATCTTTCTCTTCCCTTCCTAAATCAAAGCGCGGCGTCGGATCAGCAGACCCAATACCCCAAGCCCAACGAGCATCATTGCATAGGTTGATGGCTCCGGAACCGGTGTCAGAACGCCAAATAACCCGTGGGCTTCGTCATTGGGCCCGGCGGTGAAATACAACAGGTGGCTGCTCCCGGCCAACGTATCGTTTCCAGGGGAAAGTGCCCATAATCCATCGACCGCCAGCGGTTTATTGCTGGCATCGAGCACTTGTCCAAGAAACGCATGAGTATTCGGGTCGTAAATATTTATGTGCCCGTCGCCGAAATTACCCACCAGCAGGTCGCCCGCCATCGGGCCGAACGAAGATGGCGCGGTAGCTACCCCCCAAGGCGCGTTTAATGTTCCACCCGACGCAACGCGTCCCGCGAAGTCGCCGTTCAGGTTATATTTGTCGACAAAACCGAATCCCAAACCTGCGACATCATCCTTCTTGGTTGCATCCTGCAAGGCATAGGTGACATAGAGCGAGCCATTGAGATTCTGAACATTGAAAGGAGCATATCCCGCGGGAAGGCTCGGGTCCGTGAATGAACCTGTCAACGCTGGGGCCGAGGTGGTGCCCTTGTAGACATCAATGGTGCCGGCTCTGAAGTTGGCTGCGTACAGGTAATCCTGTCCCGAAACGCTGCCGATGGCTGCGCCCTTGTAAACATTATTCGTTGAGGCCGGGGCGATGGTGTCGGCATTTACCAATCCTGTTGTACCCAGCGCCGGGCGCCAACCGGAAACGCTACCGTTTTCAGTGACGAACAAAAAGCGATTGCCATTGAATGATGCGGTGCTGTTGAATACTTGCCCGGTAACGCCGCCGCCAGGGATCGAAATGGTCAGCGCTTGCTTGGCGGTGGCCTGTGTTGCCGGGTTCACGCTATATAAAGGCACTGTTCCAGTACCATTTGCGGAGACCCAGAACGGACCGGTTGGCGCGTATGACATCCCCCATGCATTCTGGAGGCCGGGATCGGTAAGTTGTGCGGGATTCGCCGCCTGGTCGTCGGTCACAAGACCGGTCGCCGTGAATGGAACAGCCCAGGCAGGGATAGAGAGCAGAGATACCACTATCCCTGCTGCGAGTGAAGGCAAAAAGGATCGAACTTGTCGCATGATATTTCCCCTAAGATAATTATAAGAACTCGATGCTACGCTAGTTTGTTCCCTCTCTATTCTTCTCTATCCCGTTCTGTCCCTTACTTTTTTCTCTTGAAAATAAAAGCTTACGACCTGTAGAATCGATATTGCGTTAAATTATCCATGACCGTTGGGTGCAGCCTTTTCCGGGATGAGAGGCGTGGTTCTCATTTAACACAGCCCGTGTGATGAAATTATTGTTTTACTATAAAAGTTTTGTGAAATTTCAATCCGATCACTTTGCGAAAGGCAATTTCGGCGGCTTCCGTGGAGTTCTCGCTGGAAAGCGGAAATTGATATATAGCCTTCGTCTGGCCCTCGAGGTGCGAAAGCCTATTCCAGGCATCAGAACTATTGTCCGAACGCCTCCTCCATGGGCTTGAAAGTCTTTGTCACCGGAGCCGGCGGTTATCTCGGAAATGTGCTCGTTGCTCATCTGGCCGCTATGCCAGAGGTCGAGCGTATAACCGGTCTTATTAACAATACATTGCCGCCAACGCCCCTGTCGGCTAAAGTCAATCTCGTCAAGATGGATATCCGTTCACCTGAACTGGCGAGCGTAATGGCCGGGCATGAGGTCGTTGTACACACTGCATTCCTTGTGCAGTGGACATCCAGGATGCCCGCGGCAGTTCGCGATGACATCAATTTGAGAGGCACGCGGAATTTGGCTCAGGCGGCGATCGAAAGCCGTGCTCAAAAGTTTATCTATGCCAGCAGTATCTCGGCGTACGACCCCACCCTGGTGCAAGGAACAGATAACGTAAAGGAAGAATTTCCTACCGGAAAAGGCGATTCCTCCATGTACTACTGGAACAATAAGGCGATCGCGGAAAAGATACTGACAGAGATTGTGGAACCGTCCGGGATCGTGTTGACCTTGCTCCGCCTCAGCTACATCATTGGTCCGCGCAATCGCGTGACTGTGGCGGGGTTTCGCGAGAATGCAGCAAATTTCCCAGGCCGGGATCCACGCGCGCAATTTGTGCATGAAGAGGATGTGGCTGAAGCTTTTGGGCAGGCAGTGCGCACCGAAATGCCTGGCGCCTTTAACGCTGTTCCAGATGGCGACATCCGGCTCAGTGAGGTCTATAAAATTATCGATGCGAAGCCCATACTCGTCCCATTATGGCTGGCGCACCTGATAACATTCATTCGCTGGCAATATCTCGGTTCGCCCATACACCCATCCTGGATCCGGTCGGCTTTGGTGGATGCGACCTTGAGTAATGCAAAACTGAAAGCCACGGGATGGTGCCCGCGATATAGCAGCAGGGATGCCATCCTCGCCGCCATCGAAAAATAACGGATTTTCTCAATCATTCCATTCGGAAAATATCGAGGGAGCTTGTTCAGGCCCTGAAGAACCATAACCGCGCGTACACGGTCAAAGTTTGTAATAACCGAAGGAGGATCCCATGAATCGACGCGCCGTACTGCAAAGTCTCGCCACGCTGGCGGGGTTGCCGTTGATTTCGGCATGCTCAAGCAGCAAAACAGCGGTAAATACGCCAACTGCGATAACGGTAAAACCCCTGAACAAACCGCATGAAGATTGGCGAGGCCTGGTTTCGCCCGCCGCTTATAAGGTATTGTTTGAAGAAGATACGGAGCCTCCGGGCAGTAGCGCACTGAATCGTGAAGACCGGGAAGGCACTTTTATTTGCGCCGCGTGCTATCTGCCGATGTTCGATAGCGCGAATAAATTTGAAAGCGGCACGGGATGGCCCAGTTTCACCCAGCCCATCGCAGGACATATGGAAACAAGGCGCGATTTCAAGATGATTCTGCCGCGCACGGAATACCATTGCGCGCGCTGCGGAGGTCACCAAGGTCATGTATTTAACGATGGCCCCCTTCCCAGGGGAGAGCGCTGGTGTAACAATGGCCTGGCCCTCCGATTCGTGCTGAAAGGTGAACAGCTGCCGGCCCTCAGAGGTTGATTAACCCCCAGCCCCGGACTATGTTCAAGCCATTTATATTTTACGCCATGCCTCACGCCCATCTTTTCCGCCGGATGTTCGATACCGTGATGATGGGCATGATTCTGGTTATGCTAGCCGCATGCGAACCGCCGGGCGCACACATCAATGCCTCGGCTGCCGGTCCCTCAGCGAGTCAACATGCCAACTCGTCCGCCGGGTCTTCCGTTACGGACATCGCCATTTTCGCTGGCGGTTGCTTCTGGTGTACGGAAGCGGATTTCGACAAGATGCCCGGCGTCATATCCACCACATCCGGTTATATCGGCGGCAAGGTGGCCAATCCAACTTATAAACAGGTATCTTCAGGAAAAACCGGTCACATTGAAGCAGTGCAGGTGCGCTTCGATCCGGAAAAGACCAATTTCGCCAAGCTGCTGGCAGCATTCTGGCCGACGATCGATCCCCTCACTTCCAACGGTCAATTCTGTGATGAAGGCTCACAATATCGCAGTGCAATCTTTTATTATGATGCCGATCAAAAGCGGCAGGCCGAGGCATCCAAAGCCGAGCTCGAAGCCTCAGGTCGTTTTACACAGTCTATCGTGACCGAGATTTTACCCGCCACGAAGTTTTACCCAGCGGAGGAATACCATCAGGATTATTACATCAAAAATCCCCTCCGCTATTCCTATTACCGCAGCAGCTGTGGTCGCGATGCGCGTCTAGCCCAGGTATGGGGTATTCGCAAATAGCCGGGGAGGCGGGGATCGAGGGTATGCTCACGCGTAGCAATGCGCTACGTTTATTGTAGCTCTATACTTTGACTCACTTT
This sequence comes from Nitrosospira briensis C-128, assembly GCF_000619905.2. Lineage (NCBI taxonomy): Bacteria > Pseudomonadati > Pseudomonadota > Betaproteobacteria > Nitrosomonadales > Nitrosomonadaceae > Nitrosospira > Nitrosospira briensis. The sequence goes on along the minus strand of NZ_CP012371.1, from coordinate 354,162 downwards.
GAGACTCGGTTGCAGCCTGCAACCTTTTACCTCCCAGACCTCTCGAATAACGGGCAATTCTCCCCTTATTTTCCTACCCTGCTTTCGTGGGATCAGGTGTGAGTTTCTACAAGGGGTTGCGCAAGATGTCTCTTAGTGCACAGCGTTCAAGGCTGGGCCCGATGCTGGGCTTGGAGTCAAGCCCGGATTCGAACGACCGCTCCCGTCACGCCTTTCCCTGAGCTCAGTGGTATCCATATCCATGATTCGGGGATCTTTAGCCGTATTATCGTCGGCCTCCAGATATTGCATCCCGGATTCTCTGGTTTTTACCTTTGTTCCCTTCTGGTCTTTCACCTTCGAGGTCCTTACCTTTGCAGGCTGCGTCTTTGCATCTTTACGGCCTTCGGCTGTATCCAGCGGATTCTTCGAAATATCGGCGGTATCATGCCTGGCTTTGAGATTGGCACTTATGGCCATATAGCTGCGATACTCATTCTGCATCTGGGAGTGCAACTGCGAATATTGAATGCTGTAGGAGCTCCGCGTGCTTTCCAATTGCCGTAGTTTTGTTTCCAGCAGGCGCCGGTTATGGGAATTATCTTTTGCTTCGACAGTTTTTACTGCCAGCGAGACCTCCTGGATTTTTTGATTCAACTGCTTGAGCAACTGGGCCATACCATTGGCAGCATTGCTGTAGCGCCGGTGGTACAGCTCCAGTTTCTCGAAATCGGTGAGCGGTTCTCCGATAGGACGCGAAGCGTCTTCGGACACATCATTTGCCGACAGCTCCTGCTCTGCCTGTTCTGCGAAAGCATTCGGTAAGGATAGTCCCAACGCCAGAGCAATCATGGCCGCGTATCGCGTCCATAAGCGCCTCATATGCGATGTCATGGATGAGCTCCTGAGTATGTTGTTTCGTCGAATATGATGGTATACCTGTTTAACGCTCGACTCCAATTTCTGGTGCTTATCGTTTAGCTTAGGGGTCGGCTTTGAGCTCGGTAAAATCAGGATATCAGACAAGGCTACTGCTGTTTGCGAGTATAAGTTAAACTGCGCGGAGAGGAACAATACGGGAAAAAAAATGGAAAGTAGTCTTCTAATACACCGGCCATCCGCCTGACCAGCAATCCCGAGAATGACAGTTTCCAAATTATCCAAGAGTAAATTCATTACCCTGGAAGGCATAGACGGTGCAGGCAAGAGTACCCACCTAGGCTGGCTTGCGAGCCTTTTGCGTAGCAGGGGGAAAAGCGTAATCGTGACACGCGAGCCGGGTGGCACTCGTTTGGGCGAAGGGTTGCGCGAGCTTCTGCTTGCCAGCGACCAGGCCATGCATGCGGAAACCGAAGCTCTGCTAATGTTCGCAGCACGGCGGGAGCACCTGGACAAGGTTATCTTCCCAGCCCTGGATCGCGGCGATTGGGTGATTTCAGACCGGTTCACCGATGCCAGCTTCGCCTATCAGGGCGGTGGCAGGGGTCTGCCAACGGAGAAACTCGATAAGCTCGAGCATTGGGTGCAAGGGGAATTTCAACCTGATCTCACGCTTTATTTCGACGTAACAGTCGAATTAGGCAGGCAACGAATAGATGCCATCAAGCCGGCCGATCGGTTCGAAGCGGAACAGGATGAGTTTTTCCGGCGAGTGCGAAATGCATACCTGGAGAGGGCCCGCCGGTTTCCGCGACGTATTTCTGTGATAGATGCAAACCAGCCTCTTGAGGAAGTTAAGAAATCAGTTGAAAAAATCATTCTATCCTTCTGTTAATGAATAATATCTATTCATGGCAAAAAGAAGCCTGGCGGAGATTGGCCCAGGATGTTCAAGGAAGCAGGAGGGCATCAGCCCATGCCTTGCTGCTGAGGGGCAGAAAGGGCTTGGGCAAACTTGCATTCGGCCGTTACCTGGCCAAATCCAGACTTTGCGAGCATCCATCTGCTGAAGGCGAGGCATGTCAAACCTGTGCAAGTTGCCGCTGGTTTGAACAAGGCAGTCATCCGGATTATCGCCTGATCGAGCCGGAAGCCATATCGGCGCCATCCCCGATGGCAGGATCGCCCGATGATAACGGGGACGATGGAAGCGATATCGGACCGGGCTCCACGCCTGGGTCCGCCTCGGGCGCCACGACAGAGGCCAGCGGCGCGAAATCCAGGAAAAAACCAAGCAAACAGATCAGTGTCACGCAAATACGGGATCTGGCCGATTTCATCAATATATCCAGCCATCAGAACGGTTACAAGATCATCTTGCTCCATCCGGCGGAAACCATGAATGCAGCCGCTGCCAATGCGCTACTGAAGAACCTGGAAGAACCGCCGCCCCAAACACTTTTCATCCTCGTTACCCATCATGCGCAGTATTTGCTGCCGACCATACGCAGCCGGTGCCTGCAAGTTGCAATGCCCGTGCCTGATCCGGCAACCGCCATTGCCTGGCTTCAACAGCAGGGGATCAAAGATCCGGAAGCATGTCTGGCTTCCGCTGGATATGCGCCTTTGTTGGCACTGGAATTCAACGATGACGATTATCTGAAGCGGCATAGCAACTTTATCGGACAGATCAGTATGCCCACGGATATCAGCCCGATTGCGCTGGCAGAAGAGTTGCAAAAATCAGACTTGCCCACGGTGGTCAACTGGATGCAGAAATGGTGCTACGACTTGATGAGTTTTCGCACAACCGGCAAGGTTCGCTATCATCTGGATAGGCTGGCCGCCATAAAATTGCTGGCGCCAGGGATCGAGCCGCGTTCACTGGCAACGTACTCGCGGACCCTGGCCGACGCGCAACTGCTGGCAAACCATCCCCTCAATACTCGATTATTCCTGGAAGAGTTGCTGTTTTCCTATGTCATTGCGCTATCAGCGGCATCACCATCATCTCAAGTGGAAGCATAAGCAGCCTACTTGACTTGGACTGGGGCAATATCCACGCCCAGTGCGTTGCACTCCTCGGCATCCTAGACTAAGCTATCCCTTTCGTCGTACGCTTGCAATCACCCCGGGTTTGCGGCCAGCTACCGCCGATAGTCCACGGGAAGTACTTGTTCAGAGGTTCCATAGTCATGTTTGTTGATTCTCATTGCCACCTGGATTTTCCTGATCTGTCGAGCAACCTCAACGAGTTGCTGGAGAAAATGCGGGCGAACGATGTTAGCCATGCGCTCTGCGTAAGCGTTAACCTGGAAGACTTTCCTCGAGTGCTTGCGTTGGCGGAAGCCCATCCGAACCTGTTTGCTTCAGTGGGTGTTCATCCTGATTATGAAAATCTGGCCGAGCCACAAGCAGCGCAACTGGCATCCCTGGCCGAACATCCCCGCATCGTCGCCATCGGCGAGACGGGGCTGGATTACTTTCGCCTGAAGGGCGATCTGGAATGGCAGCGGGAACGCTTCCGCCAGCATATCCGTGCTGCCAGGCAGTGCGGTAAACCGCTCATCATTCACACGCGCGAGGCTGCTGCCGATACGTTGCGTATCATGGCGGAGGAGGGCGCGGATAGTGTCGGCGGGGTGATGCATTGCTTCACGGAAAGCTGGGAAGTGGCCCAGCAGGCGATGGAAATGAATTTTTATATTTCTTTTTCCGGGATTGTCACTTTCAAGAATGCCGTTGCTTTAAAGGATGTGGCGAAGAGAATCAAACTGGAGAGAATGCTCATAGAAACAGATTCGCCATATCTTGCGCCGGTGCCGCATCGCGGCAAAATGAATCAGCCTGCCTTTGTGCGGCATGTGGCGGGGGAAATAGCCGCATTGCGCGGTATCAGCATCGACGAAGTGGGCACAGCTACGACCGAAAATTTTTTCAACTTATTCAAGGCGGCCTGAAAGATGAGCTTACCAGGAAATTTTTTTTTCGCTGCTGGTCTGATGCTTGCAGTCAGCTTGTGGCAGCAGCCGGTTGCCAAGGCGGGCGCCTATGAGGATCTACGTTGGGCGGCTGAAGACAACAACACCACAGACATGGCGAAGTTGCTTGCCAAGGGTGCCGACCCTAACACGCCCGATGCGCAGGGAAACACGCTTTTGATGGTTGCGGTACGCAACAAAAATGCCGAACTCGTTGATCTGCTGATAAAGGCTGGCGCAAAGCTCAACTTGCGCAATAAATATGGCGAAACCGCCATTATGCTCGCCAGCTATAACGGGCTTGGGAATGTCGTCGAGAAACTATATGTCAAGGGTGCGGAAATCAACCATAAGGGGTGGAATCCGCTGCTTTATGCCGCAATCGCTGGTCACGCGAAAATCGTCCAATTATTATTGGAAGGCGGCGCGAAAGCTAATTCGATATCCGACAACGGATCAACCCCATTAATGATGGCGGCCAGAGGCAATCATGTGGATACCGCAAAGGTGCTCCTGGAAAACGGCGCCGATCCCAATATCAGGAACGAGTCGGGAAAAACGGCATTGGACTGGGCTTTGAGCAAAGATCATCAGAAAGTCGCTGAATTGTTGAAAACCAGCGGAGCGACGGAATAACGGAATCCTTCCAGGTAAACCGGTAACTGTCAGGAGCGACATGAGCACGATTGGATTCAATCATTATAATTTGCGCGGTCCGCGCGAGCTGATAGACGAGCTCAAGGATTTCTATTGCGAAATAGTGGGACTCACGCAAGGCCAGCGTCCACCTTTTGAGAGCTTTGGGTATTGGCTTTACGCAGGCGATCAATGTGTCCTCCACTTGAGCCAGGCACGCCCGGATGAAGTGCGCCTTACGCATATCGCCACCACTTTTGATCACGTGGCGTTTACCTGTACCGATCGCCCGGAAATGGAGGCGTGCCTGAAACAGCACAATGTCGAATTCCGGGGAGGCAAGGTACCTTCTCTTGGCATCGCCCAGCTATTTTTCAAGGATCCGGCAGGGAACGGAATAGAATTGAGCTTTGCCGAAGGCCAAGTCCAGCCTGACGGAATTAGTCGTTAACTTGATGACGCCGTTACAAGCGACAACAGATAGCAGAGGCAGCGAAAACAAGCACCACGCGTGGAACATCGCCGTATTTGGCATTCACCCGGAAACACAGTAGTGAAAAAACCGCTTCAGGATAAAGTTGCCATTATTACCGGCTCGTCGCGGGGCATCGGCGCGGAAATTGCCCGCACGCTGGCTGGTGCGGGCGCAAAGGTCGTGGTTAATTTTGCCGCGAACCCGAGTGCCGCCGAAGCGGTATGCGTCGCGATAGCGCAAGCAGGCGGCGAATCGCTGGCGGTCAAAGCGGATGTCAGCGATCCGGCTCAGGTTCGAATGTTGTTTGATACCACAATCGAACGCTTCAAACGCCTTGACATTCTCGTCAATAATGCGGGTGTGCTTCTATCCAGGCAAATTGCCGACATCAGCGATGAAGAGTTTGACCGTGTCCTGAACATTAACATAAAAGGCGTTTTTTATGCCCTGCGGGAGGCTGCTAGGCGAATCGAGGATGGCGGGCGCGTGGTCAGCCTATCCAGCACTGTTACCCGGCTTATGCTGCCGAACTACGGTGCATATGCGGCAAGCAAGGGCGCTGTCGAGCAATTGACGCGCGTCTTTGCAAAGGAAATGGGAGAACGGGGCGTTACGGCCAATATCGTTTCACCGGGGCCGGTCAATACCGAAATGTTTATTTCGGGAAAAAATAAGGAAATGATCGAACGGATGGCCGCAATGTCCTTCCAGGGTCGCATCGGTGAACCGGAAGACATTGCGCGCTTGGTACTCTTTCTGGTCAGCGAAGAAGCGGGCTGGGTTACGGGGCAGAATATCAGCGCCAGCGGCGGAGCTGCATGATCTCCATGACAAGCTTATCAGTGCGCCAGGCTAATGAATATAACGGCAAGTCAATCCCAGCTTTTGCACACCCTCTCTTAGGTGTAACAGCCTGCATTTGAAACTGTCACCTTGCGCCGGCTACAGCAGATTCTGAAGGATGAAAATCGCGTGGCCGTCGCCAAATCGCTATCGGTGGAAAAGCATAGCATCAAGCTCGCGACCCTGATTACGGCACTCTTCTATGACTTGACGCAGGACAAGCTGGTACAGATTCCCAAGCAAGGCGAGCGACGCGAGCGCGAGTTGCAGGAGAGTTGGTGAAGAAGGGGAAACGCCCGGTGGCACTGTTCGTTGATGAAGCGCATGACTTGAATGGGCACACGCTCATCGGCCCTAAAGCGTTTTCGGATGGGCACGTCTGATACCGATAGTGTGGACATAGCTGAATTGACGATTCCGGTAATTCCTAGACCCAACTGCCGATGAGTGAACTAAGTCAGTCGCACTTTAAGTCAGTCGCACTTATTTCTGGTTCGCGAGAATCAAATGCAGGTGGCGGGGATAAATGCAGGTCATTTGCAGTTAATCCGGTTTGCGGGGATGGATAGTCGCAGTTATTTGTAGTTCAAAATTGTGTTGAATGCTTGTTGACGCTGTTTCAAATATAGGCCGTTATACCTACCTGAATCTGCGGAGGGTGCTGACACGGTCGATCAATTATTTCTTGATAGGTTCAACCTTTTCTGCCGAACCAGATTGATCAGGCTGCCCGCCAGCACCATTTCCACTTGGCGCGGCGTCATCGGGTGCTCGGTCTCATAGGTCTCGTTCTTAGTCAGATTGATCACCCTCACCCGATTTCCTTTACGGATGGCATTTCGCACATCCGGGATGGAAAGCACATCGCCTTGGGCGATCTTTTTATAATCCTCCAGATCGACAAAGGTCAATGGCAGGATGCCGAAGTTGCTCAAATTCTGCAGGTGTATCCGGGCAAAACTTTTCGCAAGCACCGCCTTGAGGCCCAAATAGCGGGGTCCCAGGGCCGCGTGCTCGCGACTCGAACCCTGGCCATAATTGGCGCCGCCCACGACGAATGAGCCCCGCTTTTGACAGCCCATGGCTCTTGCGTAGTAGGTCTCGTCGATCTGGCTGAAAGCAAACTTGCTGAGTTCCGGGATATTGCTGCGGAGAGGCAGCACCTTGGCTCCAGCTGGCATGATTCCGTCCGTGGAAATATCGTCCGCCACTTTCAATAGAACCGGCCCTTCGAGTTGATTTGGCAGGGGCTCCAGAGTCGGCAGCGGTTTTATATTGGGGCCCTTCTCCAGCTCATACGGCGCGCCTTCCGACGTGGGAGGAACCAGCATCTCGGTATTGAGTCGGTTGGTCTCCGGCTCCTTGAAGCGGGGGTACGCCATGTCCAGCATGCGCGGATCGGTGATGACGCCGGTCAGGGCCGAGGCGGCGGCGGTTTCCGGACTGCACAGATAAACCTGATCTTCCTTGGTGCCCGAGCGACCAGGGAAATTCCGCGGAACGGTGCGCAGGCTAATGCGTCCAGTGGCTGGCGCCTGTCCCATGCCGATACAGCCGCCGCAACCTGCCTGGTGCAGACGCGCACCGGCACGGATGAGTTTTCCGAGAATTCCCAATTCGATCATATTCTCTAAAATCTGCCGGGAGGTGGGGTTGACATCGAAGGAAACGCGGTCGTGTACCTGTTTGCCATCCACGATGAAGGCGGCAATGGCAAAGTCCCGGAGCCCCGGATTGGCGGACGATCCGATGTAGGACTGATAGATTTCCCTGCCCGCCACCTCGCGCACCGGCACCACATTACCCGGACTGCTGGGCAGCGCGATAAGCGGCTCAAGCTCTGACAGGTTGATTTCGGCGTGTTCGTCGTATGCCGCATTTTCGTCTGCGAGGATTTCCCGCCAAGCATCACCCCGTCCCTGGCTCTTCAGAAACTCCTTGACAGCTTCGTCCGATGGAAAGACTGTCGCGGTGGCGCCCAGTTCGGCCCCCATATTGGCGATCACGTGCCGGTCCATAGCGCTCAGGGCCATCAATCCGGGACCGTAATACTCGATTATCTTGCCGATCCCGCCATCCACATCGTGCCGGCGCAGCATTTCCAAGATCACATCCTTGGCGCTCACCCAGTCAGGAAGCTCCCCGACCAGCTTGACGCCCCAGATTTTCGGCATTTTGATGTAGAATAGCTCCCCCGCCATTGCCATCGCCACCTCCAGGCCGCCCGCCCCAATGGCCAGCATCCCCAACGAGCCGGCTGCGCAGGTGTGGCTGTCCGAGCCCAATAAGGTTTTCCCCGGCACGCCGAAGCGCTCCATATGTACGGGATGGCTCACGCCGTTACCGGGGCGGCTGTACCAAAGGCCGAACTTCTTGCACGCGCTGCGCAGAAACAGATGGTCGTCGGGGTTCTTGAAGTCTTCCTGGAAGAGGTTATGGTCCACATACTGGGCGGAAAGCTCGGTCCGGACGCGCGGAATTCCCAGGGCTTCAAATTCCAGCATAACCAAGGTGCCGGTCGCGTCCTGGGTCAGTGTTTGATCGATTTTCAAACCGATCTCTTCGCCGGCCCTCATGCCGCCTTCAACCAAATGACTTGCGATCAACTTCTGCGTTACGTTTTTGGCCATTGCCGGATACTCCCGTAGGTTGTATCAATAAACTGCTGTAAATTGCTGCGGAACCAGTTGGACGAGAGCATGGGCTGGGCATCAAGCTACGCAAGCGTTTTACGCCAAAACAAAATGGCAACGAAAGTGGCACCCAATTCTTCCCCAACCTCTATCACAATGTGATCGCCGGGTTGCCCGATCAAGCCTGGGTCGCTAATATTACGTTCGTCCGTATTCAGACGGGTTTCGTCTACGTGGCGGTGATCCTGGATGCCTGCAGCCGCAAGACAGTGGGCTATGCGATTTCCCGACAGATTGACACAGATCTGACCCCGGCCGCGTTAAAAGCCGCTGTGCGAACTTGTCAACCGGCCCCCAACAACGTGTATCCACCCGACAGACCGTGGAAGTCAATACGCCAGTTGGCGTTATCGCCAGGCGTTAAGCGAATACGGGCTGACGGATTCCATGAGTGCGCCTGGAAATCCCTATCACAACGCCCAAACCGAAAGCTTTATGAAAACCTTGAAAGTGGAGGAGATATATTTGGCCGGCTACCGGACGCTTGCCGACACGTCACGTCTACCGCGCGCTTTATTGAGGACAATGCCAGATGGGATGCACTCTGCCTTAGGTTATGTATCGCCAGAGCAGTTTAAATCACAACTTGCCAGGCAAGCGGCTTAAATTCTTTATCGCAAGTCGTCCAGTTCCAAGGGTTTATTCCAAAGTGTATCAGTTTTAAATCGGCGTTGACACTCCCCAACCCCCGATACAGGATCATTATGGTCCTGCTGAGGAAACTGAGGAAATCACGTCATGATCAAAGGTAAAGCCACGCACGCTGGAAAACAATCGCGCGCATTCCTGCCAGCGAATCCTTGACGATTAATGCCACTACCACTAGTCTAAAACAGCGTGGTTGCCTAATTATGCTGCGGCAACTATCGAGTCGAGTTGCGTGGATTTGTGTGGCGAAGGAGATCAGGTTTGACTGAACGGCAGACAACAGAACAAGCAGCAACCACGGAAGATGCGGCTGGCATTCTACTGGAAACCGTGCGGCAGCTGGCAGTCGAATTGCACGTACGCTCCGGTGGGGAAATTTCGGCAACGCTCGACGATTCCCTGGAGCGGGATCTGGGTTTTGACAGTCTTGGACGCGTGGAACTGATTGCACGCATTGAGCGCGCCTTTGGAATTAATCTACCGGAACAAGTGGTAGCCAATGCCGAAACGCCACGCGATCTATTGCAAGCGGTGTTGACTGCTGCTCCTGCAGCGGCGCCCCTGAAGGGAATGCAGCGGGGCGAAACCCCAGTTCGGGTACAAGCCGAACCATCGGATGCGCTTACTCTGCCTGAAGTTCTTGATTGGCATGTGCGCACCCACCCGGACCGGACACATATTACGCTGCTGGATGCAGCGGGCAAGGGAGCCGGGATCTCCTACGCGGCATTACGGAAAGGTGCCGTGGAGGTCGCGTCGGGGTTGCTGGAACATGGGTTGCAACCTGGACAGTCCGTGGCGATCATGCTGCCGACCAGCCACGATTATTTCTTCTGCTTCTTCGGGGCGCTGCTGGCAGGTGGAGTACCCGTGCCAATTTATCCGCCTGCTCGCATCTCACAGATCGAGGATCATCTGCGTCGGCATGCTGGCATTCTGTCCAACGCGCTCGCTGCAGTCCTGATTACGGTGCCCGAGGCAAAGCCTGTCGCGAGGCTGCTCCAGGCACAAGTTGAAACATTGCGCGCAGTTGCCACCGTGGCCGAGCTTTCCATTCCCGGGCAGGCACCAGAGTACCCTATCCAGCCCGAGCAGGTTGCGCTGCTCCAGTACACTTCCGGCAGTACCGCCAACCCAAAGGGTGTTGCGCTGACTCATACCAATCTACTGACCAATATCCGTGCAATGGGACAGGCGGAGCAGGTCACGTCCACAGATGTGTTTGTCAGTTGGCTGCCGCTATACCATGACATGGGATTGATCGGCGCCTGGCTGGGCAGCCTGTACTATGCCTGCCCGTTGGTGGTGATGTCCCCCATCACCTTTCTGGCGCGGCCGGAACGCTGGCTGTGGGCGATTCACGAGCACCGCGGCACCCTTTCAGCGTCCCCCAATTTTGGCTATGAGCTGTGCCTGCGCAAGATGTCGGACGATGTTCTCGACGGATTGGATCTTTCGAGTTGGCGTATAGCTTTCAACGGCGCCGAGCCGGTAAGTCCCGAAACCATCGTCAATTTCACGCAGCGCTTCGCACGCTACGGGCTGCACCCGGAGGCAATTGCGCCGGTATATGGGCTGGCAGAATGTTCAGTAGGGTTGGCCTTTCCGCCGCCGGGACGCGGGCCGCTGATCGACCGTATTAAACGGGACAAATTCATGCGTTCCGGTCAGGCGGAGCCAGCCGGCAGCGAAGAGGCGGATGCATTGCGCTTCGTGGCCTGCGGCCGGCCGCTTCCCGGCCACCAGATCAAAATTGTTGATGCCACGGGCAGCGAAGTGGGGGAGCGGGTGGAAGGACACCTGGAATTCAAAGGGCCTTCCGCTACCAGCGGTTACTTCCGTAATCCGGAACAGAATCGCCAGCTGTTCCACGACGGCTGGCTGGATTCTGGCGACTTCGCCTATCTCGCTGCAGGTGATCTTTATCTGACTGGGCGCGCAAAGGACATCATCATCCGTGCCGGGCGCAATATCTACCCCCATGAACTGGAAGAGGCCGTGGGCAATATCACCGGCATTCGCAAGGGGTGCGTCGCGGTTTTTGGCAGTCCGGATCCAGTTTCCAGCACGGAGCGATTGGTGGTGCTCGCTGAAATACGCGATGCCGATTCCGGGAAGCGTGAGGAATTACGCGACCAGATCAATGCCCTGACCATGGATATGCTGGGAATGCCAGCAGACGATATCGTGCTGGCGCCCGTCCACAGCGTGCTCAAGACTTCGAGCGGCAAGATCCGCCGGGCGGCCTGCCGCGAGCTATATGAAAAGGGGGCGGCTCCGCTGCGCCCGGTGTGGTGGCAACTGATCCGGCTGACGTACACTGGTGTGCTGCCTCAGTTGCGCCGCGGCAGCAGGGTGGCGTCCGACATTCTCTACGCTGCATATGTGTGGACACTATTCTCCCTGCTGGCACCAGCAACTTGGCTGGCAACCGCGCTGCTGCCCCGTCCCGCCTGGGGTTGGGCGGTGAGCCGCGGGAACGCACACCTCCTTACACGCCTGTCGGGAACATCATTAGCAGTTCACGGATTGGAAAATCTGCCCCGTGAGACACCTTGCGTGCTGGTGGCTAACCATGCCAGCTATCTTGATGGAATTGCGCTCGTCGCGGCCCTGCCGGGCGAGTACAGTGCCAAGGGGTATTTCAGTTTTGTGGCCAAGCGTGAGCTGCTGGACAATATTGTTTCGCGCGTGTATCTACGGCATATCGGATCGGATTTCGTCGAGCGCTTCGATCCGGAACGCGGTGTGGAGGAATTGAAGCAGGTGGCACTCTCCCTGCAGTCGGGCCGCTGCCCGATATTTTTCCCGGAGGGCACATTCACCCGCATGCCCGGCTTGCTGCCGTTCCGCATGGGCGCATTTGTGGTGGCGGCCGAAGCGGGTGTGCCGATAGTGCCCGTAATCATTCGTGGCACTCGTTCCATCCTGCGCGCCGACCACTGGTTTCCGCGCCGTGGAGTTATAACTATCACGATCAGCAAGCCAATCGTGCCGGATGGAAAGGACTGGGCTGCCGCCATTCGTTTGCGGGACGCAGCTCGCACTGAAATCTTACGTCTGTGCAGAGAGCCGGACCTCGCGCCGAAAGTTTAGGCCATGCACGCTTCGAATAAACAGCACATGTGGAAAAATAAGCGCATCAGGAAAAATAGGATCAGACAGGGTATCGCCCCGCTACCTACGCCCTTTCGTTCGTTGGCGGACGGATATCATTAAATAGCAGAGCTCAGCCGTTTAATAGCTGTAGAATCTTACAGGTGAGCTAGAGCTAGCCCGGCTGGTTTCACGCAGCTTTTTCGAGTGGAAACTTGATGGCCCCAAGCAGGGGATAGGTTTAGCCAAGGATGGGCCTGGGCAAAAAAAAGAGGATTCCCAAGAATCCCCCTCGTGCATCGAGTAATTACCGGTAGATACCGCTACTGGCGGCCTCTACATTAATAGCCGGTCTACTTCCATTATTGCAGCGTCCTCTATTCCCTTGATGCCGTGGGATTTGACTATATCCATCATCAAGCAGAAGTTCCTCATTTGCATGCAATCCAGAGCCCATTCTCCAGGTTCCGATTCGTATACCGCGTCTTCCATCGTCGATGCAGCGGCAGCCCAGTGACCATGTGCAATCTCCAGCATGGCAATCTTGCACCGCGTTACTTGTGTCGGTGGCGCTGCCATCAATATCTCATGCATTGTTTTCATGGCGATCTCCTTGCCAAAAAAATTTCACCTATACTGAATTTGACAGCATTATCTCGATCGAGTGCCACAGGTCGAAATTTTTTATACAATGGGTGTTGTCGTGCCACTATCCCGTTATCCCATTATCACAAAAACAATCATTTTCAGTCGCTTGAAGGCTAATCCTCATTATTAAGATTAACAGCAGAAATGATGCCTGACGGCACAGGCTGAAGGCTGTGACTATTCGCTCAGTTGGTTGACCGGGTCAAGGATCACAATCGTGGAGTCCATTATGAACATTGATGGCGATTTCCTGATAATCGCCATGCATCTTGTCGCAGCGTTGGTGGCAGGGGGTGCCATCGGCATGGAAAGAAGCTTGCACGGCCATCCTGCCGGTTTCAGAACGCATGCGCTCGTCAGTCTCGCCTCCAGTTTACTGATGCTGATCACCCTATATCAATGGAAATGGCTCCCGAATGTTCCGATCGACGCCATCAGAATGGATCCGACCCGAATGGCTCAGGGAATTATGACGGGTATAGGTTTTCTGGGCGCGGGCGTGATTTTCAAGGAGGGTTTGAGCGTTCGCGGCCTGACCACCGCCGCTTCGATCTGGATCACGGCAGGAATCGGCATTTTGATGGGTATAGGATTTTTTCTTCCCGGCATTCTTGGAACTATCCTGACGCTCGGTATTCTCTCTTTGTTCCGCTTGATTGAGGACAGACTCCCCCGTCAACTATATGCTCAATATCATGTCAGCTTTGATCGCGGCAACATCATGTTGGAAAGCGAAATCCGAAAACTCCTGGTTGACCACGGGTTTGAAGTTGTCACGATGAGTTATCGCATCACTTCGGCGGCCTTGTTTGAATACCGCATGGATATTCGAACCACAGACCTTGGCGGAACTTCAGCACTTGCGGATGTGATGCGTGAAATGGAATCTGTCCGCGAATTCCGCATCTCGACGACCGGCAACTGATGTTATGCATCTCACTCGTGTAGCGATGGAGAGGGAAGCGGGGAAAAATAAGCTAGATGGATGCGCATGATAATCTGTTACCGTCAGCAGAACCGGGAATGGAGCATCGTACAGGAACATCTCTTCGTCCTGTTCGACACGGAGAACGCCAAGTGATTGCTCGGCATCAAGCCATAGCAATACCCGGGGTCAAGTCGATGCCGGGCTGAATTTAAGGTAACCTCTCGTCAACCCTCGCGGCATGAAAGCCGTATCCGGGATTCCCCAACCCGAAATTAAACGGAGAAATTACCATGAAATTCATGATCTTGCTCAAGGCCGATAAAAATACCGAAGCGGGCGTCATGCCAAGCGAAAGGCTCCTTGCCGATATGGGCAAGTATAACGAAGCGCTCATTAACGCCGGCGTGCTGCTTGCTGGCGAGGGGCTCCACCCAAGTTCGAAGGGCGCGCGCGTCAGGTTCTCGGATGGAAAGAGAACCGTAATTGAAGGACCTTTTCCAGAGGTAAAAGAGCTGATTACCGGCTTTTGGCTGTTCCAGGTAAAGTCCAGGGAAGAGGCGATAGAATGGGTTAAACGCTGCCCCAATCCCCTTGAAGGAGACGCTGAGATAGAAATTCGCCAGGTATTTGAAGCGAGTGACTTCGGCGCGGAGTTCACTCCCGAGCTGAGGGAGCAGGAGGAGCGCATGCGAGCGCAACTGGCGGGAAAGGGCGAATTTGAAACCTGACGGAACCCCCCGCCTGGAATGATGCGCATAGTGGTCGATGCGGCGCTACAAAAACCGGAGGCGGGCGCTTGCTGGATAATAATGGATTCAGCTCGATTTCTCGAATTATCAATCACCCCTAAGGAGCGGTCTATGCAACTGAACCCTTATCTTATTTTCAACGGTCAATGCGAGGCAGCGTTCAAATTCTACGAGGAGCGTCTTGGCGGAAAAATCCTTGTAATGCTCACCCACGGAAGCTCACCAATGGCAGAACAAGGACTACCCGAATGGCGCAACAAAATCATGCATGCTCGCCTAACGGTGGGAGATGCAGTATTGATGGGTTCCGACAGCCCACCCGATCACCATGAGGAGATGAAAGGTTTTTACGTAGCGCTGAATACCGAGGCTCCGGCAGATGCAGAACGTATTTTCCACGCATTAGCGGAAAATGGAACAGTGCGAATGCCGCTACAGGAAACCTTTTGGGCCGCCCGGTTTGGCATGCTCGTCGATCAATTCGGCGTGCCATGGATGATTAACTGTGAGTAAATCGGCAATGTGAATCGCGCGCAGCCAACACATTTACTGAAGCAACGAATTGGCGAAAGCGGTTGAACGGGCGCAGTATGAGATATGGGAACAAGATGTTCGACGTTGGGGCTGTAATCGCGCAGGATTGACACCGTGCGGCCATATGATCAGCCTATCGCAGAGTGTATTCCACCTAACTTACTACAAGGTGTAATTGGAAGAAAGGGCGACGATATTGTGCTTTTTCGCCAGCACCGATAGCTGGAACCAGGGCGCCCCCATCGTGACCCCAATTTCTTTCGATTCACTTGAGCGCGCCACGCAGCAACCGTCATTGTTGGAGAGCATGACTACAGACCGGTTTTCGAGGGTCGGATTGAACACCCGCTCGCAGCTGACGTAAAAATTATTGACGTCCACCAGCGCGAAAATCTGCTAGCTGGCCGTTGCGCCGGATGCAAGCATGGCTATATACAAAGCGGATACCGCGCCGGTTACGACACCCCATACCCGCAGCTCGTCGTGTTCCTGAAAGCATGGGCGGCGTGGCCCTGCACGAGCTGACGCATAGGACGGGAGCCAAGCACTGTTTAGCGCGTGACTTCGGCAGCCGCTTTGGTACAGAATCCTACGGCCGCGTCTGTTATAAAACATGGAAATATACTGCAGCACATCTTGCTGTGCTGCATGGCTAGTGTGGTAGTATTGCCAGTGGACTCGCTCCTGTTTAAGACTGCTGAAGAAGCTTTCTGCAACAGCATTATCAAAACAATCTCCGGCACGGCATGCTACCGATAAAGCCATATGTTTTCAGAAGCCATCGGTATTGTTTGCTGGCATATTGTGATCCATGATCCGAATGCACTAGCAGGCCTGCTTGTGGCCGGCGTTGCCAGATAGCCATCAGACTCTTCAGTTTTTCGAGCCCCATACAAATGCGCCCTGATCCTTAGGGCTGTTGCCCTTGTAGACGCACAAATTGCCATCATCCTGCATTTTTAGGAAGAATTTCCCACCATCGGCAAGCCGCTGGGTTCCCCACAGGTAATTCCCCTGGTTTCCTAAAGAGCCGTAATAGGTACAAAGGTTGCCGTCAGCCTGAACCACGGTAAAGAACTGGCCTCCTGACCCGGTTTTCTGGCTTCCCCATACGTAGCGACCCTGGTTCCCGGGCGTTCCCTCATAAACACACAGATTGCCGTCCGACTGCATGATCGCGAAATATTTATTATTGTTGGATACAAGGGTACCGTTCACGCCGAGCGGCTCCATCAGTGACAGATAATTGCTCTTGTCCGGAGTCTCATTCGAACCTGAAAGGCTGTGTGGCCCAGAGTATTTCCACAGTGGCTCCCAGTAGGAGGAGATCATCTCGCTGACGGCATCTTTGCCCTCCACGATGTAATCTATCTCGGAAAGGAACCCTGGATAGAGATTGTCAGACCCCACCACGTATACCTCATCATCGATGATCATAATCTTGGCGTGGTTACCCGGTGCCGAGTCCACTTTTTTGTAGATATACCCGCTGGCATTGATGACCGCCATGGCGGCACTGCCGATGACGCCTTTAACCGGAGGTTTCACGGACAACGGAGGCTGTTTCAATGTGGCGGTTTTCCCTTCAGGGCTCAGTGCAGGCCACTTGTAGGTTTGACCTTCGGTTGTCTTGTCAGGCGATACTTTGTCGGTGTAGTAAAGTGGCGCAATGAACAGTCGTTTCAGAGCATTCGCCCTTGCCCCTGTTGGATCACTTATCGGTGCGTCAGTGGTCACATCATGGGTCATGTAATACTTCATCAGTTCAAATGTTCTCACCGCACCGGAGCCAAATGAGTACTGGTCACCTGCTGCCCCAGCTCCGGCATCGAGAGGTGAAACGACTATCTGAACCTGGAGCGCCGGATTTTCCAGCAGCGCCTCCAGAACCCACTGGCAAACCTTATGATCCGACCAGTTTTTCTTCCATGCGCTCACCAAATCCATTTGCGACATACGGATGCTGCGTTTGGCATTTCTGATCAGCTGCTCTTTCATAATTTCAGCGGCTTTCTGGAAATCGGTCTTTGGATCCGGGCCGCTCCAGTATTTCCCGAGCACCAGGTTCCGGGTAGAAAGTTTGTAATCCGTAAAACCTTCATATTTTTTGTAAACCACCCGCAGAGGGAATACAGGGAGCGTCAAATCATGCAGGGTTTTTAAGTCCTGCTCGCGAATAGTCGGATTGGGTGGTGCCCCTACATCCGTGCGGGGAGACGGCTCATCAACATTGGGCTGGATGCCCGACTGGTGCAGCTTGATAATGGCCTTTTGCTGCGCATCCATATAATCAATGACCGCCTGCTGAGTACAGGGGTCGCGAGGAACGGAAGGATCTTTATCCTTGCTTTCCCAGGTTAACTTGCTGAGGTTCAGCGTTTCTTTAGAAAGCAAATCGTTACCACATTTCCACATATTGTTCAGGAAAAGCTGAGAGCCGTATGCGGGTTTCCCGTGGACAACCACCGAGACATCATGCACCGGCGGATAGCTCCTGAAGAGATCCATGTTCAGGTTGTGGCCCCCAACCAGAGCGGATGTTCCGTCCATACTGACGACCTTGGTATGGTTCCAGGTCATTTTGGTATCATCGACGCCAATCACGGCGCTGCCAAACACTTTGGCCTGAATTACCGATATGATTCCGGCCCCGAGCCGGTAAAATCTTCCCAGCCAGATTTCCGGCATCACCTCCCACTCCTTTGAGCGCTCCTGGATTAGCCGTATCAGGCCGGCCTTTAACTCCGTGTAGCTTGCAGGCTCGGTGACGGGATTGGTGGGAGTTTGTCCAAAAAGGAAACGAAACTGGGGAGGCTGTGTCCTTCCCATCTTCTGGGTCAGGCAAGTATCCATAGCCCCAAAGATCACGCGTTGCCAGTCGGGATCGGGACTGTTTAACGATGAGATATCACACCTGTAGCGGGTTTTTTGGATTATCTCATTGATCGAGCGGGCGAATTCAATCTGCCTGATCCAGGCCTGTTTCATGATGCCGCGGCCAAACTCCAACCCCCAGACATGCGGGGTGTCAAGAATTCGAATATAGGATGGGCCGCTTAACTGGTTAAAATACCCTTGCACTGCTTGTTCCACGATATCGATATAGGCGCCCGCACTGGAGGGAAAAACGCCCGGCGCTGAAAAAGAGACTTTGCCGACGACGCTGGCATCAATATGATTCCGGGATTTATCGGTCGTCTTCTGGCCATCAAAGGTGTAATAAGAAACCAGGCCTGATTCATTTCCGGTGAGGGGTTTATTCATCCAGGCTTTAATTTGATCCACCTGCAATGCAATATTCCATATGCGGATCTCATCCAAATCACCAGTAAACTGATTATTTGGCTCTTGTTTCTGGGCCGTTGCGCCAATAAATAATCCCAACGAGTTATTGACGTTGACCGGTGGATTAATATTTTTTCCAACGCTGGAGGGAATTAACTGGCCATCGATATAAATAGATAGCTGGCTGCTCTGACGGACTCCCGTCAAGTAGTGCCATTTCCCGTCACTAATTTGAGTTGTGCCGGTATTTACTTCGTAATATCCAAAGCCATTATCAGTGGCCAGTTTAATCACTCCGCCGGGTTTTATTACCAGTAAAAAACCGCCGTTCCCTGCTCCACCCTCGGTAGCTTTACGTGAAATAACGGTACCGGTTGATCGGGTTCTTACCCAGCACTGGAGGGTAAAATCGCCGGTGTTGAAATTATAAAAATTGCTGTTTGGCGTAGTTAAATATGACGGGTTTCCCGCCAAATTAAGTGCATAGCTCATGGTATTCTTTCCTGTGAAAGGATAATCAGATATGTCCGCTTATTGGTTCGGCGTGGATATTACAAAAACGTCCACTTAACCCAGCCGGCATCAGTTCTTTCATTCGTCACTGGATAAGCCATATCGTAGGGAGGATTACCCACCACGTTATCCATGTAATAGCTGTTGGTTGGATTGATCCCGTAGATTGAGGAGATACGGCGAACGTAAGGCCGTCCGGGAAGGGAACTTGTTCTGGTCTCGCCTCCTCCCATAAGGTCAAAATCTCTATGGTTGGTGTTAATTCCCTGCCGCAGCGGAACGACATCCTCGCTGACCTCGCTGGCGCGAGGAAATACCGTGCCCCACTGGGTTAAGTAGCCCCTGGCCATTTTATAAACGAGCTCTGGTACCGTCGCTACGAATTCAGACACATTGGAGGCCACGTAGTCGGCATCGGCCGTGTAGTTACCGGACACGGTGCTGTGACGCCCTCTGATCGTATAGAGTTGATACCCAGTCGGCTGCGGAAGGTTTCCTTTTACCAGCGGGTCAGTCAGCTGGGCATTGTCTGCAATATATTTCCACCGATCCCACCAGAGCAGGGATTGATGGAGCTTCACGGTGTTATCTTTGCCGGTCATAAGCCCGTTTGGACGTGGTACCAGTGCCATGTAGGGTTTATCCTGGGGCTGAATGCACATATCCCAGGCATAGACCCCCACATAGTTCACCACGTTTGGTGGAAGCTGCGTCAGCATGCTGTACCACTGCCCGGTCCCCGGAACGGGATCGATCGCAAAAATATTGATGGGGATTTTCTTCAGCTGGTCAGAGCCATAGGCATAGATAAACCATGCTGCCATGATGCACTCAACCGCACCGCGGCTGTGGCCAATAAAGTTAAACTTTTGCGCTCCGCTGGCGGCGGCAAGATTTGCTCCATGCAGCGCAAGTGCCGGGGCAGACCAGCCGTCAACTTGCGTGATAACGGAATACTGATTACCGCCAGAGTAGCTTTTTACGTAGTTGAGCAGGCTTTTTTCTGCATTGAGAGGTCCGTTAAATACCAATGGTTCACTGTTGTTGCGCGGTTCAGCCCAGTCATTCTCTCCTACCCCCCGGACAGAAATGCTCGGGGTGACGGCCCTTAATGATCCTGATATTTCTTTATGGATCCGGACTGGAATATACCCGGTGCTCGGGCAGTAGATATTTTTATCACTACCGGGTCGGGATACCTCTCCCTCGTCGCGAGTGCATGCTGTTCCACTAAAACACACTGTGAAAACAGAAGGTGTGCCCGCCGCCAGCGCCACCGTTTGAGTGGTCTCTGTTACCGGCTGAACGGTCACATTCTCCTGTTGTTCAGCCGGTAACGGTTGCCCGTTCCGATCTAGGGGAACAATTTCAAAAACATCCGCCTGCGTCAGGTCAGCGGAGCTGGCCTGTAACGTGGAGCCAGGCTTTGCAAGCTGAACATAGGACTTGTTGGCTGCAAACAGCACTATCCTGTCATCTTCGTGCCAGTTGAACATCTCAAATGTTTCTGTGCTACCCACGGCACCGCTAATGGCCGCCAGGAAGTTATTATCATTTAATTTAACCGATACGTATTTCCCGTTCGATGCCAGCAGCGCGAATACCATGTCCTGCTGATAGATCATTTCGAATATTTCATTATTTCCACAAATATTGCTCGTTGAGGTTAATAGACTCGTTCCACTCGCGACAGTGACAAACAGACCATCGCTACCTTTTAAGGCTATCTTAATCGGTTCTGAATTCATCATTTCCTACCTTGGGTGAGAATTATTATTCAATCAGATGGTTACAACAGATGAAATAAATGCTATCGAAGTAGCGCGACGTTTGGATATTACGACCACGACGCTCTATGCTTATGTGAATGGTGATGGTGCGTTAAAGCAAGCGGGGCAGAAAATTTTGATCAAGGCATAAAAGGACTCGTCTAAAAGCGGACCCAACCGCAGGTCTGCTTGGGGTCCTGCCACTCAGTAGTGCAGAAACGACTTGATTCCATGGCCGTTTGCGCCTATTACTCATTTAGGAATCCTTACGGTCCCCCTATTTGCCTACCAAGAGCTATTTGATAGCTCAGCAATATTCTAAAGAATTAAAAAATGAGCTAAAGCAAGAAAAGAGGCTGTTTTATATGTCTTCTTTTTATGGACTTCAACGGCTTGATCTGATTTAGGAATTCAGGACCGGACAAAAAGTGAGTTTTTCGGCAAACTTGACCTTGAGGGGGGCTGTTTGCCATGAAGAAGAAACGGTTTTCAATAGAACAGATCGTAGCGGTATTGAAGCGGGCGGAACTGGGAATGCCGGGTTGAGGAACTGCTGCGCACCTGCCACCGACTGCTTCACCACTTTTGCCGCAACTTTAGAAGTTACTGGAGCGAGAAAGGCGTGAAGGCGAACAAGATCACGCTCAGCACTAAATGCCGGTGCTGTTCGCCGCGCCTCGCATTGATGCGAAGGTCGAGCGCAAATTCCGTGGTGGTTCAGCCCTCGTTGGCGGTAATGCCACCGATTAGCGGGATTAACTCCAAGGCAGCGCAGGAGAGAAGGGCAGTAACCTCAAGCCGATGTTCCAGAGCCATTTGCCTACATGGCAGCAGTCGTCAAAACGAGTTTTCCGATATGTGCGCCGGATTCCATCAGCGTATGGGCCTCGGCTACGTCCTCCAGCCTGAAGGTACGGAAGATCAAGGGTTTCAGCTTTCCCTGATGCAACATCGGCCAGACTTGCTGTTCCAGTTCCTGCGCAATCTGCGCTTTCTCCAAAACGTTGCGGGACCGTAATGTGGAACCGGTATGCGTTAGCCGTTTTTTCAGCATGGTCATGAGGTTCAGGTCTTTGGCAGGACCATTCTGGACGCCAATCTGGACAATGCGGCCATTCAGCGCAGCCGCCTTATAGTTTCGGGCGACATAATCGCCGGCAATGATATCGACCACGACGTCGACCCCTGCGCCAGCCATGAATTTTTCAGCTTCCGCGACGAAATCATGCGTGTGGTAATTGATGGCCAGATCAGCGCCTAGCGCCAGGCAGGCCTGCCGTTTCTCTTCCGAACCCACCGTAACCAGCACGGTGGCGCCGAATGCCTTGGCCAACATCGTCGCGGTGGTGCCGATACCCGATGTCCCGCCATGTATCAACACGGTTTCGCCGGCTTTGAGCTTGCCGCGCTGGAAGAGGTTGGTCCAGACCGTGAAGAAGGTTTCCGGCAAGGCTGCGGCTTCTATCATGCTGAGCCCTTGCGGCACGGGCAGCGCGTTACTTTCGTGCACGGTGCAGTATTCGGCGTAACCGCCTCCTGCAACGAGTGCGCATACCTTGTCGCCTATCTCGAAGCGCACGGTTCCTTTGCCCAAGGCAACAATCTCCCCGGCGATTTCGAGCCCTGGAATCTCGGAAGCCCCCGGTGGCGGCGGGTACAGTCCGCGTCGCTGCAGAATGTCCGGCCGGTTGACCCCAGCCGCCTCGATTTTGATCAGAATCTCTCCACTCGCGGGCTGGGGAATAGGGTGTGACGCGCACATCAATACCTCCGGTCCTCCTGGATTCCGGATATCGATGGCCAACATAGTCTGCTCGCGGCCGAGTTTGAAAGTCATGCCTATTCCTGTTATATGTAATATATGCTTGGTGGTGGGGCAGAGCGCCAAGGCGTTATCGCTCGGCTCTCGAGATTTAGCTCAATATCGTCCTGCTTGCTGGCAAAGTCCCACAGGCTTGCCAACCCATGATGCGATGGCCTTCCGGCAAGTGAACTTGAAAAACTATACGCTTGAATTCTGACAGTCGCCAATCACGTCCTTGAGACCCGCACTGTCTCCCGCTAATCGTCAGGGCGAGCGAAATATGAACCAGCAGGCTTTGCAGCCGATTTTCTTTAAGTCCGACAGGCTGCTGGATCCAGCAGTTGGATGGAGCGGATTCAGGATAATGGCTTTCTAACCAGAAGGAGGTGTGTGATGAAGATTCTTATTGTTATGACATCTCACGATCAACTTGGCAATACGGGAAAGAAAACCGGCCTCTGGCTGGAAGAGTTCGCCGCACCGTATTATTTGCTGAAGGACGCTGGCGCATTGATCAAGCTGGCCTCGCCGAAAGGCGGCCAACCGCCGCTTGACCCAAAAAGTGAATTGCCGGAAAACCAGACTCACGCGACAAAGCGTTTCCGGACAGACGGCGCTGCACAGGCTGAGCTGGCGAATACGGAAGAGCTGGTTTATCTTCTGGCAAGTGATTTTGACGCGGTATTTTATCCTGGTGGCCACGGCCCGATGTGGGACATGCCCGATAACGCGGCATCCATTGCGCTGATCGAAGACTTCGTCAATGCCGACAAACCCATTGTGGCTGTGTGTCATGCGCCCGTCGCGCTGGTCAATGTGCGCGGGAAAGACGGCGAATACCTGGTTAAAGGAAAGCGCGTGACCGGGTTTTCAAATGCGGAGGAAGAGGCCGTGGGCTTGACCACGGTCGTCCCTTTCCTGCTGGAAGACCGGCTAAGGGAACTGGGCGGAAACTACAGCAAGACCAGCAACTGGCTGCCCTATGTCCAGGTGGACGGTAACCTGGTGACCGGTCAAAACCCCGCCTCTTCGGGACCTGCGGCGGAAGCGCTGCTGGAATTGCTTCGCCGCTCCACCGGAACCAGTGCATCCACGGGCAAAATCAGTCGTTAAAAATGCCATACCGGGAATTTACGCGTTTGGGCCGTTCATGATGATGAAGAGCCCAAGCAGTCCAGTTATCCTGAGATGAAGCAAATCCCCTGAGGCAAGGATTTGGATTCAAAGGGGGCAGGGCGGAGTGTTCGACAATTTGTGGCGGGAACCTGTGACCCGGCACAGCAGCAGTGACATCGATGGAGCAATCAGCGTGGACAACAGCGAATGGTATTATCAAGTAGGGTACGTGGAGGTTTTGTATGCGGCAATGGTGGTGGGCATTATTATTGCCTTATATCTTTTTCGCCGTCTTGATCGCGTGTCTGCCTTAACAGCTAATCTGATGGGGGAGAGCGGCCGTCTGCTCGGCTTGCTTACGCTGGCCGTGATGCTTTTTGTGATTAACAGAGTGCTGGGAGATCTATGGTAATGCAGGCTATCCGTGACAGCCTGCATTTGAAATAACGTCCGATCCCATTCAGCGTGTTCGGGCAACCCGAGGTCCAAGCCGCGCATACATCATGCGCAGCACTTCAAACGTTTGCACCTGTTTAACCGCATTTTCCGACAGGTCGCAGCCTGCTTAATTCCCACCCCATTTGCGCGTTGCCCAAATAGACAAGTCGTCCAGGTAGGAATAGATCACCGGTACCACCAGCAGGGTCAGCAGCGTCGATGTGACAAGGCCCCCAATGACAGCGTGGGCCATGGGCGAGCGCTGTTCGCCGCCTTCGCCCAGGCCGAGGGCGAGCGGCAGCATGCCGAAGATCATTGCCATGGTGGTCATGAGGATGGGGCGAAGGCGCACGTTGCCGGATTCGATAATTGCCTCGTGGCGATCTTTGCCCGCCTTGACAGCCTGATTGATGAAATCGACCAGCAGGATAGCGTTCTTGGTAACCAGGCCCATCAGCATGATGAAGCCGATGATGGAAAAGATATTGAGCGTGCTGCCCGTGATCAGCAGCGCGAGAAATACGCCGATCAGCGAAAGCGGCAGCGAGACCATGATCGCCACGGGTTGAAGGAAGCTGCCGAACTGCGAAGCCAGGATCAGGTAAATGAAGATAATCGCCAAAGCGAGTGCGACAGCGGCGTAGCCCATGGTCTCCTGCAGATCCTTGTTTGCGCCGCCGATCACGAACCGATATCCTGGCGGCACCTCTATGTCCTTAAGTGCGATACCGAGTTCCCGGCCCAGATCGCCCGGCGGCCGGCCGGAGGGGTTGGCGCCGATCAGGACTTCGCGATGCAAATCCTTGCGATTGATCTGGGAGACGCCGAGTGTCGGCACGAACTCGGCAATCTGCCGCAGGGACACCATGCGCGGGCTGCCGTCGGCATCGACAAGCGTGCTGGTCAGATAGAGCCTGTCCAGGTTGGCGGCCCGTGCGCGCTCCTCGCGTGGCAGGCGCACCGTTACATCGTAGTTCTCTCCGTCCGGCGCTTTCCAGGCTCCAGCGATTTCACCGGCGACGAGCGGGCGCAAGGCATTGGCAATCTGTTCAACCCCGAGCCCCAGATCGCTGGCCAGTTCGCGATTGATGTCCACTGCCAGCGTCGGTTTCGCTGCCTCCAGACTGGAATCGATATCGACGAGACCGGGAATCCTGTGCATGGTCGCCATTACTGCTTGCGACAGCTTCTCCAGTTGCGCAATATCGGCCCCTTGTATGCTTACCTGGATCGGCTTGCCGCCGCCCAGTCCGCCGGATGTGCCGACGCTGATCTCGATACCGGCGATACGGTTCAGGCGCTCGCGGATCGGGTCCTGCAGCTGTTTCTGGCTGCGGCTTCGCTGCTTATGATCGGTGAGGTGCGCATAAATGGTTGCTGAATTCTTTCCTACGGCACCGCCGCTGTTTACGGTGGCGTAGGAATATTCAACTTCCGGAAATTCGGCCAACGCCGCCTGCGCCTGCTGCACCTTGGCTCGCGTGTATTCGATGGACGAACCGACGCGCGTCTTGATAGTGACCTGGGCTTCGCCGAGATCGGCCTGGGGCGCGAACTCGGAGCCGATCAGCGGCACCAGCGCGAAGCTGCCGAAGAAGGTAACGAAGGCCAGCGCCAGGATCCACAAGCGATGCCTCATCGCCCAGTGTAATAAAGTGCCGTACACGGCATGAATACCATCGAGCAGTGCGTCGCGGCCGGCTTGCAACCGACCCAGTACGGGTCGGGGCCTGCCTCCCTGGGTCGCTGGGTCGGGCCAGACGCTGGACAGCATCGGATCGAGGGTGAAACTGACAAAAAGGGAGAGCAGCACCGCTGCGGAAACCGTGATGCCGAACTGGAAAAAGAAACGCCCGATAATACCGCCCATGAAAGCCACCGGCAGGAATACCGCGACAATGGTGAAGGTGGTGGCAAGCACCGCGAGACCGATTTCCTGCGTGCCTTCGAGCGCTGCTTGGCGGTGATTCTTGCCCATCATGAGGTGGCGCACGATGTTTTCGCGTACCACGATGGCGTCGTCGATCAGCAATCCCACGCTGAGCGAGAGCGCCATCAACGTCATGGTGTTAAGCGTGTAGCCAAAGGCATACATGGCAAGAAACGTCCCGATCAGTGCGATCGGCAGGGTCAGGCCAGTGATCACCGTGCTGCGCCAGGAATTGAAGAATAAGAACACGATGGCGATGGTGAGCGCCGCCCCCTCGATCAGCGTTGCCTTGACATCCGCCACCGAATTGCGGATGCCGGTGGAACTGTCGCGCACAACCCTGAGTTTTACATCGGGCGGCAGTATGCTGCGCAGTTCAGCTGCTGCCGCGCGCACGCCGTCGGCTACCACGATGGTATTGGATCCCCGTACTTTGACGATATCGATGCTCAGGGCAGGTTTGCCGTCCACCAGGGCCGCCGTGGTCATTTCCTGGCGGCCGTCTTCGATGCTTGCCACCTGATCGAGGCGTACCGGCGCGCCGCCGCGCTGCGCCACGATCAGGCTGCCGAACTGATGAGGTTCGGCGATGCGCCCGCGCACCTGGACCATGGTGTCCTCTCGACCGGTGGAAATGCTGCCGGCGGGGAGCTCCTGGTTTTCGCGGGTGATGGTTTCGAGGATCTTGTCCGCGCCGACACCGAGCGCGCGCATCTGGTCGGGCTTGAGGTAGACCTTCACCTCGCGCATGATTCCACCGACCAGTGTTGCCTGGCCGACGCCGCGGACGGTTTCCAGCCGTTTGCGAATGACCTGGTCGGCCAAAGTGGTAAGTTCGCGCAGGTCGCGCGTACCGGAATCCAGCGCCAGTGAGATGATGGGCGTGTCGTCCGGGTTGAAACGGCTGATCCTGGGTTCCTTGACTTCACGCCGGAAGCCGGGGCGCACCAATGCTATCTTGTCGCGTACGTCTTGCGCCGCCACCGCCGGGTCCGTGGTCAGGTCGAACTCCGCTATTACGCGCGAGCTGCTTTCGAAAGAGCGCGAACTGACGGTCTTGATGCCGCTGACCGTATTCACGGCTTCCTCGATCTTGCGCGTGACATCCGACTCCACCGTCTCGGGGGATGCGCCCGGATATTCCGTTTGCACGACGACGATGGGAAAACTGACATCCGGAAACTGGTCGACATTGAGACGCTGGTAGGAAAACAGTCCGAGCACCAGCAGCGCCGCCATCATCATGGTGGCGAAAACAGGGTTATTGATGCTGACGCGAGTGATCCACATGGCTATGCGCTGAAGAGTGCGTGATGGGTTTTATGAATGCTCAGGCAGCGGCGGTTTTCGAAATTCGGGCTGCGGACGTCATTCGTCGGGGACATTCATAACGCGTACCGGTTGCCCCGTATGCAGATTCACCAGATTGCCTACCACTACCTTGGTGCCGGAAGAGAGGCCTGATCTGATTTCGATAGTGTCAGTCGCCGCATCGCGCATGCCGGTTTCCACGGGCTGTTCGGTCAGCACGCCCGCTTCAATGCGGAAAACGGAGGCATGGCCGCCTTGTTCGCGCACCGCGGCTTGCGGTATGACAATGGCCGAAACGATGCTGGACACGCCCAGCGTGCCCTGCCCAAACATCCCCCCCTTCAGTTGACCGTCCGTGTTGGCGATCAGCAGGTGCACCATGATCGAGCGCGACCCTTGTTCGGTCGAAGGATTGATCCGCTCCACCTTGCCGATAAATACGCGTTCGCCGAATCCCTCGATCAGCAATCGGGCCTCCTGCCCCACTTGTACCGCGGGAATGTCGCGAGCCGGGACCAGGGCTTCGATACTCATCAGGGAAAGATCGTGTACGATGAAGAGTTTCGTGTTGACTGCGACCGCGAGACCCGGTTGCGCCACGCGTTCGGCGATCACGCCGGTAATCGGCGAGCGGATGACGGCATGAGCAAGCGCTTTGCGCGCCTGTTCAACTTGGGCCTGAAGCGAAACCAGCGTCGCTTCGCCGATGTGAAAATTGCTTTGTAAATTGTCGAAGGCGGTTTGTGAAATGAAATTGCGCTCCAGCAGTGACTCATTGGCATGGAGGTTCTTTCTGGCAAGCGCCAGCTGCGCTTTGCCCACGTCGAGCGCGCCGAGCTTGTCGCGCAGTTTAGCTTCAAGATCCGTAGTGTCGAGCCGGGCGAGAACCTGTCCTTTTTCCACCGGCTCGCCCTCGCGGACCAACACTTCCTGGATTTCGGCGGCCTGCTGCGATCTGATCTCCGTTTGATTGAGCGGCTGAATCGTGCCCGTGAGAGGAATAGTGCGTTGCAGTGCCCGTACTGTTGCCTCGGCGACGTCGCGCGGCAGCAACTCCAGCGCTGGAGCCGCTTTGGGAGCGGGAGCAGCGGAATTAGTCCCCGTATGGCCGAAGATACGCAGTGCGCCCGCGATGGACAGCAGCAGGAGCAGCACGACGGCTACGATACGCACTGCACGGCGCTTGCTGGATGCTTTTTGCCGGGTGTCGCCCGGGAGAGGTCGATCTCTGCCGGTATGATCAATATCCATCATGGGAATCTGTGAGATGTCCGTCGGTCGTATCTGGACTATTGGTCATATAGATAAGAATGAAGCACTCTTCCGTTTACAGGCGCCGGTCCTGGTAGATCAGGCCCGTCAATATGAAGTTGGTAATTTCGTCGCAATACCTCGCCTTGTCGCGCTCGTTCAGATAGCCGCTCCAGATCAGTTGAACCGCTCCCCAGAAAGCCGATTGCGCTCCGAACATCAGCATGTCCAGCGGTTTGCGTGGAAACAGCCCTTCCTCGACGCCTTGCATGATAGTGGCATTGATTGCCTTGTTTGTCGCTGCCTCTACTGCCTTGAGTTCCTCACTGATCCGCGCGGGCAGGTTTCGCCTGAACTCTGCACGTCCGCAGTAGAGCACTACGCGATGAAGCTCCTTGCTTGAAAGATGGGCCTCCCACGCAACCCGGGTCATTTCGCGGAAGCGCGCGATCACGGGCAATATATCCGCTTGCTGGATTTGCGCCAGCAACTTGCGATTGAATTCCAGCGCAAGCCGCGCATAAATTTCATCCTTACTCTCGAAGTGTTTGTAGATCGTGCCTTTGCCAACCTCGGCTTTTCGGGAGATTTCTTCAACCGTTACCAATTCCCAGTCGGCACGGCCGAAAAGGGCCAGAGCCGCGTTGAGAATTTCACTTTCCCGGCGATTGAATTCTCGTGCTTTTCGTTCCTGGATACTCACGGCTTCAAAACTCCTATAAGTGACCTCCAGTCATTATACGACTGTCTGTTCGTATATTTCATGCATTGTTTGGATCGCACACGAAAATGGACGCATTTTACTCTTGGCTACTGGGTTCGACATCCAGCCAAGCCCAGGCGTTGTTCTCCTGGTCAACCGGAAACGTGCGCATATCGGGATCGGGAAAAACTGGATTCAGGGTATCGATGATCTTGCACATCCAATCCAGAGTGCCGACGATGGCATAGCGCTCCACCTTTTGTAAAGCGGCGAGTTTCATCGAGACCAACCCGGCCTGTAGACAACCGAGGGATCGATGCCGCCGAAGTGTTTCATGCGATTGATTTTGTCATACATTATGCAGCTTTCATTCCAGGCGCTCGCAGCTGCTTCTTCCATCGTCCGGCAGTTTTCGCTGCTCATTGAACGAGCAATATAAACGATATGAGCGATACAAAATATTACTTCTCCGGTTTTCAGCGTGGAATCGCTTTGGCGTATTTTGATAGATAACTATTTCAGATATTCATTTCCAGCGCTACAATTGGCAGAAAATGCTATTTGAGATTTTCTATTGAAATAAACGTTGCAAAAAAATGGTAAAGCATTCTGTAGTAATACTCTTACATGGTAGCCGCGTCATATCGCTTGTTAAAAAAGGGAATATATGTGGAAATTGATTTCAGGGCTGGTTATCGTTTTCAGCATGACCGGTTCGGCCGTAGCTGCCGAAAAAACAGTAACTACCTATCTGCAGGACGCTGCGGCGGCCAGCCAGCGAGGCGATTGGAATACGGCACGCAGCATCTATTCCCGTTTGTTTACAGATGAGCGTTTAGCACAATCAGATCCTCGCTTCAAAGCGGTTCTCCACTATGAATATGGCCGCGCCCTTGGCGTGACGTGTTTTTTCAAGGAAGCAGAGCGCGAGTTCATCGCTGGAAACGAGCTTGACAAGAACGATGGAGACAAACAGACGGGGGGAGTGTTTTATCTTTCCCTTACCCAATTGGGGCGCCTCAATCTGGCTCAACGAAAGTTTCCCGAAGCCGTGTCGTACTTTGAACAGATTCTAGGCGAGCTTGATCCTGTGATCGGCGCAAACTCTGCCCCCTCTTTTTATTCTAATCTGCTCGACGATTACGCGTCGGCTCTTTCCGGGGCTGGACGTTCCGAAGAGGCGGATGTGGCAGCGAAGCGGGCCGCAGAAATCAGAGCAAGCGTAAAGACCGCGCCACGTACAATTGTTGACCCGACTCCTTAT
Source organism: Nitrosospira briensis C-128 (assembly GCF_000619905.2). Taxonomy (NCBI): domain Bacteria; kingdom Pseudomonadati; phylum Pseudomonadota; class Betaproteobacteria; order Nitrosomonadales; family Nitrosomonadaceae; genus Nitrosospira; species Nitrosospira briensis. The sequence goes on along the minus strand of NZ_CP012371.1, from coordinate 323,689 downwards.
GGCACGCAATGCGTCAAAAAAACGGATTAATCATTCAGGTCGCCCCAATCTACGAATCGGTTTGTATTTGACGTAATTCGCCGGATATCCTTCTCAGGGGTTGCTGCAGTAGCAGTCGGTGCTGGCGTTCACTCGATATCCCGGAGTAAAGTTTATCGGCAGCCTGCCGAATGCCGCCATCACACCAGGTATCGCTGCGCCTTGATGAGCTGCCTCACGTCGAAGAGGCGGGCGCCCAGGATGCGGTTTTCCGGGATTGCACCCGTGTTGCGTAACACCGGATTTTCGATTTCCGTCAACGAGAAGAGCCAGAAGGGGAGAATAGGGGCGGGTTGTTACAACCATCAATATGTTTTTAGCGCCGCCCGTCATACCAGACCGGCAACTGCTTTTTGTCTTGCAACGACCGGCGCGGGTGCAGCATGACGCGCAGGATCTGGCCGCTAATCTCTCCCGCGGAGTAAAGCTGCACCTTGCGCGGTGACGACTCCAGAGGATGTTTGGTCAAGATGACGAATTGAAGCCCGCGCTGTTGTCCCCATTTTCTTAGTTTCTGACTCAAGCCTATCTCGTCGGCAGCGTAAAGTTCCTGGTCGAAGCCGCCGACGTCGCGAAACGCATCGCTGCGGGATACGACCAGCGCTCCGGCTGCCCAGCCAAATAGAACCGATATACCTGTCCAGAGCTTCAAAGTCGCACTTGCCCACCACGGCAATCCCGGCATTTGTATCGTGCTGCCACAGCCCACGCTCTTGCCTTCTTCGATAAGCCGCAGGATATCGGCCAGCAGCCCGGTATTTAAATAACTGTCCGCATCCACAAACAACAGCCAGTCGCCTGTCGCCTCAGCCGCGCCGGTATTGCGTGCCCGGCCGATCTGATTGACCGGCTCAAACACAACCCGGGCGCCTGCCTGTCTTGCCAGATTGGCCGTGTTGTCAGTGGAATTGTTGTCCACCACAATAATCTCCGATGTGAAACCGGGTTTGTAATTTGCGGCAAGTGATGTAGAAATGGATTGCAAGCATTCTTCAATCAGACGCTCTTCATTAAAAGCAGGAATGATAATTGAGAGGTGCATAGGGAGCTTCTGATTTGTCCAGTTGGAACGCCCATTATCCCGCAAAATATCGCTCCATATGAAAGACACGGAAGATATTTGCGTAAAGAATAAAATGGGAGGCAGGCCGACCTGTATTCCATCGAGGTCGACCATGAATAACCGCAACTGACCAAGTGCCAGCGCTCAGCGGCAATGTTGCGGTGACCGGTAGGTGCGTATGCCCCTTTTTTTTATCTACCGTTGCATGTCTCCTAGGAATCACACACACTAAATCCAGTTTAATTGGATATTAACAAGGACCCGACCATGCAAAGCATGACTATAGAGCAGCTACGCGCTGCAAGTAACGCCGGCGGTGTGTCGGGCGTGACCTTGAAAGGGCAGGGCGGGGCGTTTCTTGTCCAGATTGTCACCTGCAGCGGGCAGCGGTTCCGGTACCGTGCTGTCGAAGGCATGCAGCACCGAGCCGCGCCGCTTCGGTAAAATGGAAATTTAAGCACGCTAAGACGCAGCACAGCAAGTAGGGCTTTGAGGCAGAAGGGACTTTATGGGCGTCGCGGCTGGCTTTGACGATCTATCCCGCCTCGACCCGTGCGCCGTACGCCGCGATGGTGTGCTTCCACGCGGGCCGGGCTAGGCACCGATCTCGATACGACGCGACTCGTGGATATGGCACGATCAATCCCTCGTCCTTGATGCCCGAGAGCAGCACGTGTGCCATCAGGATGTCGGCGACCGTGAAATCTTTTGTCGCGACGAAGTCGCGGTCGGCGAACCAGCGCTCAAGGTTCGTCAACACCCGATTGACCCAGCCGACCAGGAAATCGCGGGGCTTGCTGCAACGCCCATCTGCTGTCCAGTCGTGCACCATCAGGCTAAGCAACGGCGGTTCCACCGAGTTCATCGCGGTAAAACACCAGCGTATTACCTGCGCCTCGCCCGCGTGGTCGCCGGGAATCAAGCGGTCGGACTTCTTCGCTAGGTAAACGACAATGGCGGCGGATTCGGACAACACCAACCCGCCATCATCGATCGCCGGAATCTGTTCGAAAGGGCTCAACTGGCGATAGGCTTCGGTGTTCAGGTCGTATGCGGGGTGGTCCATGCCGACCAGCTCGAAAGGCAGTTGCATCTCTTCGAGTGCCCACAGCACGCGCAGGTCGCGGGTGTGCCCGCATGCGTAAGCGTTGACCTTGGAAAAACCGTAGAGCTTAAGCATCATGATGTTCCTTCGATGCGTCTGTTTTGATTACTCAATCGCGCATTCAGTTCCACATGTTGCGAGTCTTGGTGCAATTGCGCAAGGGGCCGTTTGCGCAACGATACTCCTTAAAAGCAATGGCATTCCAAGCAGCCGCACTGAGGGCGGCAGGCTGTGAACGCATCTTCCGCGAGAAGGCCTCCGGCGGTCAGTGAGATTTCCTCGAACTTTACCGTCTACTCGACCAACTCCGCAAAGGCGAGGTATCGGTCGTTTGGAAGCTTGATCGATTGTCGTGCTCGCTGCGTGACGTGCTAACGCTGATGGAACGCATCCAGGAAGCCAAAGATGAAGCGCGTACCATCAAGTTTTAAGAGTGAAGCACACAAACCCAACAAGCGCCTTGATTACAGC